>CAYXEC010000004.1:7679-62424 GCA_964463855.1 uncultured Verrucomicrobiales bacterium | reverse complement strand
ATCGATGGAAGACATGCTGTGAGATGATTTATTCAAAAAGATCAACGTTGAGTTTTTTGACGGATTCGGGTGATAGAAGGAAGTAACTGATTACATCATCCTCTGGATTGATAGGCGATGTATCCACCTTGGCAAATGTAATATAGCCGCCCGGGGTTTGTGAGATGGTTAATGTTTTCACAATAGGGGGCAGGTCGTTGCCATCATTGTCATATTGGCGAAGAGTGATAGCAATGGTCACGTCTGGTTCCTGAAGGGCCATCATGGCCTGGGGGTGAAGGGGACCGAGCCATCGGCTCGTCTTTAGTGAATCGATGCAAGAGAGCAGTTTGTCGGCCCTGTTGGGATTAAGGTTGGCAGAAGCATTTTGCCCGTTCTGTTCCGCAGTCCACTTGCCGGTAAAGTGATCGTAATGAAGTTCGGTAGTTGGATGGTCTCTTTTTTCAATAGTGATTTTCTGAATGTCGATTTTTGGAATATGCCAGACGTGCGATGTGCGCCATTGCCATGACTGCTGTGCTATCTTTGCCATGGTTTCCGGGCTGATTTGCCAGATATTGGGTTTTCCTACTATGTGGGCATAGATGTTCTCGTTCTCAGGATCACGGCCAAAAGCGACCCTCATACTTTCATCCTTGAAGCTGATAAAAGCTATTTGCAGGAAGGGTTGGTCGGGTTGGTTGAGTCCGTAGGGAGTCAAATCCGTGGCGGCATCCGTGACAAACTTTTGCACGTGGTCTCTGGTGAACGCGGTCATGAGATTGATCACGGCATCCTGGTTGGCCTCTTGCCAGCCTGACTTGCGAAGCACGCGCCACGTGGTTTTTGGGGTGCGCTGGAGCATTACTGGCATCAGTCCTTTTGGCTTCAAAATAACCGTTTTGAGTTGAGGGCCGTTCAAGTGAGTCATTGTCTTGGCGCGCAAATCGTTGACCCCCAGCTCAAGCTTGCTCAGCGATGTGGTGTTGGGTTGAGCTACAGCAGCAGTGAGCGGAAGTTGAAATACCGCGTCGGGACGGTCGCTGACAGTTGCCAGAGCTGTGGTATCGTTCTCCTCAGCTGGTGGGTATATGCGCAATATGGTTTCATTGCCGGTATTTGCAAACTGGATGGATAGTTCACGAGCTTGGGCAGTGGCGCCCTCGCCACTGGGCAAGGTGACATTGGCGCGGTCCTCGACCTGGATTGCTGTCAATTGAGCGAGATCGGTGAAGAGGTTTTGCAAACTCCCGGGGTCAATGCGCAGCTCGAGGGGCTTGGTTATAGACCATGCAGAGGTCACGTCCTGACGCGATATTACAACATCACCCTGCGTGCTTTGAACACGTATACTTTCCAGATAGTGGGGGTTGAAATAAAACGGGTGATGGTCCCTGAACCGCTCGAATTGGTTGTTAAAAAGCTTATGGATCGAGTCAGCTGACGCCTCACTGCAAACGTAGACATTTTCCTCGAGACCTTGCTGGAAGGTTTGAATGAAAATAGTGGGCGTGGAGGTTTTGAGCTCTTCATTGCCTATGCGCCATGCCGTTTGACGTCCAATCAGGTAATCACAGATGATTGTCCCCTTGTTGTCGCGCATTGTGACTTTGACATGCCCGTTTGAGAGGCCGCATTCCTCGATCGATAGTTCGCGTGCCGGAATAATGTCTTCTATCTTAAGAAGTGCCGTGAACTGTACGAGTGCCCTCATGTGGAGCGGGTCTGCCCGATCTGCCCATGGTTCGGTTGCTTGCCAGTAATTTTCATTGAGGACGAAGTTGGCAATATCGCCATCACTATTGGTGAGGGTGATTTCCCTGACCCGGTCGAGTGTCTCTGCAGCAAAAAGGTGTTCACCTGGAAGCGCCTGAGGTTTGCCAAAGAGCATGTTTCGGTATTGGTCACCGGTAAAAAGAATGGCCGCAGCACTCAGGGCGAGAGCAATGACAGCCAAAAAAATGGTGGAGGAAATACGCACAATCAAAAATCGGACAGGCGGGCTAAGCGCGGCGTGTATTCCACACAATCAACGATATGAGTAGTGCCACGGCAGGGATGAAAATGAGAACGACCTTTGTGATAAAAGCATTATGAGCAGGAAGAATCGTCATTTTATGCCTGTGGAGTTTTCTGGGCCCAATGCCGATAAGATCCTCACGCCCAATGAGCCAATTGACGCTGGATTTAATGAAGTCAGCTTGTTCCGGACGTGTTTTGCGTGTTGCAAGGAAGTCAGTGTTGCCGATGACAACCATTTTGGAAACGAGGTTGGCGGTCTCGTCCGATGTCGCCTGACCACGTAAGACTGCTGCGGCAAGATACAATGGTCCAGCGTAGTCTTCTTCTGGATTCCAGGCCGGGTTTTGTTCATTGAAACGGGTTTCACCCCACCAGCCCGATGCCGCTTGAGCGAGAGCTATAGGTTGGATGCGTTTATTGAGAAGCCTGTCATCATTCTCCCTTACTTCAAAACTGCAACTTGCTCCTTCAAACACAGTGGATTTACCGCCTAGTTCGAGATTGATCTCAGCACCCCTTGAAAAAATGCTTTCCACATTCGAGAGAGCTTGTCCGTCTTTGACAGAAATGATGCGATCATTGCGCGGTGTGACACCGTAACTGCGCAGAAAGATTCTCAAATTATCGAGTTTGGCTGTCGGATCCAGAGTGATGAAGAGAGCCGATTGCTGCCTGTCCCAATAGTCGGTAAGAATTTTCAACTCACGCTCAGTGAGGTCATAGCTGGGCCCAATCAGGGCAAATCCCTCGGCGTCCTCAGGTATGGCATCTATTTCAGCGAGACGGACCGGGCGGAGCTCAATGTTCTGCTCCAGCAGGATGCGGGCGAGTATGATCCATGCAGGTTCGCCATCATCCGCGTCGAGATTCATTTTGTCCGCTGCGAGGTAAATCTTTCTGGGCGAGCCCTCAAGCGAGCTGATCAGGTTGGAGGTAAGCATGTCTTCATCCTGCCAGGCAACAATCGCTTGATTGTCGTCCTGCAAGTAGAGATCGGAAACCCGCAGGATGCGGAGATGCCGTGATTTTTGCTGCTCTGGATCTTCAGTTTGCGTGGCCTCTGTCGCGACGAGGTCTGCAGTAGGGGAGGTGGTAGGTGCTTGTTCACTGTTCTCAGAGGCTGCGTCTGGCTCAATACTTGCATCGATGAAAATCATGTCCTCGATGTATTGAATGCCGTAGATAGCTTCCAGCTCAAGGGTCTTGTCTGTTTGACGCAGTGGGTCAATAAACTCGAGGTTGATGGCATTTCCTGAGACACGTTTGTATTCATCAAGCAAATGGTATATCCGCGCATAATGAGGTGATGTGCGGCGCATGACTGCAAAGATTTTCACGGGGCTTTCCCGTTTTTGGAGAGTCTCGCTGTTTAAAAATTTCTTGCTGAAGCTTGAGAGGGTGAAGTCTTTTTTCTCAGTGAAATCGTAGCGCTTGTGGTGCGCGCAGCTAAGGTAATTGGCAGCTATGATAACAATGACAAACAGACATATCTGAATGATGACGTTAAGCGACTGTCCGACACGTCGAACCGGGCGTGCAGCTGATGAGTATCTGGAAGAGTCAGTCATGGGAGGGCAGGCGAGTGATCAGGATTTCCAACGACGGAAGTCCAAGGTCAGATGGGTTAAAAAAAGGAAGAAGGCGGCCATGCTCAGATAGTATACGGCAGGTCTGCTATCAATGACCCCACGGGTATAAAGTGCAAGGTGCTCTTGAATCGCCACATAGTGAAACACCGCGACTGCTTGAAAGCCTTCGCCTGTGTAATATGGAACGAAACCCATGAAAAAGAGGATGACAATGATCGCGATGGTGATAATGCCAGCCACTATCTGACTTGAGCTCAAGGTGGATGCAAAGCAGCCAATGGCCAGGAGGAAGCAGCCAATGAGCAAGAGGATGGCATAGCTTGCCAGTAAATGCCCGGTCTCATAGGGGGCTGGGTTGCCCGTTACCATTGTGAATATCTCAAGGTGAAGAAGAATGGGGAGCCAGAGTAAGGCGTAGAAGGCAAATGCAGCCAGGTATTTGGCCAAAACAACCTGCACACTGGTGACGGGTGCAGTCATCAGTGTTTCCAGAGTTCCTGTTTTTTCCTCCTCTGCGAAGAGCCGCATGGTGAGTAGGGGGAATATAAAGAGGAAATAAAACCAGAAATTAGGCGAGCTGAATGCTATGAAGAGGAAATTTTCACTCAGAGGGGCATCCTTCATTTTCTCGATGGCGGTGGTCATTGAGAGGCCTTGCATGAGGGAGACAAGGGCCATTATCACCCACCCAAACGGGGTCATGAAGTAGTTTTTGAATTCCTTGCCAAAGAGTATGAAAAATACGCGCATTGATAGTGGTGGCTTGTCACATGGGAGATACGTGAATTTTAGCCGCGGTTAAAGGGAATAGTCGCGCTTAATCCAGGTTTTCCGGGCCGAAGGCGTTCGGAATCAACTCACTGAGAGTGGTCTCACGGTGGATGTTACCCGATTCGTCCGCCAAATAGACCTGCAAGGAGGGGTTGAACTCATGAAGGACCTGCCTGCATGCGCCACAGGGGCTTCCCGAGCCTGTCATGGAAAGTGCGATGGCTTTCAATGATTTGTGACCTTCGGAAATGGCTTTGCCAACAGCAACACGCTCAGCGCACAGGCTCATACTGTAGGATGCATTCTCAACATTACAACCCGTGTAAACTGCATTATTGCCCGTTAATAGCGCGGCGCCCACCTTGAATTTTGAATAGGGGGCGTAGGCATGAAGGCGTGCCTTCGATGCCAGTAGGGCGAGTTCGTTTGGATTCATGACTATTTGAGAGCGTCAATATCCTTTGTAGCATGGAGCGCGATTTTCATCATGTCCTCAAAGCTGGATGTGCGTTCTTCCGGGCTGGTTGCCTCTCCCGTGCGGATGTGATCAGAAACCGTGCAAATGGTTGCGGCCCTGGACCCATATTGGGCGGCAAGTCCGTAGAGACCCGCTGCCTCCATTTCAATACCGAGAATGTTCATTTTCTCCATGGTATCAAACATGGATGAATTTGGTGTGTAGAAGAGATCTGCGGAAAAGAGATTGCCGTTTTTCACCTCGATACCAAGTATCTCGGCGGCCGAGTTCAGAGCTTTGGTCAGGTGGTAGTCTGCGATTGCTGCAAAGTCATGACCTTGGAAGCGCTGGCGATTTACCCCGGAATCCGTGCTCGCTCCCGTGCCGATGAGGATATCACGGATTTTGATGGAGGGGCTCACAGCGCCACAACTTCCCACCCGGATGAGGTTTTTGACGCCATATTCTGTAATCAGCTCAGTGGCGTAGATCGATATCGAGGGAATGCCCATGCCCGTTCCCATGACCGATACCGGTGTGCTTTGAAACTTGCCGGTGAAAGCCAGCATGTTTCGTATGGAGTTGACCCTCCTGACATCGCTTAGAAAGGTCTCGGCAATATATTCAGCACGGAGTGGATCGCCCGGCAGAAGGCATGTAGAGGCAAAATCTCCCGGTTTGGCTTCAATATGTGGCGTCATTGGCAGGCAGGATGGTATTAGCTTTTTAAATCAAAGGGTTCGCCATGCTCGCATGGTGATAACTTGAATTGGCAGGATATGGTTTGGGCGATATCAGCGAAAGTTTCTCTGAACCCGAGGTTGTCCGGCTGCAGGCCAGGTCGGTAGAGTAGAACAGGGACGTGCTCGCGGGTGTGGTCTGTGCCATGCCATGTGGGGTCATTGCCGTGGTCGGCAGTGAGAATGAGTAAGTCATCAGAATTGAGTTTCTCAAATAAGAGCGGCAGTTGACGATCAAATTCTTCCAGTGCCTTGCCATAGCCAATGACATCGCGACGGTGGCCATAAACTGCGTCAAAATCGACAAAGTTGGTCATGATGACGGTTTGCTTGTTGTCATCTGTGTTTGTTCTCTCCATCGCGGCGAGGGTTTCTCGCCATAGATCAGGGTGCCCGCTGGCGCGTATCTCTTCACTCATGCCGGTATGGGCGAAAATGTCACCGACTTTACCCACGCCAATGACAGTGCCGCCACTGGCAACGAGTTTTTGAAGAACGGTGGCAGAGGGCGGCTTGAGAGAATAATCATGGCGGTTTCCAGTGCGCTCAAAATTTTCCGCTGAGCTCCCCGCAAAGGGGCGTGCGATGACCCGGCCTATGTTGAGAGGGTTGAGAATTTCACGACATATTTCACATAGGCTGTAGAGCCTTTCGAGGCCGAAACTCTCCTCATGACAGGCGATTTGGAATACGCTGTCTGCCGAGGTGTAAAAGATGGGCTTGCCGGTTTTCATGTGCTCCTCGCCAAGTCGGGCGATGATTTCTGTTCCTGAAGCATGGCAGTTGCCGAGGTATCCCGGAATTTCCGAGCGCAGAACAATCTCATCGAGAATCTCCCGGGGAAAAGAGTTTTCTGATTGCTCGAAGTATCCCCAGTCCCACAATGCAGGAACTCCCATCATTTCCCAGTGGCCACTGGGGGTGTCTTTGCCGGATGATATTTCCTTGGCGCAAGCGTAGGAGCCTGTGAGTTGTTGGGGGATTTTGATTCCGGCAGGAAAGTTTCCAGTGCTTGTATGGTAAGCGTGAGCCAGGCCGAGATTGCTCATGTGGGGTAAATGCAAAGGCCGGTCTTTGGCGAAGGCCTGCGCAATATGTCCGAGAGTGTCAGCCCCTTCATCACCAAAGTGATGAGCATCTGCTGAGGCTCCAATCCCAAGTGAATCGAGCACGAGCACGATGATACGGCGTATTTGCTTCATATCGGCTTGGTGATACCGGGGCGTTTAATGGAAAATTTCATGGATCAACTTAGGGGCTTCTTGGCGCGAATCTCCGAAGGTGATGCAGCTCTTCAAGGCATTGGCGGCTTCCTGCCAGCTTGCCTCGCCATGGGCATGGATTGTTGCAATGGGCTGGTCAGATGAGTCCCCAATGGAAATGACGTTTTCCAGACCAACCGCCGGGTCAATGCTGTCCTCGGCCCTGGTTCTGCCACCACCCAGCTGGACCACGCAAAGGCCGAGGGCCCGGGTGTCAATATGGCTGACGTAGCCTTTAGTCGCAGACATCAATGGGCGGACCACGGGAGCCCGTGGCAGCAAGGTGTCATAATGATCTATCAAATTCGCAGGCCCTCCGAGGGCCGTTACCATTCTGGCGAAGGTCTCGGCGGCAGATCCGCTCTCCAGTGCTTGATTGAGCATGGCTGTTGCCTTGTCGGTGCCGCTGCTAATGTTTGCGATGACCAGCAGCTCTGCTGACAGGGCAAAAACAACCTCCTTGAGCCTGGGGCTTTGGTTTTTGCCGGTGAGGAATTCAATGGCTTCCCGCATTTCCAGAGCATTGCCGGCATTGAATCCGAGGCATTGGTTCATGTCGGTGAGCAGGGAAGTGGTTTTCACCCCCGCGGTATTGGCTACTTTGGTAATACTGAGGGCTAGCTCCCGGGAGGCTTCATAGCCAGGCAAAAAGGACCCGGAGCCGGTCTTGATGTCCATGACCAGATACTCTAGGCCAGCGGCAAATTTCTTTGAGAGAATAGACGCTGTAATCAGGGGGGCGGATTCGACCGTCGCGGTGATGTCCCGGGTTGCGTAAAATCGCTTGTCAGCCGGGGCGAGGTTTCCCGTCTGCCCGATGATGGCGACTCCGCATTCACGCACGGTTTTTCGGAAGAGACACGTGTCGGGAGTTGAGTTGTATCCCGGTATTGAATCGAGCTTGTCGAGAGTTCCGCCTGTGTGGCCGAGGCCGCGGCCTGAGATCATCGGCACATAGCCGCCGCAGGCTGCGATCATGGGGCCCAGCATTAGTGAGACGCTGTCCCCGACACCTCCGGTTGAGTGTTTGTCTACAACGGGGCCCGGTAAGTCGAGATCCCGCCAGTCGAGGATCTCGCCCGTATCACGCATGGCAAGAGTCAGCGCGGCGGCTTCATCGGGCTTCATGCCCCGGAAATAGACAGCCATGGCAAAGGCTGCTATTTGGCCTTCACTGATGGAATTATTGGCGATGCCATTGGCGAAAAAACGAAGCTCTTCTGTGCTGAGTTCGTGCCCGTCACGTTTGCGCCTTATGACCTCCTGAGGGAGCATGGTTAGGAGAGGAACTTGCTAATGATCGGCCAGATAACAGAGCCTAGATAAATACCCAGAATGCCCACTACGCCAGCCAGCGCATTAGGTGCTGGTAACGGCAACTTAAGGGCAGTGAAGAGGATGCCTACCAAAAGGCCGGTAAGTAAAGATAGTAAAACCACATTCATTATGTGGCCACCCTACAGTGTGATGGGTTGCAGGACAAGATCGCAAAGTCACCTGAACTGGCCCGGCAAATTCACTGGCCAAGCAGGTCCATCACAGGCTGCGGGTAAATGCCCAGAACAAGGATGACTGCGGTGAGCAGGATGAGAACAAGCCTGGTGATGGTTGGCACCACCAGAGGCTCGGCTGCATTGTTTTTTGGCGAATGCCAGTACATCGCTCGCACGACTTTCAGATAGTAGTAAAAGCCGGCAGCAACACTGATGAAGGCAATGGCAATAAGCCACCATGAGAGCCCGGCAATCAAAGCGGACTGGAACATGAAGAATTTACCCCAGAAGCCGGCAGTGAGGGGAATGCCTGCCAGTGCAGCCATGGCTATGGTTAGCGCAAGGGCTAGCATGGGATTGCGCGAGGCGAGCCCATCAAAGGCCTCAATCTCATCGCTTTCTTCCTCAGAACGTACCAAGGCAAGTATGAAGAAAGCAGCAAAGGTCATCACTAAATAGGTCCCGAGGTAGAAGGATACCTCAATGAAGGCGCCGCTGGCGATACCCATGAGCAGGAATCCTGCGTGCGCGATGGAGGAGTAGGCAAGTAGCCTTTTGAAGTTGGTTTGGGGGATGGCAGCAAGGTTGCCGTAAAGCAGCGTTGCCCCGGCCATAATGGCTAGAATGCTAATGACGGAAGTGCCGAGTGCTGTCTCAGCATTGAGAAATGGCCCAATGATGGTGATGAGAACGATGAAACCGGCAGCCTTGGAAGCTACAGAGAGATAGGCGGTGATGGGTGTCGGGGCACCTTGGTAAACGTCCGGGATCCATAGCTGCATGGGAACAGCGCCGACCTTGAAGCCCAGGGCAATCAGAATCAGGGCGATGCCAAAGAGGAGGTAGTTTGGGTTGTAGGTCTTGTCTGCTAATACCCTGGAGAATTCCGATATATTGGTCGTTCCCATGGCTCCATAGAGCCATGCGATGCCGTAAACGAGGAAGCCGGTGGAAAGAGCACCGAGGATGAGGTATTTAACACCTGCTTCAAGAGAGCCGACATTGCGTCGCATGTAGGCAACCATGACATAGAAGGTGATGGTTGCCAACTCGAGTGAGACAAAGACGGAGACAAGATCCGTGGCGGATGCCATCCACATGAGGCCCGCACAGGCGAAAACCGGCAGGCAGTAAAATTCACCTGTGCCTGAGCCTTGCTCGTCTCCGGCAGTGAACCTGTCAAGAACCTTATGGAAATCCACTGCCATGAGGAGTACGAGAATCGTGCTGCTCACAGCGATGATCTTATAGAATCGGGCGATCTGGTTGTCGGTGTAAAAGCGCTCCATCCATGCGGGCACTCCACAGCAAGATGGAGCCGGGCAAAAGAGCATCACCAGGATAACGGCAAGTCCTGCAGCGGCAACGAGTCCAATCTGTGATTTATTGCTCTTGGAAAAGGCCTCATACATCAGCAGGAGGAGGCCAAAGCCAACGGTGATGAATTCAATCAGGTGAGCTTGCATGGTGATAGTGGAGAAAACTTGAATGTCCCTGGGTGTTTGTCAGTTGGAGACGAACTGGAGAATGATTTTTGGATAAACGCCGACAATGAGTAGGATCGCGGCGAGAATGTAGGCAGGGATTTTTTCACAGTAATGAATATCGTCTGCGCGTTCTGTCGATTTTACGACTGGGCCTTGGAAGGTGTTGCGATAGGCGCGTAACATATAGACAGCGCTGATTACCACACCCCAGAGGGCAATAATGGTCGTGATTTGAACCCATCCCAGGTCTTCACCCGGTTTCCAGTCAGCAAAGCCTGCAAAGAATACCATGACTTCGCCTGCGAAGTTGGCAAGGCCGGGAAGTCCAATGGAAGCCATGCCGGCCAAGCCAAAGAGGAACGCGAGAGCCGGTGCGTTTTTGGCCAGACCGCCGAGTTGGGAGATTTCAAGCGTGCCGGTTTTTTTCTCAACCAGTGAGCTGAGGGAAAACAGCATGGCAATGGATATTCCGTGAGCGAACATCAGAAGCACCGCGGCAGGTTCGGCAATTGTATTCTCGGCGTTGGCTGAGAGGGCGGCAATGGCGAGGAAGATATAACCCATGTGCATCACCGAGGAATTACCCAGCATGAGGTCGAGGCGCTTCTGGTTGATGGTGACAAGGCCGACCCAGATGATGTTTCCAAGAAGTAGCACGCATATCCACGGAAGCCAGTGGAGCATGCCGTCTGGAGCTACCTTCATGCCAATAACAAGAAGTCCATAGAGGCCAAATTTCTTCATGACTCCCGCATGAAGCATGGCAACCGGGGTGGGAGCACTTGCGTATGCGGGTGCTGCCCAGCTGTGCAGAGGGAAAAGCGATACCAGGGTGCCAAAGCCGATAATAAGTAGGAGTGCCACGGTATTCTGGTCGGAGGCATGAACGGCTTTCAGGTCACTAAAGGCAAAACTGCCAGTGTTGAGAGTGACCATGAGAAGACCAACGAGTAAAATGATGGATCCGAAGGCGAGGTAGATGGTGATTTTCCAGGCTGCTTCCTTGCGGTCACCCTTGCCCAGTATGCCAATCATCAAAAAGGTGGGGATGAGCGCCAATTCGTGGAAGGCATAGAAGAAAAAGACGTCTGTGGAGAGGAATGCGCCAATGGCTCCAGCGGCAATAAAGAGGGTGCTTGAATACCAGAGCTTCTCACGCCCGTCAGGACACTTGCCGCTGTAAACGGCGGCGAGAGTGACGATAACACTCAGAATGAGCATCACGGCACTGATTCCAGTGAGCCCCAGGGATAAATTGATTTGGGGGTCGGAGAGAACCTCCAGACTAAAGCCGTGTGAACAAGCCGTGCAGGAAAGGGTGAACGTGGCAACAAGGATATTTGCTAACGCTGCAATGATCGCTGTGAGCCTTGCAGGCAGTCCACCCAGAATACCTATGGCAGCCAGCAGCGGAATAAGAATGAGAACAAGTAGCATGGTAAGAAGGTATGAGTCTTAATGGCCCGATGGCGCAGATTATCTGGATGCAAAAACGGTAAAATAGATCACAAGCAAGGCTCCAACCGCCATGAGGAAGGCATAGCCGCTGAGGCTGCCTGACTGGGCATACCTGCGGAAAAAATTGCCGATGCCCGTTGCGGTGCGGGAGAGGCCGCCAACGATCATGGCGTTGATGATAAATGCATCGAGGAAATGAACGATCGCTGCGAAGGCATCCTGGAAAATTTTGACAAGCCAGGCGTAGAGCTCATCAAAGTAGAACTTGTTGCGGAACAAAGGGATGTTCAGTGGGTCTTTGTCTTTCCCGTTGTAGAGCAAAAACGCAAGTGTAGCACCGATGGCAAAAGCAGCAATGGAGATCCAAAAGACGGGATCGTCCAAGTGAGGCATAACGTCGAATTCAAGGCTCCATGATGATGCCACAGGGAAGATCTGTCCAATATGCGGTGCAGCAAAGGACATGATTGCCAGAATGACCAGGGGGGCAGACATCAGAAGGGGCACCTCGGAGGCTTCCTCTGCTCCGTGCTCACGTGGTTTGCCCAGGAAGGCAATGATGAACAGGCGGAACATGTAGAAAGTTGTGAGTAAGGCCACAAAGGCGGCAACCCAGAACAGGGGTTGATGATGGGCAGCATGGAGAATGCCTTCTTTGGAATAGAATCCTGCGGTGAAGGGAACAGCAGTCAGGGCCATGGTGCCGATCAGAAAGGTGATGGATGTGATAGGCATCCTCTTGAGCAGTCCGCCCATTTTCCAGATATCCTGCTCATGATGACAGGCGTAGATGACAGCACCTGAGCCGAGGAACAGGAGAGCCTTGAACCAGGCGTGAGTGAAGAGGTGGAACATGCCGGCCTCGGGAGCAACCAGTCCCACAGCCATGACCATGTAGCCAAGCTGGGACAGGGTCGAGTAAGCGAGGATTTTCTTGATGTCATTCTGCTGGGTGGCCATCAGGGCTGCCAGAAGGGATGTAAGTCCGCCCACCCATGCAATGGTGTCTGATGACCATGCGGGGAGAAGCTCCGTACCTACCGCTACGTAAAGCCTCGCCATCATGTAGACACCTGCTGCCACCATGGTCGCGGCGTGAATCAGGGCGGAAACGGGTGTGGGACCCTCCATGGCATCGGGAAGCCAGACATGCAGCGGAAGTTGGGCGGATTTACCCACCGCGCCACAGAAGATAAGCAAGACGATCGTGCCTATGAGGCATGTGCAGAAAGGTGAAAATTTGCTGCCGTCCATATCTGCAAACACCACCGTGCCCATGATGCCCCAGAGCATGAGGATGCCGATCATGAAGCCAAAGTCACCAATACGGTTGGTGAGAAATGCTTTCTTGGCAGCATCAGCTGCAGAGTCTTTCTGATACCAATGACCGATGAGCAAGTATGAGGATAGACCTACAAGCTCCCAGAAAATGAACATCATGATGAAGTTCGAGGCGAGCACGATGCCTGTCATGGAGAACATGAAGAGCGAGAGTCCACCAAAGTAGCGTGCCTTGGCCTCGTCGTCCTTCATATAGCCCAGGGAGAAAATGTGAACCAGCATGCCAATACCGGTGACGACAATCATCATGCCCTTTGCAAGTTGGTCGAGCTCGAGGCCGATCTCCAGGCTCAGGCCGGGGATGTTGATCCACTCAATAGCGGTTGCGGAGACATCACCGGCAAGCATGATGAGTGCGATGACAAAGGTGCTTACGACCGACAGAGTCGATAATAAGGCCGATGCCATGGCGTTGCGTTTGAGGCCGAGCTGGATGATTACAGCACTGGCGATAGGTAGAATGAGAAGTAACCAAGGATTCATGTGGAAATACTGAGCAGGTATGGAAAATCGCTTCGGAAGTTTATGGCTTAGCCTCTGAGCGAGGTGAGCTCGTCAGTGTGGATGCTTTGTCTCGCGCGATAGAGAGAAACAATGATTGCAAGGCCAACGGCAACTTCAGCGGCAGCGACTGTAATGATGAAAAAGACAAGCATTTGGCCATCGTAGTCAGGCAGGCCGTTGCCGGTTAAATGAAATCGGGAAAAAGCCACCAAGGTCAGTGACGCTGCTGCCAGCATGAGCTCGAGGCACATGAAGATTACAATGATATTGCGACGTATAATGACTCCGCCAAGGCCAATGGCAAAAAGCAGGCCTGATATCATGAGGTATTCGTTGATCGAAGGTGTAGGCATGAGAGCTTAGCGGTTATCAGGTTTGTCGCTGTTTTTTGCAGCCGGTGATTTTTTGGACAGTGCCACGCAGCCCACGGTGGCAACGAGCAGAAGAACGGCAATGACTTGGAGGGGGAAGTTGTAGTCCGTGAAGAGCTTCTGACCGATGAGGTGGATGTCCGGGAGACTGCCGCTACTGAGCTTTTGGGCGATGACACTATCCGGCTCGTAGTCCTTGGCGGCAGCTTCGAGGTTGAGCTCAGGGGCCTCGGGGGATCTTTGATCGGTCATTATAACCCCAACCAGCTGGAGGATTAACATCACTGGGATGAGCACACCTGCGGTGATGGCTATGCCCTTACGGTGATGGCTCTCCTCTTTTTTGAGGTCGAGCAGCATGATGATGAAGATGAACAGCACCATGATAGCGCCCGCGTAGACGAGGATTTGAAGAATACCAACAAAGTAGGCGTTGAGGCCGATGAAGATGCCGGCGAGCCCCAGAAAGCTGAGCACCATGGAAAGTGCGGATGATACCGGGTTGCGCATGAAAACAACCATCAAGCCGCCAACAAGCATCATGGCGGCGAAAATGTAGAAAAATGGTGAAGGCATGATGTTGTAGTCTGGAAATTATTTGATCTCGTTCCACTTGTTGACGAGGCCTACACGCACACCGCCGATCTCGTAGAGACGCTTCTTGTCATTGACCATTTCAGAGCGTGACAGCCCGGTCATGGCATAGTCCTGGCGTAGATAAATAGCCTGCTCAGGGCAAACTTCCTCGCACATGCCGCAGTAAATGCAGCGCGTCATATCAATATCGAATTCCTCGGGGCGTTTTTCGACTTTGGCCCATGGGTCGTCTGAGTCAATTTCCCCGGGAATGATGGCAATGGCCTTCGGAGGACAGATGAACTCGCACAATTGGCAGGAAACACAGCGCTCGCGGCCTTGCTCGTCTGTGACCAGGGCGGGCACGCCACGGTAGTAGTCGGGAAGCTGGTCGTCCCATTTGGTTTCGGGATACTGCATGGTCACCCCGATGCCGGTGGCGTTGAAATTCCTCTTGGCTCCCGGGGTCTTGCCCAGCATGGAACGTATGGCATGGCCGAGTGTTATGCAGAGGCCCTTGAGTATAGCCGGGAGATAGAGTTTTTCTGCGAGTGTAAGCTCAGGGCGTTTGATTTTGATGATGGCCATGTTTCGTGGGCGTGAGAATATGGATTAGTTCAGCATCATGATGATGCCGGCGGTGATGAAAATATTAACCAGGGCGAGTTCAAAGAAGACGACCCAGCCGAGTTTCATGAGCTGATCATAACGGAACCGTGGTACGGTCCAGCGGACCCAAATAAAGAAGATGACAAAGGCGATGACCTTGGTCAGGAAGATGAGCACGTGAAGGATTCCGCCAAGTGCCATCTCCGAGATGGCGGCATCCAATCCAAATCCAAGCGACCAGCCGCCAAAGAAGAGGGTGACAATAACTGCGGAGCCAACAATCATCGCGGCGTATTCTCCGAGGAAGAAGAGGGCAAACTTCATCGATGAATATTCAGTGTGGTAGCCGCCGACTAGTTCGGTTTCGCACTCCGGCAGCTCAAAGGGCATGCGATTGGTCTCGGCAAAAATAGAGGTGGTGAAAACGATAAAGGATATTCCCAGTGGGATCATCAATAACCACTGTTCAGTGCAGTTGGACCAGTAAGCGGCATCAAAAATATTGCCGTGCTCGTTCCAAAGGGGAAGCAGTGTCCACCCGCCCTGGGCTTGTGAGTGAACGATGTCGGAAAGGTTGAGCTGGCCAAAGACCATGAGAACGGGAATCAGTGAGAGACCGAGTGATATTTCGTAGGAAATCATCTGGGCGCAGGATCTCACGCCACCGAGGAAAGAGTATTTGTTGTTGGAGGCCCAGCCGGCAAAGGTGATGCCGTAAACACTCAGGGACGCGATGGCAAAGACAAACAGTGGGCCAGCATCAATGTCAGCTATGACCAGTTTGACAGGCTGGTCAAATACCGTAATGCTGCTGCCAAAGGGTATGATGCAAATGCACAGGAATGCTGGAGCTGCGGTAAGGGCAGGGGCTATCCAGAAGAAAAACTTGCGCACATGAGCCGGGACCAGATCCTCCTTGAGGAATGCTTTCAAACCATCGGCAAGAGGTTGGAGCAGTCCTGCGAAAGGAATGTCTTTTTTTGCACCGAATAGAGTAAGCGGGATACCCACGCGGTTGGGTCCCACGCGGTCCTGGATGATGGAGGACACCCGCCGCTCGGCATAAGTCGAGTATGCGATGATAGGCAGCGTGCAAATAAAGGTGAAGACGACGATCTTCACTGCTGTTGTGAGAATGAGAAAGAGAATTGCAGGGTCCATGTTGAGAAATGATCAGGTTACTAACCTACGATTTCACCATTTGCGATGCGCTGGTTTTCACGTTCGAGAAGAGGGATGCCGACTCCCGTATCAAGGATGACTTCTCCCTGATCGCTGATGGAATCGAGCGTTTTGCCCTCTAGCTGGGGAACGGAGTTGCAGGTGATTTTGGAGAGTTGGTCGATATTGAGTGGTGCCTGATCAGGAGTCTCCCCGGTCATGGAGAGAATAAAGTCGCTGATGATCTCCCAGTCATCCCGTGCATCCGCCGGCGGTGTGCAAGCGGCATTGAGTTTCTGGAGACGGCCGGAGACGTTAACCATGCTGCCTGACTTTTCAGCTGAGCTTGCGCCGGGCAATACGATGTCGCTGAGCTGTGCGGTGGCGTTGGTTGTGTGAAAGATGGAAATGATTAGCTCGAGGGCATCGAGTGATTCTTTCGGGAAAACGGTATCCATAAGATCCTCGGAGGCTACGATAAGAGCCTTGATGGAGCCGTCTTCGACGCCCTGCTTGATGGCTGCGAGCTTTTCACAGGGGTCATCAAGTCCCAGTATCAGACCTGCTCCCGTGGTATTCGGGTTGCGGTCACTGGAGATGAGCATGTCATCGGATGGTTGTGCATGAGGAATAATACTGATCATTTCAGCACCGAGCTCGGTAGCGAGTGTGCGCATCATGAAGAGTTCCTCGTTGGTTTGTTGGCCGGATGCGATGATGGCAATTTCACTGCCCGCGAACTGCTTGATGCCGTCAGCAGCTGCTGCAATGGCGTTACTCCAACAGGTTTCCTCGTGGATTCCGTCGGCCTTGATCAGGGGGCTGGTGAGACGGTTCTCGTGGCTCGGGCACGTGTAGCTGAGGCGGTGGCTATCCGGCATCCAGCATGAGTTGACCGCGTCATTCTGGCGAGGTGTGACCCGGAATATTTTGTTGCCGCGCGTCCAGATGGTGATGTTAGTGCCAGTGCCGCAGTTGGTATCAATACTTGGTGTTTCCTTGAGGAACCAGGTGCGCATCTGGAAGCGGAAATCGTTCGATGTGAGGGCGCCTACCGGGCAAAGGTCCACGGTATTAAGACCGTAATTGTTATCGAGTTCGCGTCCGGGGAATACTCCTACGGTGGTGTGGGTGCCGCGCTCCGAAAATCCGAGCACGGGTTCCCGGGCAACCTCATCCATGAATCGGATACATCGGGAGCACATAATGCAGCGCTCATCATCAAGACGGATGCGTGGTCCTATTTTGACATTCTTGGGCTTCTTGATCTTATCCTCTTTGAAGCGTGAGCTTCCCTTGCCGTGTTCAACGGAAAATTCCTGAAGGCTGCATTCGCCAGCCTGGTCACAAATAGGACAATCCAAGGGGTGGTTGATGAGGAGGAATTCCATCACACCCTCGCGGCATTTCTCCACCAACTCACCCTGGGTGCGGATGCCCATGTTCTCCGTGACAGTATTGGCGCATGCGATAACCGGACGTGGCATCCAGCTGATTTCCTGGAATCCTTCACCGTCATAGCTCGGATCCTCACCTGGATTGGGCCTGGGCGGCATGCCCATTTGAACCAGGCACATGCGGCAGTTGCCGGGTGACGAGAGCTTGGGGTGGTAGCAGTAGTGGGGGACTTCTTGTTGTGCAATCTTGCAGGCCTCGATCATGCGTGTGCCCGCTGGCACTTGAATCCATCGGCCATCGACCTGGACGTTAACCATGCCTTTCTCAGCGGCAGCGTCTTTGGGGAGCTTGGTGGTAGTTGAATCGCTCATTGCTGTGAGTGTTTGTGCGTTTCGGCCACGGCCTAGTGGCTAATGAATGCAAGTTGTCGTTTGGCTTCCTCGGAGAGGTATTCATTGTCCTCAGAGGTTTCTGCTTCAAGTTCGTCACGGAATTTGGAAATGATGGCCTCGACGGGCCATGAGGCGGCCTCTCCAAAGGCGCAGACCGTGCGTCCATCAATCTGGTAGGCGACGTCCTCGAGTGTTTGCACGTCCTCGGGCGTGGCCTGGCCATTGGCAATCCGGTCGGATATTTTACGCATCCACATCGATCCCTCGCGACATGGCGTGCACTGGCCGCAGGATTCGTGGGCGTAGAAGTGGTTGATGTTGTTGAGCACCCAGGAGATTTTTCTGGAGTCATCCATGACAATGACTCCTCCTGATCCGGCCATGGAGCCGCAGGCGGCGATCGTGTCGAAATCCATCGGGATATCGTAAAAGGACAGGTCTTGCTGGGAGCCGTCCGCGTTCTTGATCTGGTAGGTCTCCTCGCAGCGCATGATTTTAGCGGACGAGCCACCAGGTATCACGGCCTTGAAGCTGCGACCATCCTTGGGGCCACCACAGATATCGTTGAGGAGTTCGCCCATGGTGATTTTGCCTACCTCGACCTCATAGTAACCCGGCTTTTTGACATCCCCTGATACACAGAGAATGCGGGTTCCAGTGTTGCGCGGTGTGCCCAGCTTGGCGTATTCATCACCACCCATCTCGATGATGTGTTTGACGTGACAGAGGGATTCGACGTTGTTGACGATGGTGGGCGACATGTAGAGGCCGAGTGCCGCAGGGAAATAGGGAGGCTTGATGCGTGGGTAGGGCCGCTTGCCCTCGAGGGATTCGATCAGGCCGGTCTCCTCGCCGCAGATGTAGGCGCCAGCACCACGGTGAATGTAGATTTCCAGATTGAATCCCGATCCAAGGATGTTTTCGCCAAGGAAGTTTTTCTCATGAGCCTCTTCAATGGCCGTTTCGAGGATTTTGGCAGCCTCGGGAAATTCCTCGCGAATGTAGATGTAGGCTGTGTTCGCACCGACAGCAAAAGATGAGATTACCATGCCCTCGATGAGCTGGTGCGGGTCCTGATGGACGATGTAACGGTCCTTGAATGTCCCGGGCTCGGACTCGTCACAGTTGCAGATCAGGTAAACGGGCTTGGTGTTGTTGGGTGGAATGAAGCCCCATTTGACACCGGTTGGGAACCCCGCTCCACCACGGCCTCTGAGCCCGGAAGTCTTGACCTCATTGGTAATGGCCTGGGGTTCCATCTTGAGGGCTTTTTTGAGTTGTTCGTAACCTCCATCCTTGATGAAGCAGTCAATGGAATTGTCCCAGTCTGCGCGATCAATATTCTTGAAAATCAGGCGATACTCACGCGCATCGGGCTCTTTGCCAGGGAGATAGGAAATCTTGCTCATGCTTGAGTGGTCTTGGTTAAAGGATTATGAAGTGGCAGAACTGGTTTCGGTATGATCATACTTGTTGAGCAGTTCTTGTGCAGAGTTTGCGTCAACAGCTTCATGAAAGTCGTCATTGACCATGCACACGGGGCCAGTGCCGCATGAAGCAAGGCACTCGGCAAACTCGACAGACCATTGTCCGCAAGGCGACACTGCAATGGGGTTGTGGTGGGAGTCGCTCTTGGAGCGATCTATTCCGGTGAGTTCGCAAATACGCTCCATGAGTTCTGCAGATCCAGCCATGGCGCAGGAGAGTGTGCGGCATACCCGCATGTGGTACTTGCCGGGGGCATGCTCGCGCAGCCCGGGATAAAATGAGACCACCTCGTAGACCTGCATGGGCTCAAGGTCGAGCTTGGATGCTACCCATTCTGTTGCCTGAGTGTTGATAAAGCCAAAATGGTGCTGGATAATGTGTAGCAGAGGCAGGACAGCTGATCGCTTTTTGTCCTCGGGGTACTGGCGGATACGTTTGTCTGCCTCCGCGTCGATCTCAGGAGTGACGGCAAAGGGTGGGAATATTGTGTTTTCCATTTTAGATGCTGGATTGGCAGATTTCTTGAAGCGGCTATGGAAGTGGTCTTGAAGCTGGGTTGGTCTATCGGTCACACTCGCCCATGACAAAGTCCAGCGAGCCAAGTATGGCTGGCACGTCGGAAATCATGTGCCCGGGAATGAGATGGGATAGAATGGACAAGTTGACAAAGGACGGGGAACGGATTTTCATGCGGTGCGGAACCCCGCCTCCCTTCGAGTTGATGTAAAAGCCTAGTTCGCCCTTCGGGTTTTCAGCACCAAAGTAGACCTCGCCTGCAGGGGCTTCAATGCCTTGGGTGGCGACGATGAAATGATGAATGAGCTCCTCCATGCTGGTAAGGACCTTTTCCTTGGCAGGCAGCATGTTCTTGGAATCTGCGATGTTGACCGGACCATCAGGCAAATTGGCAATGATCTGACGGATAATGCGTATGGATTGGCGCATTTCCTCCATCCTGCAGAGATAACGGTCATAGGAATCTCCGTTCTCTCCGATGGGGATGTCGAAATCATAATTCTCGTAGCCGAGGTAGGGGTTGTCCTTACGCAAGTCACGGGTAATGCCTGAACCACGCAGATTGGGGCCGGTCAAACCCCATGAAATGGCATCATCAGCTGAGATGGTGCCGATATCAACCATGCGCCTGAGGTAAATCTTGTTGCGGTCGAGTAGTTTGGAGATCTCATCGATAGATTGAGAGCACTCGTCGAGAAATGTCTCGAGACTGGCAATGAAGCCGTCAGGCAAATCCCGAATCTGTCCGCCGACTCGTGTGTAGGAAGTGGTGAAGCGTGCTCCGGTGAGCTGCTCGCAGAGGTTGTAGGTTTTTTCGCGTTCGGTGAAGGTGTAGAGGAACACTGTCATGGCTCCCACATCCATGGCGCAAACGCCAACACCGAGCATATGGGAGGCAATGCGAGCCAGTTCGCAGCAAAGCACTCGAATGGCCTGTCCACGGGGAGGAAGCTCCCAGCCCATGAGTTTTTCCACAGCACAGGCGTAGGCCACATTGTTGGCGAGGGGAGCAAGATAATCCAAGCGGTCCGTGTAGGGAACAAACTGGTTGTAATGCATGTTCTCGGCAATTTTCTCATCACCCCGGTGGAGATAGCCCACATCCGGGTCACATTTTGTGACGATTTCCCCGTCTAGCTCCAGAATAAGGCGCAAAACCCCGTGTGTTGCCGGGTGCGAGGGCCCCATGTTGAGCACCATTTTTTCACCGAGCAAATCGTCGGTTTCTGCCTGATAATCAGAGTCGAGCCCGGCCATCGTTTTAGCCGCGGTGTCAGGAGCTTGGAATGAAGTCGAACTCATAGGAATTTGCCGCACAAATGCATGGCTGAATCCCTATAATTAGCAAGCACTTTGTGAAATATTTCACAAGCGTATGTCATGGTGACGCAAAGCTGGAATGAGGCCGTGTGGAGATTGATATGAAAAGCCTCCCCGGCATTGAAGAACCTTTTTAAACAGGCGTTTTTTATCGTGAATGCAGTGCTTAAAAATCGATGAGCTCGACATCAAAGACCAGTGTGGCACTGGGTGGAATCACGGGTGGATAGCCACTGGGGCCGTAGCCAAGATCGGGGGGGATGATCAGTGTGCGCTTCTCGCCCTTGGTCATGTCAGCGAAGGCCTCGTCCCAGCCCCTGATGACCATACCCATACCAACGGCAAACACAAAGGGCTGGTTGCGGTCGACAGAGCTGTCAAACTTTGATCCGTCGAGGAGATAGCCTGTGTAATGGGCTGTGACAGCCTGGCCGCGCTGGGGCTTCTCATCTCCGGATCCAGGCTCATTGACGACATATTTGAGCCCTGAATCGGTAGTTTCAGCATGGGGGTACTTTTCAGCGATGAGTTCTTCAGACATGTTCTTGGGTTAACACCCATGGCAGAAAATCCAAGGTAATTCTGTGTATCGGGCGCCAAGCCCTGCGTTGATGCCTCAGGAGCATTTATATCTTGATAGGTAACAGCTCATGTATTAATTGAAAGCTGCTAAGCTGATAACAAGTCAATTATGAAAAAGTTGGTCATCGCGGGAGCCAATGGGTTTCTTGGTAGGTATTTAACCCGGTATTTTTGTGCCAAGGGCTGGGAAGTGGTAGGTCTCGCACGTCGTGAAGAGGGTTTGGACCCAGGGTGTCGATATGTGGTATGGGACGGCAAAACCATTGGTAATTGGGCTTCCGAGTTGAACGGTGCGGATGCGGTAATTAATTTGGCAGGCAGATCCATCAACTGCCGGCACAACAAAAGAAACAAGACTGATATCATCAGTTCACGGGTTGAGAGCACCACTGTTCTTGGTCAGGTCATCGGGGCTTGCCCGAATCCGCCGCTTGTATGGCTCAATGCCAGCACTGCGGGAATTTATGCGGACGCAGAGAAAAACCCACAGGGTGAGGGGGCTAAATTGTCCGAGGGGTTTTTTGTCGATGTGGCCAGGGCATGGGAAGGGGCATTCATGAGTGCCAGAGTGCCAGAAGAAGTGCGTAGAATTGCCCTGCGCACTTCCATGGTGATGGCTGATGAGGATGGAACCGTCTATGATTACCTCTTGAAGCTTGCCAAGTTATTTCTGGGAGGATCTGCTGGGGGAGGAAAGCAAATGGTCAGCTGGGTGCATGTTGAAGACTATTGCAGGGCAGTTGAATGGTTGACAGAGCACCATGATATAAGAGGTGTGATTAATATCACGGCTCCTGATCCGTTAACCAACGAGAAGATGATGCAGCGTTTCCAAAAAGTCGCCAAACGACCATTTGGGCTGCCGGCCGCACGATGGATGGTAAAGCTCGGGGCCTTGTTGATGGGCACTGAGGCAGAGCTTGTATTAAAAAGCAACTGGGTCTTGCCCAGAAGGTTGCTGCAAAACGGCTTTGTGTTCAAATACCCCGAGTTTGTGCCGGACAAGTGGTAGTTGCTTGTTGGCCGACTTCATTTTGGGCACTCCACGCCAAAGAAGCGGGTGAAATTATCTGCCACTTGTTTTGTATCGAGAAATGTTGCTGCTTCGCGCACTATCCGGCACAGGTTTGCCGGGTGGTTGACTTGATCCGGTAGCGGGTAGCCGATAAATGGACCGGGTGGCAGCATATCCGGTGCGTCGGACTCAAAGAGGAGACGACTCGAGGGCACTTGCTGGAAGGTGTCTCTTGTCTTCTGCTTGTCTGCTCGCAGAAAATATCCGGAGAAAGAAAAGTAAGCTCCCAATGCGCTGAGACGTGGCACGAGTTCAGCAGATCCGTTATACGAATGTAAAAGAAAGCCGCGCTCTGGTGTGGGGTGGCTCTCGAGAATGTCGATGAGCTGGCCCCAGGCTTTGAGGCAATGAATACTCAGTGGCAGATTGCGCTCAGTGGCGATCTTGAGCTGTGCGCAGAACACCTTGGTTTGTAGCTCGATGTCGAAGCCCTTGATCCAGCGGTCGAGGCCGCATTCGCCGATGCAAGCATTGGGCACGGTGTCGATATATTCGATGAGCTGCTCCGTCCATCGCTCGGTGGGTTGATGCCACGGATGCAGACCAAAGGAAGGGACGACCATGTCGGGGTATTGGTCTGCCAAACGGGCGACATGCGGCCAGTCATCAGGTGACGTGCCATTGATCACACAGCGTGTGATTCCGGCATCTCCCATGGTTGCCACGACTTCCTTGCGGATGCCATCGAAGCGGCGGTCCTGAAGATGGTTATGGGCATCTTGCATATTCTAAGAGACAATCGGCAGCCATGGCCAGATCTTGTGCGCTAAAGCCTGCCAGTTCGTGTGTATGTGAGGGCGGCTGATAGTTCGATTTTTCGTCTCCGGCACAACGGTAGACAATATCGTAGTGGTCGCGGAGAACGGACTCGACAAAATCCTGCCATTGTCCGCTATCAATCAGATCATACCAATGTTTTATTTGCTGATGGCCCCGCAGCTTGATGAGTCTGTTAAGCAAGGATTTCAGGTGTAGAGGGTCACGGCAGAAATAGGGGTAGTCCTGTAGTAGAAAGGCTGCCCTTTGACTAACCGGCATCCGGATCTCAATAACCTCTCCCTGGCCTAGTTTTTTCCACAGGGTAGCGGGGCAGTGTAGCGAGCCAATGCGGTTACTTTCAGCTTCCGTGAAAACAGCTCTGAGCGGATCAAGCTGGGTGAGGGCGTGCCATAGCCGGGTTTCAAAATTCTTCTGGCTCGGTTGACTCGAGCCCGGTTCCAGGCCAAGTACAGATCCCTTGTGTTGCGCCAGGGCCTCAAGGTCAAGGATCTGTGCTCCCATGTCTTCAAGCGCGTGGAGGAGGCGGGTTTTGGCAACCCCTGTCTGCCCAGCCAGAACGGTAAGCTTCATTTGAGGGTCAGCGAGAATGCGTTCAGTGTCCTCAGTGACAAATTTCCGGAATGCCTTGTAACCTCCCTCCAACAAGCGTGCACGCCAGCCCACAGAGCGAAGTATTTGCGCTAGTGCGTTCGAGCGCATACCGCCACGCCAGCAATAAACCAGCGGGCTGTAGCTTTTATCCTTGTCAGCGAAATGCGTTAGTAAGTGTCTGGCTGCATTGGCTGAGATCAGAGAGGCGCCCAGCCGCCGTGCTTCAAAGGGCTTTTCTTTGTAGATGGTGCCCACCTCGGCTCTTTCCTCGTCACTGAGAACGGGAAGATTGAGCGCCCCCGGGATGTGATCGTCTTCAAATTCCGAGGGGGAACGTACGTCAATGATCTCGGTGAATACACCGAGATCAAATGGAACCACGATTGTTTCGACATGTTTCATGGCGAAACGATGGAGGGGTGGTTTATTGCGCTGTAGCAGCCGCTGCGGGCTTGTTGCCCATGGCAGGCTTGTTCAATGCCAGATAAGCACTGGCTAAGCCCAGGGCGATAATGACGATCCACGCCGCCAAACCTCTGATGATTTTGCGTTTGGCAAGCACGATGCCGCCTCCCAGTGCCAGCCATATGACTATTTTGATGATGAGCCATGTGGGGAATCCGGTTCCATACACAGCATCGTAGGCATCTTTCATTTTGGCCTGCATACCAAAGCCTCCGAGCAGGATGAGCAGAAGCCCTATGCCGTGGCCGATGACTGCACCCTTGGTCGTTTTGTCTCCCTTGAAGAGAGAGCCAAAAGCAAAGAAAAGCGTGAAGATTCCGGCAAAATGGATAAGGCGATAGATTTCGTAATTCATAATAGTGGATGTGTTGTTTAGTATTCTGTTTGTTGAGAAATTATTTTGTCATCAAGATCGAGCAGCTCGTTTAAATCGTTGCAGACTTCTTCCATGAGTTTGTAAATCTCATCAATGATCCTGAGTATAGCCTCGCTGTAACTAGTTTGATTGAGTAATGGATGCGCTTTTTCAAGCACTTGGTCGAGCGATTTTTGAGCTAAAAATGGTTCCAGTCCATAACCTACGATGATGCCTACTCGCAGCTGAAGGGTATCAAGACCCAGGAGAATAGTGTGGTTTTTGCCGCCCTTGCGGTCGCTGGCGCAGAATATGCCTTGATTAAAAAGCCAGAACAGATGGGTGGAAATTGAGTATTTCTGGTCAAAGTCGAAAGTGACAACATGCATTCTTACCTGAGGGAATCTCCGGCTGAGTTTGGCCAGAGTCTTCGTTATCTTATGGCGAGACTTTTTGTCCAGTGCGCAGAGAGTGTCATTGAGTCCGGGGGTAAGACGAGGCACAGGGCCAAGCAAGGCATTGGCACTTTGTAATGAGAGATTGCAGTAAGAGCATTCCTCCGACGTCTCAGAGAGCGGAGTGCGGCAATAGGGACATTGCATGGTTGTGAGTATAACGAAGTTGTGGTGGCTCCAAGACGAAAAGCAGTGATGGATTAAATCTGCCCGTTATACGTTGCCTGAATGGCGCGGACTCAAGCTCGCTGTATTCGTTTGCGTCGATGACAAGTGAGC
The DNA here is from genome assembly GCA_964463855.1 of uncultured Verrucomicrobiales bacterium. Lineage (GTDB taxonomy): Bacteria > Verrucomicrobiota > Verrucomicrobiia > Verrucomicrobiales > Akkermansiaceae > Oceaniferula. The sequence goes on along the minus strand of CAYXEC010000004.1, from coordinate 36,908 downwards.
GTTTAATGCTTCCGATGTGCGGCAAACAACAAGCCTTTGTTTTTACCTGCTCAGCGCCTGCACTTGTTGAGCAGGCCCTCCAGGTAATAGGTGATTTGCTCCAAGCCATCGCGCCATTCGCTGGGAAGTAGAACACTCAGATTATTTCTGGCCTCGACAAGCAGGATGTTGGCGGTATCGAGAGCCGATTCCACGGCCCCTTCATATTCCGCTATGCCAACAAGTACTGGCAAGTCCAGGGGTTCTTGTTCGATAATTCGCTTGTGGAGGTGTTCCCTCTGGTTGTTGTTGGCTTTTTCCAGCAGATTAAGCAGAGGTAAAGTCAATTTACCTTTTTCAAGATCCGTGCGCAGGGTTTTGCCCACTTGGTCTTCCGTTCCGACCAGATCAAGGCAGTCATCGTAGATTTGGTATGCCGTGCCCAGCTTCATGCCGTATTCGTAGAGCATGTCTTCAGTTTCCTGACCGGCTCCAGAAAGGGCTGCAGCAATGCTCGTGGCGGCCGCAAAGAGTGCTCCGGTCTTGAGCTCGATGATGTGAAAATAATCTTTTTTGGTGAGGGTTAGATCGAATCTTCTCTGGGTTTGCATCACCTCACCCTCGCAAACTTCACGGGACGCTTTGCCAACTTTGCGACAGATCTCAATATCATTGAAATTGGTGGCCAAGAGCAATGAGTGGGAGAAAAGTGCGTCCCCAAGCAATACGGCCATGCCATTGCCCCACTTGGCATTGGCTGTGGGTGCCTGGCGCCTTGTATCAGCACCATCAATGATGTCGTCGTGAACCAGTGTGGACATGTGAATGAGTTCAAGGATCACCCCAATGGTCAGGTGGTTGGGTTGGATCCCCCCGGTCGCGCCACCCGCAAGAATGGATAGGATGGGCCGGATGCGTTTACCACTGGTGTTGCATATGTAGTCCATGTAAGGAGCCACGGCAGGATCAAAGGCGAGGACTTGATCGCGAATTTGGTTCTCCACTTGCACGAGCTCTCTCTTTACCAGCTTGAATGGCATCTTGGGAGTTGAACTTGGCTTGGTTGTGGGCATGTCTTAGCAGAAGTAAGATAATCAGGGGCTGATCATTATAGGCACACAGGCAGAGATGCTGCAACTGTTATCAAACAGTCTGGGCGCCTAAGACTGTCATGAAGAGCCGAAGTAGTAGCGTGCGCTCTCCAGGATCCCGCATGATACCTCGTCGAGACTCAGTCCGGTGGTATTTACCTCCAGATGGGCGGTCTGCTCATAAAATGGCGAACGTTTCTTGAAAAGTTCTTTGATAGCTTGCATGGGATCCTTGCACTGGAGCAGCGGGCGGTCGCTGTTTTTTGAAGTACGGTTGTAAATCTCCTCAGTGGAACACTTGAGCCAGACAACAAACCCGAGCTGGCGAAGCAGGGCTCTGTTTTCAGGTCTGCATACCATGCCTCCACCTGTGGAAATGATGTGTTTGCTGGTTTTGGCGGATGTGAGTTCTTTTAAGAGATTGGTCTCGAGGTCGCGGAACGTGGTTTCGCCTTCTTGGGAGAAAATGTCTGTTATTGTTTTGCCTGTTTGCTCCTCAATGGCTCGGTCTGTATCGATGAGTTGATATCCGAGGCTTTGGTGAAGCAACCTGCCAATGCTCGACTTGCCAGAACCCATAAAGCCAACCAAAATGATGTTCCTCATGGGTTGGTTTTGAGTTGAAGGAGATTCAGGTAATTGCTCCATGGGTTGAACATTAGATGGATATTGGGATTGAGGCGATAGGTAAAAACATAAAAAAGATGTCATTGCCTGCATGAATGTCACAGGTGCTTTAGCATCGTTTGCTTGAGAATCGGTCTGGATGTCAATCATGCCGCATATAAAAACTCACCACGTATTAAGCTTCTATTTTGACGGTGGCTGCGTTAATCCAAGCGGCGTGTTTGAAACTCGTGTCATAGATGCGTCGGATCCTTCGGCGCAAAACAAGGTTGTCGAGCAGGCGGTTGCCCTGCTTGAGGCAGGCGAGGTCGTTGCCCTGCCCACAGAAACGGTCTACGGCCTTGGCGCCGATGCTCTCAACCCAGAGGCAGTAGCGAAGGTCTTTGCTGCCAAGGAGCGCCCGGAATTTGATCCGCTCATCGTGCACGTCGGTTCTTATGAGCAGGTTGACGAAGTCGCGGAGGTTCCCGAAGAGCTCAAAGCCGTGGTTGCCAAGCTCATGAAGGCACACTGGCCCGGGCCCCTGACCCTGGTGTTGCCGAAGAAGAAATGCATACCTGATATTGTGACCAGTGGCTTGCCGAGTGTGGCCGTTCGTATGAGTGCTCACCCCCTGATGAAGGCCATCGTAAGGAAACTCGAAAAACCCATAGCTGCACCCAGTGCGAACCGCTTTGGTAGAATCAGCCCTACTTCTGCAACTGCTGTTAAGAAGGAATTATCTGGTCGGATTCCCATGATTGTTGATGGTGGCGCATGCAGGGAGGGCCTTGAAAGTACCATCATCAGGCCGGAAGTATCTGCAGACGCCGGCAACAAGGGGGTCATCATACATCTTTTGAGGGCCGGTCCGGTTACCAAGGAGATGTTACAACGCTTTGGCAAGGTCGTGAGGCCTCCCAAGAACCGTTCTGAGGAGGCGCCGGAGGCACCAGGGCAGCTCGCCAGTCACTACGCACCTCTTACGCCTCTCCGCCTCTTGGCCAAAGCATCTGATTTTCATCCTGAAGCAGGAAAGAAATACGGGCTGCTGAGCTACTGTGGCTCCATAAAGACCGGTTTTATTGACGCGTATGACTGGGATGTTGTTGAGCAGCTCTCGCCCGGTAACGGCAAGCTCGCCGAGGCCGCGGTCAGGTTTTTTCATATTTTGCGGGTTCTTGACGAGAGCGGGGTGGATGAAATTATTGCCGAGCCCGTTTCCGAAACCGGCCTCGGTGTTGCCATCATGGACAAGCTGCGACGTGCCAGCACCAGATAAAGCCATTGCCTAACGATTATGCTTCGTTCCCTCATGCAAGTTTCAGGTTTCACGGCGATTAGCCGCGTGCTTGGTTTTTTGCGTGATATTCTCATCGCCCGTTATCTGGGGTCTGGGTTGCTGGGTGATGCTTTTTTCTCCGCGTTTCGTTTCCCCAATTTGTTCCGCAGGATATTCGGGGAGGGGGCTTTCAATGCAGCGTTTGTGCCGATGTTTGGCAAAAGATTGGAGAAAGAGGGGCAGCAAGAGGCGATGAAGTTCGCATCAAACGCATTTTCCACCCTGCTTGTTGTTCTGGTTGCACTCACGCTTGTGGCGATACCTTGCATGCATTGGATCATGGGGGTTGTTGTTCCTGGCTTCAAAGCCAAGGTGGAAATGCCGCTGAAGGCGTCTGGTGACGAGTCCAGGCATGAGCCGTTCTCTGTCGACATTGGTGGGTCGCGTGTGATTTGCATGACTGTGGATGGCGGCGACACCTCCGGAGCCTACAGTTTGGCAAATTTACGTCTCGTCAAAGAGCTGCCCAGAGAGTTTCCAAATGTCCTCGGCGAGGGTGCCCGGGGTGAAGTGATCAGCCTGTTGGATTTTGGCTCCCGAGCTCAAGGGGCTGGGATGAATGTCAAAGACGCGAGTGGTGCACCTGTGCAAAACCTTTCCTTCGATGAATCCGGACTCGCTGTTATTGAGCAGGGAAGCTTGGTTGCCATTGAGCTGCCCGGAGGACATCAGTTCGGATGGTTTGAGGGCGAATTGGTCCGCGCGGCGGGTGAAGATATTGAAGCGGCCCACTCCAAGTTCAGGATTTATCGTAATCATCCCGACACCTTTGATCTCACTGTCAGGCTATCCCAGATCACTTTTTGCTACCTGCTCTTCATGGCGCTGGTGGCTCACTTGAGTGGAGTGCTTAACAGTTTTAAGATTTTTGGTGTTCCGGCGGCAGCGCCCATTTTACTCAATATCGTATTCCTGGCAGGGATGGGAGTGTTCATAAGCTGGCTGCATTCCGATGTGCCAGGGCATGTTCTTGCATGGTGTGTTGCGATCGCCGGTGTGTTGCAATTTGCGATGCTCTATGTCACGTGTCAAAAGAACGGCTATCATATCCGCATTCAGAAACCAGTGCTGGACGGATCCATCAAGCGTCTCTTCCTGTTGATGGGGCCAGGGGTTCTCGCAGCTGGAATCCAGCAGATCAATCTTCTCGTCGGCGGCATCATTGCCTCGTTTAAGCAAGGTGCGATTTCCTGGCTTTATTACTCGGACAGGGTTTACCAGCTACCACTCGGAATGATCGGTATAGCGCTGGGGGTGGTGTTATTGCCTGAGGTAACAAGATTGCTCAGGCGGGATGACGCTAAAGGAGCATCCGAGAGTATGGTTCGCGGCATGGAGCTCGGGCTACTCATCACCTTGCCGGCCGCTGTTGCCATGGTGGTGATTCCAGAGGCTATTGTAACCGTGCTTTTCGAGCGTGGTGAGTTCAGCGCTGATGATGCCTACCAGACGGGGATGGCTCTCAGAGGCTTTGCCCTGGGCCTTCCCGGGTATGTTCTGATCAAGGTTTTGCAGCCCGGATATTTTGCACGTGAAGATACCCGCACTCCCATGGTCATGGCGGCAATTACGGTATTGGTCAATATCGTTGTTAGCTTGGCTCTCTTTGCTCCTCTGGGACATGTAGGCATTGCCATTGCCACTACGATTGCCGCATGGGTCAATGTTCTGATGCTAGCACGCGGCTTGAAGGGGATGGTGCACGTGGATGGCCACTTCTGGACGAGGGTGTTGCGTCTTTGTCTGGCCAGTGTGGTGATGGGAGTATTGGTATGGTCTGGGTATTGCCTGCTTGAGACATGGTTTGCAGGCGGCTTCTGGCGTCAATGCGTTGCTCTCGCTCTACTCGTCGGATTTGGTATGCTTGTTTACGCAGTTCTTGTCCTCGTCTTGCGTGCCACGAGCTTTGCTGAGCTCAAAGCCGGATTTCGCAAGGGCTAGATCCTTAAGCCGTAACGGAGACAAGGCTTGAAAGGCCGCTCTATCCGGTATCGTATGGACTGTATGCAGAATACATTGAGAATCATGACATCTGTCCTGCTGCTCTTCGGAGGGTTCTCCATTGAAGAAAGTGCCGGGCAATCTCCCGCCGGTAAACAGCTTTATGTGGGGCCCAAGCAGCCGTGGAGTGACTATACCGTGCATCAGGAAGACAGGCCGCATCCTCAAAAAGTGCAGAGTGAGGGGGCAGTGTGCGCCGAACCCCCCGAAGGTGCCGTCATTCTCTTTGATGGGAAGAATATGGATGCTTTTACGCGTGGATGGCGTGTGCTTGATGGTGTGATGATTGCCTCCCCCGGAGACACTCATACCAGGCAAACCTTCGGTAGCTGCGCTTTGCATATCGAATGGAGGATTCCCGCGGGACGCAAAGTCAGTGGGCAGCAGGGGGGTAATAGCGGGATTTTTCTCATGGATCGTTATGAAGTGCAGGTTCAGGAAAGTCACACCAATGTGACCTATGCTGACGGTCAGGCTGCAGCGATCTATGGGCAAACCCCGCCTCGTGTTAATGCCTCGGTGCCTCAGGGGCAATGGCAGAGCTATGACATTGTGTTCGAGGCGCCTGTTTATGGCGAAGCCGGGCTGGAGAAACCGGCTTATATCACTGTGATCCACAACGGGGTGAAAGTGCATGACCGACAGGAAGTCTATGGCCCGACTGTATACAGAAAGATAGCCAAATATCCCAAGGACCACCCAGAGAAGGCTCCGATCCGTGTCCAGTGGCACGGTGATCCGATTGAGTTCCGCAATGTCTGGGCTAAGGAGCCCTGATCAAAAATTCGGGTTCATCGAGAAAGTCATTTCAAATGACTTGCCAATGAGTAGGGCAATCGCTACGCAGGTTGTGCATTCCTAGTGTTCGAGACAAACCCATAATGCCTAGCCATCTTACAGAAGCAGACATAGCTGCTGGAATTGACTCTCTTGCCGGGCAGATTCTCCAAAACAACCCCAATGGCGATTTTGTCCTTGTTGGAGTCCGCAGCCGTGGTGACGAGGTTGCAGAGAGGATTCTCGCGATACTCTCGCAAAAGGGTCTAGATGTTCCGATCGGAGTACTAGATATTTCCCTTTATAGAGACGACCTTGCGCATCTGAGTTCCAACCCCAAGCTGCAGGGCAGTGAGCTTCCCTTTACGGTGGATAAAGCGCATATCGTTCTTGTCGATGATGTGCTTTTCACGGGGCGTACTGTCCGGGCAGCCCTAGATGCCCTCATGGATTATGGCAGACCGGCCAAGGTTGAGCTCGCAGTACTGATTGACCGAGGGCATCGTGAACTTCCATTCGCTCCCGGATATGTGGGCATTCATCTCGACACGCAGCGATTGGATTATGTCGACGTGAGGCTCAAGACAACCGATGGTATGGACCATGTCGAGATAACCAAAAATACGGATCATTGAGTGGTATGCTTTGCCGACAAAGAGTAGCTGGTCATGCAGAGCGAAAGGCTTGTCATATCATTGCTTGTCTTTGGACGCTTAACAGTGTAAGAGTCTCTCCGGCTCGAGTTGACAGCTAATGACGCGCAAGGATCTATTGGATATTCAATCTCTCCGTCAGGAGGAAATAGAGCATTTGCTGGATCAGGCAGCGCCATTCAAAGAGTTGTTCACGAGATCGGTTAAAAAAGTGCCTGCCCTCAAGGGTAAATCGGTCCTGACATTGTTTTATGAGCCAAGCACCCGCACACTTTCCTCGTTTGAGGTTGCTGCTAAGCGCTTGTCAGCTGACGTCACGACATTTGACGTCCCACACTCCTCGGTGGTCAAGGGGGAGTCGGTTCGTGATACCATAGCGACTTTGCAAGCAATGCGCACGGATTACATTATCGTGCGTAACCAAATGGCTGGGATCCCGCTTGCGATTGCCCGGGAAACGAGGGCCAGTGTGATCAATGCCGGTGATGGTGCCCACGCGCATCCTACTCAGGCTCTCCTGGATGGATTTACTCTCAAAGAGGTCTTTCCCGAGCCTGCCGGCAGGAGGCTTCTCATCGTCGGCGATATTCTTCACAGTAGAGTGGCACGGTCCACATCCATATTGATGCGTAAGCTTGGAGTCGAGGTTGCCTGGCTGGGCCCCGGTTCACTGGTTCCAAAATGCGGGCCCGGTGACATCAAGAGGTTCACCAATTATGATGAGGCAATGCGGTGGTCACCCGATGTTGTTTATCTGCTTCGCATCCAGATGGAGAGACAGAGCGCTCCGTTTTTTCCAAGTCTCAGGGAATACACCAAGTTGTATGGGGTGACCCAGGAACGCTTCAAGCGCATAGCGGAACAGGGGATCTACATCATGCATCCGGGGCCAGTGAATCGTGGAGTGGAGCTTTGTGATGAAGTTATGGAATACGAGCGCTGCCTGATTGATCAGCAAGTTGAGAACGGCATTGCAACACGTATGGCAGTACTTTACTGGTTAAAGCCAAACACAGGTGAAGAGGGATCTTTGGGTGATCCAAATACGTAATAGAGAAGATGGCATCATTACTCATCAAAAACGCCAGAATTGCAGCCGAGGATAGCGACGAGCTTGTATCGGCAGATGTTCTCGTTGAAGACGGCATCATTTCCCGGATTGGCAAAGATATCGATACGCAGTCTTCTGCAGATTTTATTGATGCCGGAGGTAAGATTTTATCACCGGCCATGTTTGATACCCATGTTCACATGCGTGAACCGGGGCAAGAGGCGAAGGAAACCATTAAAACAGGGACGGAGGCTGCCATTAATGGCGGTGTAACCGGTGTTGTGCTTATGCCCAATACCTCGCCGGCGATTGACTCCGTGGCCATGGTGCGCACCATCCAGGGCATTGCCCAGAGGGATGCCCGCATCCCGGTCTATACATCGGGATGCATTACCAAAGGTCGTGAGGGCAAGGAGCTGGCTGGAATAGAGGGTATGCTTGAGGCAGGCGTCAAGATGCTCACAGATGATGGTGACGCAGTGCCCGACATGCTTCTGCTAAAACGCGCTATGGAATACGCCAGCGAGTTTGATTGTTTCTTCGCCAGTCATTGTGAGATGCTGGAACTCTCCGGACCCAGAGCGCTCAACGAGGGCAGGGTGAGTTACAGTCTTGGTATCCAGGGAACCCCTGCATGCAGTGAGGAGATTTGCATGGATCGTGACATTCGTCTGGCTCATGCAACAGGTGCAAGGCTTCATATTCAGCATGTCTCCAGCAAATTAGGAATGGAAACCATACGCTGGTGGAAGGGGATGGGAGCGAAGCTTACCGCTGAGGTTTCACCGCACCACCTGCTTTTCAATGAAGAGGACATCGGTAACTATGATACCAATTACAAAATGAACCCGCCCTTGCGAACCGCTGAAGACAATGCGGCTCTCTTGCAAGGACTCAAGGACGGTGTTTTCGATATTATAGCCACAGATCATGCTCCGCATACGCCCTTTGAAAAAGCGCAAGATTTCGTCAGCGCGCCTAATGGAATTACGGGTCTGGAAACTGCAGTAGTCTCTCTCTTCCACCATTTCATCAATAAAGGGGAATTTAACTGGAGTCTTCTTGTAAAACGCTACTCAGCTGAGCCACGACGGATGATGGGTCTTGATCCCGTGCCTATTGCTGAGGGGTGTAGGGCAGAATTCTTCCTCTTTGACCCCAATGGGCAAACAGTATTCAGTGCCGATTTCATGCGCTCAAAGAGCCGTAACACACCGTTTTTTAATCAAACCCTCAATGGCAGTATCGACCTTGTTGTGAGGGGTGGTGACATCCTGCTTCAGCGATAAAGCTGCAATATTGTATACAAAAAACACCGCAGGGAATTGATCCCGGCGGTGTGATGCTAAGAGGTTTTTGAGCCCGTGTTTACTCGGTTGCGGGTGCCTTTCCGGGAGTCGCGAGCCTGAAAATGAATATCGAATTGGCCGCGAATGCCATGACTGCAATGAGCCCTACGATGATGGTTCCATCACTGTGTTTGATGATTGAGCTGTATGCATGAGCACGTGCGGCTTCGGTATAAACGATGCCTTTGTGGAGAATCTGAGGATCCGTCTCTTGCCCGGAGGCTTTCACATATACTGAATCAAAAGTGGAGAGCGGTTGGTAGAGGGCTGTGGTGTCTTTGAGTAATACGACAGCGCTCAGGATGACAATGGCGACCACCGTGTTCATATAGAAAAACCAGCGGTTTTTTACGGAACGTTTTGACCAAGGTGCTCTCAGGGAATCATTTTTATTTTCAGGCATAGTTTGATTGGATGCTGGATGTGTATTTGAGAGGGTATTACTAAATCACCGACAGGCTCTCATCTCCACAGGGAGCTAAAAAGGAATTATTTGGATAAGGGTATCAAACACCCATACCTAGTGGGAAATAGCCCCATTTTTTTTTGGAAAAAATATCAACAGGTATTGAGTATTGAACTAACAGTAGGCCCCACATCCTGATTGTGTGCCCTTTTGTGGCTGAATCAATACAGCTCAGGAATGCGGAGAGCCACTTATGAGCAAAACGATTTCGCCCTTCGGTGGTTTGGACCTGAACAAGTTCAGTAGGCTTGATGCACTGCCTCGATGGTATGTTTCAAATTTTTTAGTCAGCTCGCGTGCCACGCATACTTCGACGTCGGGGCTGACTTCAACGAGTATCTCCAATGAAGAAATTATCCGATGAGGGGATTCAAAAAATATGGAGGTGTATGCTGATTGTGCGGCAGATTCGAGGCTCTTTCTGCGTTTTCCTTTTTTGACAGGTAAAAACCCATCAAAGCGGAATGAATGTGAGGGTAGTCCTGATCCCGCCAGGGCAGTTAAAACAGCGGATGGGCCAGGTAGCACAGTGTAGGGAATCTGCTGTTCAATACAGCACTGCAGAAGTCTATATCCTGGATCTGATATCAAGGGCATACCGGCATCTGATATGACCGCAATACTCAATCCCTCCCCGGCCTTGGTGGTGAGTTCAGATATGCGTTGAGCTTCATTGTGCTCGTGTAGAGAGATGAGAGGGCAATCAATCTGGTGGTGGGTGAGTAAACGGCGCGAATGCCGGGTATCCTCACAGGCAATGAGGTCTGCATTTCTCAAGACATCCAGAGCCCGAAGCGTAATGTCTGCCCTGTTGCCAATGGGTGTTGGAACAAATGATATCACCTTAATTGTTTGGTCCGGGACAAACTAGAATCCATCCGCAATTCTGGCAGAGATGGACTCGCATGCACGATGCAGTGCGTCGGGCAATGCATTAGTTCTTGCTGTGCTGAGGTTTCCACGGGCAAAAAAGGTGCTGTCCCCCCATCCCTTGCCTCTGGCCAGTGTCCGAGAGCGGTTTGTGGCATCGACGAGTGACCAGTCAATAACCACTCTGAGCCCGAGCTCCTCGGAGCTGAGGCTGTCGGTGCGGGTCGAACTTACCTGGCTATAGTTGATTTCTTCAACACGAGCTAGAAGCACTGCGTCAGCTGATTGGGGTGAGGATATTCTGTAGGTTCCATCACGAGTCAAGGTGTCAATCATGCTGTTGGTGGCAAGTGATTCAGCCCTTGCAAAAAGCGTATCATTCTTAAAAAGAGGGACATGAATACTTTTAACGTGGCTCAGGTGAGTGGGTTTGGAGCCGCCCATTTGGTAGCCTACGCAGGAAGCGCTCAGCAGGGAAATGAGGAGGACAAGCTTAAACATGATTTGCATTTTTTTTTGGGATGGTGCTGATCATCAGGTGAAAACAACACTGTCTTGTTGGTGCAATGAAGACTGATCAGCGTGAGAGTTCCTCTATGCGCTGTTTGGCCATGTTGTGGAGCTCGCCGCTTTGGGCACTGCGGACAACTTCTTTGTAGTAAAAGATTGCGGATGCGTTGTTACCCTTCTTGCGATAAAACTCGGCTGTGTCATAGCTGCGCTGAATGTCCTGACCGGCTAGCTTGGCGATGCTTTTGCGGGCATCCGATGCTCTTTGGTGTCCCGGGTATCGCTCGATAAGGTCCTGAAATATGTCTTTGGCCTGATTAACATGAGCCCTGTTCTGATTGCCTTTCTCGGCTTTCATAATCAGGATTTGCCCCCGTTGATATAGTGCCTCTGGTGCATACGAACTGGTGGGGTAATCCGTAGAGATGCGGAGATATCCGGCCAGAGCTTTTTGCGCACTACCATTTTTTTGCCAGACACGTCCGATATGATATTGGGCCTCGGAGGCACTCGGTGCCTGTGGTGCGTTATCGCGAACATTGGCCAGCATTTTCGTTGTGCGCTCTGGGCTTATTCTCGTTTTCATTCCTAGAAAATTGTTCTTGATGATTCCATTGACCGCGGCAAGGGCAACGTCTCTCTGTCGCTGAATGGCAGCCGAGTAATGAGAGCTGCCCGGATAATTGACGATCAGGTCCTGGTAGGCTTCAAATGCTTTCAAAAGGTCTCCTTGCTCATCTAAAAGTTTTCCCTCTGCATACCGGGCCGAATCAGCAGCTTTGGTGTTGGGGTATTTTTTCGAAACCTCACGGTATCTGTCGATAGCCTTGTTTGTCCGACCATCAGCCTCGTAGGCTTTGGCCTCATCCAATAAGCGACCGGCTTCTCGAGAATTGATATCGCTACTTAGGCTTGATGATAGAGGCAGATTCTCATCATTCGATCCGCATGAGGCGATTAGAAGCGAAACCACGCAGAAGAAGCTCCATGGGACAACAAGACGAGTTCCTGATTTGTGCATAAGGCAAACTATGTAGTGCCTGATCCTTTGCCAAGTATAAGTCATTGGAAAAGCAGTCAACGAGCCATGAGGATACAGAGCAAGGCATGTGGACGACACCTGTTAAATTTAAAAAAACACCTCAAAAATAAAACATTTAAAGTTAAAAATCAAATAACCAAAATATTATAGACAAGTTTAATATATGGTATTATTTAATCATTACTATGTATAAATTATTTTACTTCATACTAAGCGGGTTGGTGGCATTATTATTTTCGTCCTGTGTGTCTAACCTTACCACATCTGACTACTCATTGTCCTCGCCCGTTTCCGTATCAGCTGAAGAGCGCGCCATTGCAGAGCGTGTCTATGCTCTGGTGAATGCTGAGCGAGAGGTGTCAGGGAAAAAGGCCTTGCTCGGACATTATGGGCTCAATCGTCTTGCCCAGAAACACAGTCTTTTCCTTGGCTCAAACTTTGGCAGCGCGAACCATTTTGGATCAGAAAACCGCGCGCAATTTGCCTATCTCAAGTATAGCATAGAAAATCTCAGCGAAATGACATACGTCGTTCCCTTTGGTTCCGAGGATCCTGCACTTGATGCTGTTGAAGCCTGGAAAAGCAGCCCAAGTCACAGGAATCACATGCTCCAGTCATGGGATATCACGGGTATTGGTGTTGATTCCTCTGCCGACGGGGAGACATACATCACCATTTGCATGGGTGCCCAGCCATTGGGCACTCCCAGGAATATACGTCCCATTGGTTGGTAGGATCAGCCGCAAAGATTACACTGGTTCTTTTCAAAATGGCTGGGCATGTTTTGGCGTGCCCAGTCTTTTTTTTGAATCAGCAAAGCATCAGGAGGGTTTTCAATATATTGCCGGCATTGATGAGGCTGGTCGTGGGCCACTCGCGGGCCCTGTATCGGCGGCCGCTGTCATTTTGCCGCAAGCGTTTACGCATGACCTGCTCAATGATTCCAAAAAGTTAAGCGGAAAGCAACGTGAGTTGCTTTATGACGAGTTTACCCAACGTGAGGATATCTGCTGGGCCATTGCTTACGGAGAGGTTGATGAGATAGACTCGATCAATATCTTGAAATCGACACATGCGGCAATGAGTCGAGCTGCCAAGGCTTTGTGCCCGCAACCCGATTTCTGCCTTATCGATGGGCTTGAGGTGCCCGGGTTTCCATTACCGTCGGCGGGCATCGTAAAAGGTGATAGCAAGAGTTTCTCCATTGCTGCTGCGAGCATCCTTGCAAAAGTGTCGAGGGATCGCCTCATGCTTGAATACGCGGTGATGTATCCTGAGTATGGCTTTGAGCAGCACAAGGGTTATGGTACCAAGCAGCATCTCGAGGCCCTGAGGAAGCACGGCCCATGCCCCATACACCGTAAAAGTTTTGCTCCGGTGGCACAATTGAATCTGCCCCTGGATTAAATCGTTCGCTGCGCTGTGCGCTCCCCCGACATTGTCGGGGTCATCCCTTCCCAAAAAGCAACCACCTCAACCCTCGGGAGGAGGGCTGAGGTGATGGCGGACCGGGTGGGATTGACCTCGCTCCGCTCAGTCTATGCTGGTTTGCAGAAATGCTCCTCCGCATTTCTGGGGATAGCTCGTGCGTTCGCACCAAGGTTCTCATCCCTTCCTAAAAAGCAACCACCTCAACCCTCGCGAGGAGGGCTGAGGTGATGGCGGACCGGGAGGGATTCGAACCCTCGATACCCTTTTGGAGTATACTCCCTTAGCAGGGGAGCGCTTTCGACCACTCAGCCACCGGTCCTTACCGTGGGGTCGTTGTGGACGACGCGCGTAGTTGGAACATATCGACGCGGGTTCGTCAAGTGACATGGTGCATTATCTGGTACAATTTCAGCTGATTAAGGAGTGAGCCATGTCACATTTGCCATTTGGCATGAGGATTTGTAAATTGTCATGCATGGTGAAATCGGTAGTGTAGTTCCATGCGGCAGAACAAGTATAGGAAGACTCGCATCATTTGCACTCTGGGTCCGGCTACGGATTCGGATGAGATGTTGGAAAAGCTGATGCTTGCTGGTGCGGATGTGTTCCGGTTGAACATGAGTCACGCCAAGCACGAGTGGGTGAAGGGTATCTGCCCGCGCATCCGGGCCATTTCAAAGCGCTTGGATAAGAATACGGGGATCTTGTGTGACCTTCAGGGGCCATCGATCCGGACCGGCGATGTGGATGGCGAGCTTGAGTTGGACGTTGGAGATACAGTCGAGTTCAGAAAAAAGGGTGCCGATGCGAGCGTGGAGCTATCCACCACGGTAAACTATGAGGGGCTGATGGCGGATGTCTCGGTGGGAGACCGGCTCATTGTCGATAATGGGAACCTTCTCATGCGGGTCAAGGAGGCACTTGGGGATCGTATTCTTTGCGAGGCCATGACCCAGGGTATGATGGGAAGCCGCAGGCACATCAACCTCCCGGGTGTGAGGCTGAGGTTGCCGGCGCTCACCCGCAAAGATCATCAGGATCTTGCTGTGGCATGCGACTGTGGTGTTGACTTTATTGCCGGTTCATTTGTTCGTGATGCAGATCATGTGAGAGAGCTCAGAGGGGCTATGCAAGAGCGTGGGGGAGATGCTCATATCATTGCCAAGATCGAAGATCAGGAGGCGGTGAGAAATATCGACGGCATCATCGCGGAAGCAAATTTAATCATGGTGGCACGCGGTGATCTCGGCATCGAGGTGAACATTGAGGAGCTGCCCATCATTCAACGCAAAATCGTTAAGCGCTGTATGGAGTTGGGTACGCGTGTTATCGTGGCTACACACATGCTTGAGTCCATGTTGACGAACCCTTTGCCTACTCGTGCGGAGGTGACAGATGTTTCCAATGCTGTGTTTGAGGAAGCGGATGCTGTGATGCTCAGCGGTGAGACCAGCGTGGGTAAATATCCCGTCAAGTGTGTGGAAATTCTAGATCGTATCGCACGTAGAATAGAGCGTAGCGGAGGGTTGGGCTATGGAAAGGAAGCAAAACTTACAACCGAGCGGCAAAAAACCATACGCTCTGCCATTTTGCTGGCGGACTCAATAGCTGATGCTCGTATCGTGGTATTTACCCGCCGTGGCAATATGCCGGTGCAGACCGCTCTGCTGAGACCGCATTCGAGTATCCACGCCTTTGCTCCCGATGATGCAACATGCCGCAAGGTCAAACTTGCTCGCGGTGTCATTGCCAGACAGGTTGGTTTTGATGGTGGTCCCGACGCCGTAATCAAGCGATCGATTGAGATGCTGCTAAGTGAAAAAGTCGTAGAGCAAGGAACGCCGCTGGTGGTGATCTCCGATATGGTTCAGGAGGGAAGTGTGGTGGATTCCGTCCTGCTAATTCACGCCTAACCCATTTTTTGCCATGAGCCGCTCACAATCGTCTGGCAATGGGGGAAGATGGTTTCTATGTTTGATAGGTGTTTTACTGGTGTTGATCGCCCTGCTCTTTGAGTGGCTGATGCTGCGTAGCTACCTCAATGCTAAAAAAACCCGTCAATGGCCACAGGCTGAAGCGATTGTTATTCGCTCAAGTGCGGAAGATCGTCATATCAGTGGCTCGCCGCCCGAGGCAAGATTGCTCATCCGTTATGAATATATTCATGAAGGTGTGACTTATGTATCCGGCAATGTTTCGGCTCGCGGCTCCAAGTGGTCCAGAGACAGGGATGTGGTGGCCAGGCTTTTGACTCACTATCCCGTTGGGTCATCTCATCAAGCATGGGTAAATCCCCACTCTCCAGATGTTGCCATATTGGAGCACGATACAAAGGCTGCAGGCTATACACTGTGGTTTCCTGCCGTCATCATGGTGGGAGGCTGCGGAATTATTTGGGGGGCGATTCGAGGCAAGGGGGCCTGATTGAGGCATCGGCTATTCGGTGATGATGTCCGCCTTCGGTGGTTTTTTGAAAATAGGATGCTCGTTGCCCTCGTTTGGATTGGTGAACAAGGTTGTTTTCCACTCGGGTGCAGAGATAGGACCTGTTCCGACAAATTGAAAGAGCCCTATGAATGGGCGTAGAGGCATGGCAATAAAGCCGAATATGCCCCTGGCGTTCATGCGCATCAGCAAATCGATTTCCTTTTTATGGAGATCAATACTGCCCTCGCCAGTGAATTTCAATGAGCGGGTGGTTGCTTGGAAATCATTGGAGAAGATGACGCCGTCGCGGATAATGTAGGTGCAGGATGCGTCTTTTGCCTTTTCCTCGGTTGGGTTTTTGTCCCTCAATACCGCTCCTATGAGTTTGGAGATAGGCCCCAGCATAGGCACAGAAAACAAGTTGCCCTTTTCCAATGCGAGGGAGCCATCACCATTGAATTTGCGCATCTCACTGCCGTCACCTGTAAAGTCAATCCTGCCCGTCAAAAGTCCTCGTTCCGCATTCTCAAATTTGTAAAGTTCACCTATTTCCTTGAGATGCAATCTGCGAAACTGAATGTCACCGGCATAGCCGGATTTTTCAGGATGCGCGGTGTAAAAACGCAGCTTGCCACTGCAGGCTCCCTCAAAGGTGTAGAATGACAGGTTGCTGACATCGACAAACTCGCCTGTAATGAGCACGTTGGCCTGTAGTCTTCCGAGATTGAGTGGTTCGCCGATGAACTTGTAGTCCATTGATCCTGGGTGATTTACGTTCACTGCGAAGTGAGTCGCCTCGCTGTTGTTCCTTATCCCGAAAGTGCCATTCGCTGTAAGGTTGGGCGGGCGATGGAAGCGGTAGCCTTCAACATGATCGGCAACATTAGGAACAAAAAGCCTGACAATGGGGGCAGGCCAGGCAGTTCCTGCTATATTCTCGATGTGGATCATGCCGTCAACCCGGTTCAAGTAAATAGCTGCCGCCGACACGGATGCAGAGGAGGGTCCTTCGTATGCAAGTTTGAGGGCGTAATCATCATAATTGAAGTCTGCTTTGATGTCTTTGAAGTTTGAATGGAGTTCGCTTAATTCAAAGTGCCCAGACAAGCTGTTTAATGCAGATTGCTTATAGGAGAAGTTGTCGATTTTTGCATATCCCTGGGCCTCCCACTGGGTCAGTTTTTTGCGGTTCATCGTGCCGCGTGCGCTGATATGTATGATGGAATCCTGTTTGAATTGAGCTTGCTCGAGTGCTTTGCCTATTCCGGATTCTCCAAGAAACGGCATGTATGAGGATGCAGGCAGGGTTGATTGTGCTTCGTACTGGATGGTTTGGTCCTTGAATAGAATCCTTCCCTTGAGTTCACCTTGCTCGTGAACTGCATGAAGTTGTGTTAGGAAGACATCATTTCCGTGAGTCGAGAAATCTGTCTGCAGGCTTTCAAACCTGGAGCCCAAAAAAGAAAAATCATCGATGGATATGCTGCCTGATACCGCAACCTCAGCCCCCGAACCTTCTCTAAGCTGAATGGTTCCCGTGCACGAAACTGCGGGAGGATTGGTGTAAGTAAGCTCACTGATAAAATGCAAACCGAACAATTGGCGACATATCATTTGCAGGTGCAGTGTGGACTGAGCTTCAAATTTGGCAGTGCGAGTTGCCGGGTGGTAGGCGGCCTTGCTGGTGAGAGTGCCGGATTTGTCTCTGCAACTTAACCTATCCAGAGTAATGATGCTGTTGTTGAAGTCGCCATCCAATTCCACATCATGGAGTGTGAGGCCACCTTTCTTAATTTCAGTAGCATTCAATGCGAAATCCAACCGTGCTGTTTTGGGGTTGTCAGTATTGCTCTCAATATAAAGTTTGAGGTGAGGGGGAGTCTCAACTGGCCATTGCCATTTGCGGATTTCTTCAATCAGGTCGGCGACAAACTTTAATCTTTTTGTCCTCAGTTCCTTGAAGCTCTCCTGGCTTGGATCCTGACTTAATTGCTCACTCCACAAGCGAGCATCCATGGAGATGCGGATGCCAGCAAGACTACCCTCAATGTTTCTTGCCTCTACCGTGCTTCTATCGGGTAGAAACATTTCTCCCTGGAGCTCGCTTACTACAAGGCGCTGGCCATTGGGCATATCAGGGTCAATGGGTAGGGATATGTCCGCCTGCTTGAGGGCGATGTTGTGAACTCTGAATTTGCCCCGCATCAACTTGGTTTTATCCACGTCAATGACGAGATGTTCCAGATGAGCTATGATATCCTCTCGTTTTTCATCCGAGTAGATTCGCACACCCTTGGCTACAAGTCCTTTGGTGATTTCGAAACGAAGGGTTTTAAAATCTGCGATGATTCCAAGGTTTTCAAGCTCCAGGGCGATGCGTTCTCGCCATTCATCATTGATTCCGGATTGATTGATATAATAGACACCGCCAAGCAACACGCCTACGCTCAACCCCATACACAAAGCGATGAGAAATTTGATGTGGTGAAAAATGCTGCGGTGCCTCATGGCTGTGCGAAACTAGCATGGATCACAGCAACGTGCAAGGCAGCCGGGAGCAGGTAAAACAGAGTTGCTGACAAGTGCCGAGGCGATACTTTGTCCGTCTTGTTTGCCAGTCTTGGCGGATGACTGCTAGGATGTGAAATACTCCACGCCTGCTCGGAACAAGGGTTGGTGTTTGTTACCGGGGATATTTTTGGCAATGTCCTCGCCGCGCCGTTCTGTGTGTCCCATTTTCCCGAGTATTCTGCCACATGGGGAAGTAATGCCCTCAATGGCATAAAGGGATCCGTTGGGGTTCCATGCAATATCCATGGAAGGGTTGCCATCAAGGTCTGTGTATTGAGTGGCAATCTGTCCGTTGTCAGCCAGTTTCCGGATGAGCTCTATGGGGGCATAAAACTTGCCTTCCCCGTGTGAGAAGGGGATGTTGTGCAGATCACCCACGCTGCAGTTTGCCAGCCATGGGGATTTGATGGACGCAATGCGCGTCGTTGCATAGCGGGCTATGTGTCGTCCTATGTCATTAAAAGTAAGTGTTGGAGCCCCTTGCTCACTGGGGGCTGGATCCTTGATCTCACCATAGGGGACGAGGCCAGTTTTGATCAGTGCCTGAAATCCATTGCAAATGCCAAGTATCAGACCGTCTCTGTTGTTGATCAAATCCATCACGGCATCAGCAATAAGGGGGTTGCGCAGTACTGTAGCGATGAATTTTCCCGAGCCGTCTGGCTCGTCGCCTGCTGAGAAACCTCCCGGCAGCATCAAAATCTGTGATTGCTTGATCTGTTCAGCGAGTTGACGCAAGGACTCCTCTACATGGTTTGAAGTTAGATTGCGGAAAATAAGGGTTTCAGCATGAGCGCCTGCTTCCCTGAAGGCTTTGGCGGTATCATATTCACAGTTGGTTCCCGGGAAGGTGGGGATGAGGACTCTGGGCTTTGCATTTTTCGCAATTGACTGTGCGGTTTTCCCGGTAGTTTTGCCTGGATGGGAGAAGGTATCGATTTCCTGGTGAGCGGCACTGGCCTGGGCGGGGTAGGTTGATTCCAGAGGTGAGGTCCAACTATCAAGCAGAGAGCTCAGCTCGATGCGCTCATCGCCAATTTGAATTTCCGCTGCCTGGATGGTCGTGCCTATTGTAGCTGCCTCCAATGCTTCAGTGAGAGGGCTGGAGGACTCAACAAGAAAACAAAAATAGCGCTCACGGTAGAGGTCGAGTTCAGTGCTCAGGGAGGCGCCAATGCCGTTGCCAAAACTCATTTTGGAAACACCGGCGGCAATGCCTCCCTCAGCGAGGGAATGGCAGGCGAGAATCTTGCCAGCCTCATTTTCCGAGTGCAGAAAACGCGCAATGTCCTTGAGTCGTTTAAAGTCGGGTATGTCCTCGCTGTCCCTTGGTAGCGAAACAAGTGAAATGTGGGAGCCGGTCTTTTTGAACTCTGGAGACAGCGTGAGCTTGGTAGAGCCCGGGGCCACGGCGAAAGATACCAGAGTGGGTGGCACGTCGATCTCATTAAAGGATCCCGACATGGAATCCTTGCCGCCTATTGCCCCCAGACGTAGTTCGTGCTGAGCTAAAAAGGCACCAAGAAGAGCGGCAAAAGGCTTGCCCCAACGAGCCGGATCGTCGCCCAGTTTCTCGAAGTATTCCTGAAGGGTGAGGCGTATGTCAGAGAGCCTGGCACCGGATGCCATAACGCGACACACGGACTCAGTGACGGCATAAAGCGCGCCATGGAACGGTGACCAGCTTGCAATGTGAGGATTGAACCCCCAAGACATGTGGGTGCAGGTGGTGGTCATGCCATCAAGAAGCGGGATTTTGGCAACCATTGCATCGGGCGGAGTGAGCTGTTCCTTGCCACCGAAGGGGTTGAGCACTGTGCCGGCACCGATTGAGCCATCAAACATTTCGCCAAGGCCTTTCTGGGATGCTGTATTGAGATCTGCCAGTACGATCCGGAAGCGCTCCGAGTGAGTATTGCCCGCAAAATCACGCAGCCCTGCGACGGTTTTGCCGAGGGGTGAGTCCCCGGAGGGTGTATTGACTTTGATCCGGGTGGAGAGGGTCACTCCATTGGTGTCGAGAAAAGCACGCGAGAAGTTGACGATGTTCTTGCCGCGCCATGAGATAACGAGCCTGCCGGAGTCGGTGACATTGGCCACGTGAGAACACTCGAGGTTTTCTTTGTCACACTCGGCTTTGAAATAGTCAATTTCTGCGGGGTCAACGCAAATCGCCATGCGTTCCTGGGACTCGGAAATCGCCAGTTCGGTTCCATCCAGTCCCTCGTATTTTTTGGGCACAGCATCGAGGTTGATATCGAGGCTGGGAGCTATTTCGCCAATGGCTACGGAGACGCCGCCAGCTCCGAAGTCGTTACAGACCTTGATTTTGCGAGCCAGTTCGGGCTTGCGGAAAAGTCGTTGGATTTTGCGCTCGGTAGGGGGGTTTCCTTTCTGGACTTCAGCTGAATTTTCTAAGGCTGTATCGGTGTGTTCTTTGGATGAGCCTGTAGCACCACCAACACCATCGCGACCGGTGCGCCCGCCGATGAGCAGGATGACGTCACCGGGAGCGGGGCTGCCGCGGAATACGTTTTCCTTTGGGGCAGCAGCCACCACAGCACCTATCTCCATGCGCTTGGCGACATAATTCGGGTGGTAAACCTCAGATACCTGGCCGGTAGCCAAGCCTATTTGGTTGCCGTACGATGAGTAGCCATGGGCGGCTTCACGGCATATCTTGCGCTGGGGTAGCTTGCCAGGAATGGTATCTGAGAATGGGGTTCGGGGGTCAGCAGCCCCGGTTACACGCATGGCCTGGTAGACATACGAGCGACCTGAAAGAGGGTCGCGTATGCAGCCGCCAAGACAGGTGGCAGCACCGCCAAAGGGTTCGATTTCGGTGGGATGGTTGTGGGTCTCGTTTTTGAACATGACCAGCCAGTCCTCATAGGTGCCGTTCACGTCCACGGGGACAACGATGGACGCGGCATTGATTTCCTCGGAGACTTCCACGTTGTCCAGCTCGCCTGTTTTGCGAAGCTCCTTCATCGCGATGAGGGCGATGTCCATCAAGGTCTCCGGTCTCTGGGTATCTGGACCGTAAACTGTGTCGCGGGTGGCCAGATATTTCGAATACGTTTTAGCGATGACATCTTGTTGCTCGAACTCAACAGACTCGATTATGGTGGCAAAGGTGGTGTGACGGCAGTGGTCTGACCAATAGGTGTCGAGCATCTTGATCTCAGTGATGGTCGGATTGCGGTCTTCCTCATCACGGAAATAGCTTTGTGTGAAAATCAGGTCTTGTGCGGACATCGCAAGTCCGAGTTGATCACGTTTGCCATGGAGCTCGTCTGCGCTGGCAGTGATGAACCCCTCCAAGATCTCTACGTCATCCGGGCTTTCCGCTGTGATTTCCAGGGATGCAGGTAATTCCATGCTGGCCTCACGAGAATCCACCGCATTGATTGTGTAGGCTTTAACCTGGGCTATTTCAGTGTCACTAAGAGAGCCCCGCAGAACAATGACGTGCGCAGACGCAATGAGAGGCTTGGCAGCCTGGGTCAGGATCTGGACGCACTGGGAGGCGGAGTCAGCGCGTTGGTCGTATTGGCCTGGCAGGTATTCGACGGCAAATGCCGTTTCGTTTTCATGAAGCTTGAGCTCACTGGATGCAATGTCTACCTGCGGCTCAGAGAGGATGAGGCGCGAGGCCTCGGCAAATTCATCATCACTAAGCCCATCAACATCATAGCGTTGAATGACGCGGACGTTTTCCAGGTGGTGGATATTGAGGTTGTCCCTGAGGTCGTGAAGAAGTTCACGGGCTTGGGTGTTGAATTCGGGCTGCTTCTCGACGAAAACGCGGTTCATGACTGGAAACACGCATACTAGGAGCTAGTCCGGTTTGGGCAAGAGCAATGCGAGTGTAAATGGAGAATTCATGACAAACACGGACAGGGTTCCTGCAAAGCGCAGTCCCAATGTATGTCTGAGTCATCGGGGTATTATTCTCCAGCTGTCTTTTTGGGCGCTGTCGTTGTCTTTTTGGCAAAATCGGAGCGCGTCATCAAAAACGCAGCGATCGTGCTATGGCTTACTTGGAAAATTCGTCCTGTCAGCGATTTTGCCTCAACGAGTCTTTGTTGAGTCGAGGCGTCTTGGCCAGAAGCGCCTGCACTTTCTTCGCTGGTTTTATCATGGCTCGCCGGAGAATTCTCCGATACGTCACTCGATATACCAATGGTTAACAAGTAGTTGCTTGGTGTGGGCGGCAGGCGATCATCGCGCTCCATGGCAGGGGGTTGCTCGTTGAGAGGTTGCATGTTGAGAACGTAGTTGAGGCCGTCATGGGTTCTTATCGTCACCTGGCGTTTGAGCTTAGGGTCTGGATTGGCTACTTCGGAGGCCTGTGCATCACTTATCACATCAACTACATTGCTATAAGCAAAGAGGTTGCGGAATGTATTGGTGGAGGTCAGTTGCATGACTTCATTTTCACCCAGGTCTGCGAGCTGAAACTGGCCTTCGGGATTGGGGCTGCCATCCGTCTTGGGTTGCCGTATGAGTTGCCACTCTGTAAAATGAGGATCCGCTGGGGCGGTCACCTTGATTGATTCAATTTGATCAATCTTGAGAAAATCCTTGCTGATCCAATCTCTTGGTGAGGCGCTTACTCCAGGGAAAGTCTCATTGACGGTGTAGACTGCACCGGCATCACTCCCAAGGCGTATAAAGCGACCACCGTTGCGGCTCGTTCCCAGAATTTTTCCCAGATAGACTTTTTCGACCACTGCGTTTTCACCACGGAAAATGGTTGCTGCAAGTGCTTGATCCATTGAGTTGATGGCATCTGTGTTATCTGAGGCGAGACCAAAACGAACATGATGCTTGTCGCCGGCGGGGTATCCCTGGGTTACAGTGAGTTCACTTAGCGCACCGAGGAGGTTGCGCAGCAGCTCGTAATCAATCGGGTAGTTGTCTCGTTCTGTAATGACCCACTCGTTGTCATCAATCCTGACAAGGGTCGTGTTTTCACCTCCTTGACTCAGCGACACCTTGGTAATCTCTCGTATCGGCAAGTTAGCAATGATCAGCTCGCCAGGAGCAAGTCTGCTTCGCGTCTGGTTTTCATCATCACTGCCAAATTTGATGATGCAGGCTACGATGCCCAACACGATGGCTATAATCCATAGAAGAATGACAGTTTGCGATTTCATGGGTGGATGCTTTGAGTGGTCGTGAATATGGGTCTGGCTCTTAAAGCGCCCTGGTTTTGCGGCGGCGTATGATCCACACACACAAGCCGGTGATTGCTACAAAGGCAGGTGTGATAGCTACAGTCATCCACCGTATTTTGGAGTAGAGCTGATCTTTTCTTGCTTGCAGGCCTTTCTGTTTTTCCCGCAGCTCACGCCTGAGGTTCACTTGCTCGGCCTGCAGCTCGCGTATTTTGTCCTCTTGTTCCGGGGATAGAACCAAGGCTTTGCCTTGACTTTTCTGCGTCTGGAGCTGCTGGAGCTGGTTGACTATATTCTCCATGGCGATGCGGGATTTTTCGATATCTTCCCGCATGTCCTGCTCGAAATTGGTCTCCATTTCCTTGATCAGAGTGAAGGGGCGCATGGTGGCGGCCCGG
Organism: uncultured Verrucomicrobiales bacterium; assembly: GCA_964463855.1. GTDB lineage: Bacteria > Verrucomicrobiota > Verrucomicrobiia > Verrucomicrobiales > Akkermansiaceae > Oceaniferula. The sequence continues at coordinate 13,161 of CAYXEC010000004.1, read as the reverse complement.
CTTCTTGATCCGATGAGGTGCTTGGAGCCTGTGCATTGATCGAGGATGTTTTGTAGCAGGGCAGCATTGTTGTTCACGGCGAGGTAATTTTGTCCCACCTGCTGAAAGGAGGCGCGATCAAATAAGAAATCAGCGTCAGAGATCAAATAAACCGTGCTTTCTGTATGGGCTACAGACAGGGGCGTGATCTTTTCAGGCTCGGAGTTCCCTGTGTTGAGGGCGCCTGATTCTGAATCCTTTTGCTTGGCAGAGGGGTCGCCATCGGGAAATGCAGTGTTAAACTTGCCTTTCAGTCGCATGACGAGGCCGTAATGCTCACCTCGTGGCGTGCTGCGGGCAAAGAGGCCGGGATCCGGGCGAAGAGCATTTTGTCCCGGGATGAGCATCGCATTGTTGGAGGACTTGACCAGGGTCTCAATGGAGACGCCGCCATCGCCGTGAATGGTAAATCCGCCCGCGAGGGCAAAATAGAGATTTTCAAAACCACGGGTGATGATTTCATCTTGCGACGTGATTGCCTCCGCATTGAGTAAGAGGTGTGAATACATTCGTTCATTATCTCCAAAGTCACTCGCGTATTTGCCATCTGCGATGACAGATGTGCTGTCCATGCTGACTCCCCAGGCTTTGAGGAGGGAGGGGAGATTAGAGACGGGTGGCACGCCACCCATGCCTCCCATGCGGGGATCGCCCTGCGGTGCGGATAGTGCGAAAGCATCAAGGCAGGCAATGACAACACCTCCCTTGAGTAGATATTGGTCTATGAGGAATTCAGTTTCCCTGCTGATGCCAGCTGGGTGGATGAGTAGCAGGACCGGTAGTTTCTCAGGATCCAGTGAGGATGGGGCCATGCCAAGATACTGCAGGTCGTAGCGTTGTTGCAGCAGTTGGTAGATGATCCAGGGCTGTTGGGGTTGCTGGCCTGGCATCATGGCAGGTGCCCCCTGTAGTGGAAGAGTGGTCATGAGACCCACCTTGATTTTCTCGAAAGTACTGACATTGGCAATGGCACTTGAGAGATGATACTCGAGCATGGTTTCATCGTTGGGGTCGAGAAAGGGAATGGTGGTCTGCTGGTCAAGGCAGGAGATGGACATGCCGAAGTAGAGATTTTCATCGTTGAGACGCTGCCCGCTGATACCGTCGAGGTTGGCAGAGTCCTCAGCATCTGTGTCGGGCTGCGGGTCGAGGTGCTCGATGCGGATCGTCCCGTTGGCCAAGTTGGCATACCGCTTTAAGAGGTCATCAACCTTACGCATATAGGTTTTGATGCGACGGGGCATCGCCTCGCTCTTGCGGGTTGCGTAGTAACGAATAATCACAGGGCTATCGAGCTCGTTCAAAATCGCCTTGGTGCCCTCAGTTAGCGTGTGCCGCTTGTCCTCTGTCAGGTCAATGGCACGATTACCCAGAAGTGTGGAGCTCACCAGCCAGTTGGAAGATATCACGATGAGAATGACGGCAATGATGCCTAGAATCGCGCGGGACACCGGATGAGTGATTTTTGCCTTTGCCATATTGAGAAATGGATAGAGGTGATGAATGTTTCAGAGCTGATGCTTTATGCTCGCCTTGCATTCAGGATGGCGCTCGTGCTTAGCAAGCAGCCGGTAATGATGGTGAGAAAATAGACAATATCCTGAATTCTCACAGAGCCGCGAAGCAGGGGACGGTAGTGATCCAGGACAGCTATGGACACGATCGCATTGGTCGTGGTTTCCGAAAATGATTGGGCAAAGGCTCTTACTACGTGGTCAAAGCCAATAACCACGAGCAAAACACATACTGAGCATGAAATAATGAGGCAGCTTACCTGGTCACTGGTGAACGCTGATATTAGACAGGTAATGGCAAGGAAAGTGCAGCAGAGAAGGAAGCTGCCGATGTATCCTGATAATATTGTAAGATTGTCCGGGTCACCCAGGGTATTCACTGCGATGACCACCGGGTAGGTGAGGACAAGGGCCAGTGCCCAGACTACAGCTGCTGCCAGGTATTTGGCAAGAATGGCTGACCAGATGGTGGTGGGAAAGGTGCCAAGGAGCTCAATCGTTCCCGAACGATGCTCGTCAGACCAGAGACGCATCCCAAGTGCTGGTGCCAGGAGCATGTAAATCCATGGATGCCAGAAGAAGAAAGACCACTCCAGACTAGCGTCTCCTGTTTTAATGAAATTGCCCAAAGTAAAGGTCAGAAAAAGAGACATGAAGAGAAAGATGCAGATTACGGCATATGCGGTGGGCTGGGTGAAGTAGCTTTTGAGTTCGCGTCTGAAGATGGTGAACATGGCTGTGAAATGTTGTGTGGGTGATGAAATGATTATTCGGTTTCCTTGGTGGTCAGGCTGCGAAACAGGTCATGGAGCGACTGGGTTCCTGATTGCTCGCGTAAATCCTCAGGGGTGCCATCGGCAACAATGCGCCCCTGGTCAATAATCAGTGCCCTGCTGCAGGCCGCGTCCACCTCCTCGAGAATATGTGTGGAAAACAGGATAGCTTTGTTCTCTCCCAGACGTTTGATGAGTTGTCTGACTTCATGTTTTTGATTCGGATCAAGGCCGTCTGTGGGTTCATCGAGAATGAGAACATCGGGATCGTGCAGTAAAGCCTGGGCAAGACAGGTGCGGTGCCGGTATCCTTTCGAAAGGGTATGAATCGATTGGTGTGCCACGTTGCCAAGGAAACAAGTATCAATGACCCCTGTAATGGCTTCACGGCCCACTCTCCCATGCAACTTGCGCATTGATGCGCAGAATTTGAGGAAATCAAGCACCGTCATGTCATCATACAGGGGTGCGGCCTCGGGGAGATAACCAATATGGCTCTTGGCCTCCTTGGGGTGGTCTATCATGGAGGTGCCGCATATCTTCACATCTCCCTTGCTCGGCGTAATGAAGCCTGTGACCATGCGCATGGTGGTGGATTTGCCGGCACCATTGGGTCCCAGGAATCCAAGGACCTCTCCTTTCTTGACTGCAAATGACAGATTGTTGACTACGGTTTTAGATCCGAAGTGTTTGCTGAGACTGTTGACTTCAATCATGGTGGCATACGTGGGTATACATGCGCCTTAGCGATGCAGCGGCGTGAAATTTTCAATAAGTTTGTGATATATCAAGTGGAAATGTCCATCTTTTGTGCGCTCTCAAAATGCATCATTAGATAAGTGGCATTTGACCTTTGTGGCCAGCTTGGCTATTTATGCAATATGAACGAAGTGGAAGCAGCAGGTAAGATCTTACGCAGTATGCTCGGCAAGCTTGGTTTTGACACGGAGCTCGAGGTGCTGGAGGCTGAAGATGGACCATGCCTCAACATCCTCACTAGTGAGGGCTCGCATTTGATCGGCAAGCACGGAGACCGCTTGGAGGATCTGCAGTATTTAACCAATAGAATCCTTACCAAGCACTACCCTGAGGCTCCAAGGGTAAAAGTGGATTGCGATCATTATCGGACGCAGCAAGAACAAAGGATGCTGGAGTCGGTCCGTGAGGTGGCCAGTCAGGTTGCTCAGGATGGCAAGCCACGCAAGCTCAAGCCCCTGAACGCTTATTACCGGAGATTGGCCTACAATGCCTTGGCTGAGATAGACGGAGTTGCGGCAAACTCGCCGAAAGGAAATTCGCGCTACAAACGCATCGAGGTTTCCAAGGTCTGATCAAATCAATCAAAAGCCACCATGAAGACACATCGCCTTGTTTTGCCCGGGGACCTAAACCAATATGGCTTTTTGTTCGGTGGCAAGATGCTGGCTTGGGTGGATGAAGCCTGCTGGATCGCAGCGAGTCTGGACTATCCCAAGTGCCGGTTTGTCACGGTTGGTATGGACCACGTGGAGTTTCGCCACGGTGTTGAGGAGGGTGTCATTCTTGAGATTGATTGCAACAAGCAAGGTCAGGGGCATACATCCGTTTCCTATCAGGTTGCGGTCCGTCGTGGAGGTGAAGATGAGAGCAGGACTATTTTTTCAACCTGTGTTACTTTTGTGAATGTTGACCAAAGTGGAGGGAAGCTGGCCATTGCCTGAGCATGGCTGGCTGTAAACGGGGGCTGCAATGAAGCGTATCGAGACGGTAGATATCATTCTCAGCATTGATCGCTCTGAGGATAGGGAGGCGTGGAGAAAAAAAATCGCCCGCAAGCTGCGTGTGCATCCCAAGCAGATCCTGGAGATGCGTCTCTGCAAGCATTCCATTGATGCGAGGCGTCAGGAGATCAAGGTTCAGTTGAGAATTGATGTGGGTCTGGGCATGAGCTTGCCGCCCGAGCCTGTATATCAACCTGATTACCCGGATGTGTCGGCCTCACCCAAGCGGCTTGTTATAGTCGGCTGTGGTCCTGCGGGCATGTTCGCTGCTCTCAGAGCCATAGAGCTTGGTTGGAAACCCATCATCATTGAACGAGGTAAAGATGTATCAGCACGGCGCTTTGATCTCGCTCCCATCCTCAGGCAAGGGAGGGTCATTGAGGACTCCAACTATTGCTTCGGTGAGGGTGGGGCAGGGACTTTTTCTGATGGCAAACTTTACACCCGAGCCACCAAGAGAGGGCCGGTGCGGGATGTCTATGAAACTTTTGTCGCCCACGGTGCGCCGTCACGCATTCTTATCGATGCGCATCCTCACATCGGCTCCAATCTGTTGCCCAATGTGGTGAAGGCGATGCGCAACAGTATTCAAAAATCAGGAGGGGAGATTCACTTTGAAACGAAGGTGGTAGAGCTGCTTCGCTCCGCCGATGGCAAAAAAATACACGGTGTCGCGGCGGCTGACGGAAAAGAGTATAAAGGTGATGCCGTGATCCTTGCTACCGGGCACAGCGCCCGGGATATTTATCGTTTGCTCGCCGAGGAAAACATCCTCATGGAGCAAAAGACCTTTGCTGTTGGTGTCAGGATTGAGCATCCGCAGCCGCTCATTGACAGTATCCAATACCACTATCAAAGGGGGCGTGAACGGCCGCGAATCCTGCCTGCCGCCAGTTACCGCCTTGCATGCAAGATTGGAGGGCGTGGTGTGCATTCCTTCTGTATGTGCCCGGGTGGGTTTATTGTCCCCGCTGCAACAGAGAATGATGAGGTGGTCGTCAACGGCATGTCGCTGTCACGGAGAGACTCGGCGTACGCCAACAGCGGTTTTGTGGTGAGCGTTGAGCCCGAGGATACAACGTCCTTTGTGGCTGAGCATGGGATTCTTGCTGGAGTCGCTTTCCAAAAGGAGCTCGAGGTGGCGGCATCCCGCCATGGGGGAGGAAAGCAAAAAGCACCCGGGCAAAGGGTAACCGATTTCTTACAGGGTAGCCTCTCGTCGAGTCTGCCCGAGACGAGCTACTTCCCCGGAATTACTTCGTCGCCCCTACATGAAATCATGCCTGATTTTATTGTGAGCCGCATGCAAAAAGGTCTGCGGAAATTCGGCAAGGGAATGCGGGGTTATGTCACCGAGGAAGCAGGTCTCATCGGTTTTGAAACCCGGACCAGCAGT
>CAYXEC010000004.1:0-7669 GCA_964463855.1 uncultured Verrucomicrobiales bacterium | reverse complement strand
CTCGATCCATGTGGAGAGGGGGCAGGGTATGCGGGGGGTATCATCTCCGCGGCTTTGGATGGGATGAAGTGTGCTGAGGCTGCCGCCGGGCTAGTAGACTGAGACGAGGCTGGTCAGAGCTCCCAAGGCTCAGGTTCGCGGGTCAAGAATGGCAAGAAGCGTTTTTTGTCGATGCACTTTTCGAAAGCCTCGTCAGGGCTGATGCGCCCAGCTTGCAAGTGATTCATAATGGCCACATCGAGGGGCACGTTACCTTTTCTTTGGCCGACCTCGATCATGCCCGGGATTTGATAGGTCTTCTCTTCCCGGATCATGTTTGCGATGGGGGTGTCAACAACGAGGATTTCCAAGGCGGCAACACGACCAGGTTTGTCAACCCGCTTGAAGAGGTTCTGGGCAATCACTCCCTTGATGGACTCGGAGAGTGTCGTCCGGATTTGGTTTTGCTGGCTTGCAGGGAACACGTCAATGATCCGGTCAATCGTCTTGGCTGCACTTGGTGTGTGCAGGGTGCCAAAAACGAGGTGCCCGGTTGCTGCTGCCTCCAGGGCCAGCGTGATCGTCTCCAGGTCACGCATCTCACCCACCAGAATGATATCGGGGTCTTCACGCAGCGCTCCACGCAGTGCAGATGCAAAGGATTCCGTGTGCAAGCCAACCTCCCGGTGGTTGATGAGGGCTTTGATGGATTTGTGAACAAATTCGATAGGGTCCTCAACGGTGAGTATATGGTCTGAGCGGATTTTGTTCGCGTAGTCGATGATGGCTGCGAGCGTGGTGGACTTACCGGAGCCAGTCGGGCCAGTCACCAGAACGAGCCCCTTGGTGAGTTTGGCAAACTTTTGGCAGATGCCGGGCAGGCCCAGTTGCTCTGCGGTGAGAACCTCAGAGGGGATGGTCCGGAAAACGGCCGCCACACCATCCTTCTGGTTAAAGAAGTTCGCTCGGAATCGCGCCTTTCCCGGAAGCTCATAACCAAAATCGACGTCGCCCGTTTCCTCGAAGCGCTGCATCTTGTCCTCGGGGCAAATTTCCCTGAGCATGGCAAGCAGCTCTTCATGCACCAGCGGGGGGGCATTGAGCCTCTCAAGCTCTCCGTTGATGCGGATGATGGGTGCATTTCCCGTGGAGAGATGCAAGTCAGACGCTTTGTTCTCAAGCATCGTTTCAAAATAGATGTCAATTTGTGCCATGATGTGGTGATTCAGTGGTTTTGCATGATTTGTCTGTCCAGTCACTACCCGCAGTTATCCGTTTTAAGGACAAGCATATCGACTGCCTAAACATCAATAATGAGAATTTATTCTCCGGCATTAAGATGCCAAGACTATTTTTTCGCAATGGGCCCTTGTTTCCCCAATCTGGAGTGGAGTATGGCGCTTGCTGGAAAAGCCACTTGCGCTTCAGGGAGAAGTAGCCCTACCAGGACTCGAACCTGGAAATGCGGAATCAAAATCCGGTGTGTTACCAATTACACTATAGGGCTGTTGAATCTGACGTGTCTGAAAAAACCAGATCAAAACGTCCGGGCGGGGTGTAACTACGATGACTCCTTAGACTTTGCAATAGCGAAATGCGGAAATTATTGGTCAAGCAGGGCACATCCTTGAGCTTAATTTGCTGTAACATCCGATTTTGAACTTTTCTCATGTTTGACATGAGCAGAAAAACGATCAGGGGATGGAATATGTGGCTTCACAAGGTCAATATCGTGGTGTAGGTTCACGAGTCAGTTCTGGTTTTGCCAAGCCCCCAGCTCTGGGTAATTCCCAGCCTGATCCCGAGATTGATTTCCCACTCACAACATGATCGTTACCCGACATCCTTTATTTCTAGCCGTCATTACGGCATTGCTAATGCTGGCGGCGTGTTCAGCCAATGACAAATCCAAGCGCACAAAGTACAACGCGGGCTACCGATCGCCTTCCTTGTTTGGCTCGGGTCTGCGAAATCCGGACATCGACCTGCCAAGTGACTTCCCTGCGGACATAGGGGTCACCCACCGGCGCGGGCGCACGAGCTTGCCTTACATTGCCATGACTTTTGATGACGGGCCGCATCCGGAAAATACACCCAGGCTACTGGACATGTTGCGGGTGCGTAACATCAAAGCCACATTCTACGTGATAGGACGAAGTGTTGACATGTATCCGCATATTGTAAGGCGCATGGTGGCCGAGGGTCACGAAATCGGAAATCACACATGGACGCATCGCAACCTCACGACCCTGAGCAATGCTTCAATCCGCACGGAGATGGATCGTACCCGGGATGTTATCATATCTGCATGCGGGGTCACGCCGCGCACCATGCGGCCGCCCTATGGGGCTCTTCGCGAGAGCCAGAGGGCATGGATCTTCCAAGAGTATGGTTACCCCACCATCATGTGGAGCGTTGATCCAAAGGATTGGCAGCGGCCGGGAGTGTCTGTGGTGGCATCAAGAATCCTGGATAACACGCACAATGGCTCCATTGTGTTGGCTCATGACTTGCATAAAACCACGGTGGATGCGATGCCTGAAACACTCGACGGCCTTTTGCAACGAGGTTTTCAATTTGTCACCGTGTCGCAGTTGCTCAGTTTGGAGGCTTCATCTGCCGGTGCTTCAATGGACAATCCAGTGAGACCCTCCACCATTCCGCCATCCACCGAACTCAGCCCTGCACCTGCGTCCATGGTGTCAGTATCTACGAGGCATACCCGGTAGATGTTAAGACTGCTGGATGATGGCAAGTAAGCCTAAGTAGTGTTGCATTTTGTTTTGAGCCGAGCTTAATAACTGCCAACATGTTCGGGGATTATTTCAAGACTCGCAAACGCCTCACTGACGTCGTCGTCAGGGTTTTGGAGTTGGCTGACAAGGTGGAGGCGGAGACAAAGCCCTTACAAGACAACGACATAACCAAGGGGCTCAAAAACCCCTTCCTGCTGGTGGTTTGTGGTGAAGTCAATGCCGGTAAATCCTCACTGCTGAATGGATTGTTTGGGCAGTATATATGTAAAACCAATGTGCTTCCCGAGACTGATCGTGTGCAATGGTACCGATACGGGGAGGAGGAGTGCGATGAAGAGGTAACCCCTATTTTGGAGGAACGCTTTCGCCCGGTGGATTTTCTCATGGATTTCAATTTGGTGGATACGCCTGGCACGAATTCGGTGGTGCAGGGTCATCAAGCCATTACGGATCGTTTTTTGCCGGTTTCAGATCTTATTTTCTGGGTTTTCCCCGCCGGTAATCCATGGGGTGCTTCCACCTGGGATTTCATTGGCAAGCAGAAGGGTGAGATGATCGAAAAATCAGTCTTTATTCTGCAGCAAGCCGATCTCAGAGAAGAGGGTGATCTGGATGTCATCCTTGGCCACATGCAGGATTTAAGCCGGAAGCGTATTGGGCGCACCCTTCCCATTTATCCTGTATCCGGAAAGCTTGCCATGCAGGCAAAATTGGAGCGGCCCTTTAGCGAGAGCTTGTGGCATGAAAGTGGCTACCCATCACTCGAAAAATATATTTCAGAAGTGGTTTCGAAGTCTCCTGCCAGACGCGAAATCCTCGGCCATGTACGCGATGCCGCGGGCAAGGTTCTGCGAAGCGTGGAGGATATGATCGAGCTGCGAACCCATGTATTGGATGAAAACGAAAGGTTTCTCAATGAGATAGAAAATGAGATCAATACGAGCAGGGAAAGGCAATCAGCGGATTTGCTCTCCAAGTTTGCGACAATGAAGGAAGTCTTTGCCGACCAGAGCCAGATTATCAAAAAGATGATGCTCCGAAAAACAGGGGCTTGGAGCACATTGAAAAGCCTTTTTGTTCCCGGCGACTTGCCGCAAGTTGCGGTGCACGCGTTGGCGGATTCCGTTCAAAACGCAGTGGAAGAGCAGTCTTCTCATGACGCCGACAATTTGATCGGAGAGTGCCGTGATCACTGGCAGACAGTGCAGCCAAGAGTCAAGGAGCAGCTGGATATCAGCCTTGATGATTTTGACCAGCTCAACGATCGCTTCCATGAGGTGAAGCAACGCTTTACCCGGAAAATGGGAAGGGCTGCGCGCCAGGCTGTCGTCAAGCTTAAGATACGCGGAGGCTTGGATATGCGTCTCTCGGAAAGGAGCAGTAGACTCAAAATATGGATCTACATGTGTTTGTTGTTTTTTCTCTGCGCGGGCGTCTCCGGATCCCTGCAACTGGGTGCGTATCCTTACCCAGCGTTGGCTTGCGTTGCAGGCGGGATTCTATCCATGTTGGTTTTTGTGATCCAAACGTATCGAACGAGGAAACAAATTATTGCCGACTTCTCCGCCCAATTGGAAAATTCACGCAATCGTTTCACAGAGGCACTCAGGGCCGACTACCGCAATGGCGTCAGGGATCTTTACATTGAGTATGCACAGCTGCTCGAGGGTGTGCGGCGCCATATATCCCAGGCAAAACTCGAGCTTCAGCCGCAGCTCGAGCAATGGAATGGGCTCTTTTTGGAGCTCAAGGAGATTGAACAGGAAATGTAGAAATTCATGCGACACAGAACTAGAGAGGGACAGGCCCGCGCAAATAAACACGTTCGCGGAGATTCTGATCATAGCCGGTCTCAATCAAGACCGGAGGAAGAGCTTTATGATCTGCTCGCAAGTGTTTCGGACCCTTTGTTGCTGATACTTGATTGCGTGCAAGACCCGCATAACCTTGGTGCCATTCTTCGTACAGCCAATGGTGCTGGAGTTGCGGCGGTGATTGCTCCAAAAGACAAGTCAGCGGGTATTACAGAAACCGTGCGGCGCATATCGGTTGGCGCTGCCGACATCGTGCCTTTTTACCGGGTTACCAATCTCTCCAGGACAATGAGAAAGCTCAAGGAATGCGGCGTGTGGATAGTGGGTACGAGTGATGCGGGCGAAGGTACTCTTTATGATGCAACTTTGACGGGGCCACTGGCCCTTGTGATGGGAGCAGAAGGTGAGGGTATGCGGCGCCTTACCGAGGAAAACTGCGACTTTTTGCTTAAAATACCGATGGCCGGTAGCGTGGAATGCCTCAATGTCAGTGTAGCCACCGGGGTGTGTCTCTATGAGGCTGTGCGCCAGAGGAATGGGCACGGGGCAAGATAATGACCAATAAGGCCGGGTAAGCCCAACAAACCGGATTATATTTTTTAGCATGTCATTATATTTAATATATATAAAGTTTTTGTTGTCTTCATTCTCGGGGTGTGATTGAATCCCTGGTAATAAGCAACTTACCCTTACGCCTTATATGGAATCCAACAACAACGTTTGCAAACCTGGTTTATCTGCTGACCAGATCATCTCAGCTGGATTGTCGACTCCGCTGCACATGCCACGGAGAAATTTTCTCAAGGTATCGGGAGTCACTGCGGCGGGTCTCATTTGTGGTGCCAATGACGCCTCAGCATGGTTCTTTGGATACTCAAGCAAGCCTGTGGCGGGTATTCCAGAGTCATGGGTGCGTCTTCAGGGCACGGATGTCTACCGATACGCCAATTATGTGAAGGGACTGCGCCTGCGCAACGTCACACCCCGCATGATTCTGGCCCCGCATTTCAAAACCAGAGGGAGTGTAGTGAATAGTTTGCCGCCCAAGAATTTGTGGAAGAAAATGGGCCCCACACTCAAGGTCATTGATCTGATTGCAAAAGAGTTGTCGCTGCCTGTGAAGGATATTTGCTCGGCATACCGCAGCCCCCGTTATAACGCAGCTGTCAGGGGGCACCCCCATTCTTTCCACAAAAATAATATTGCTGTGGATGTTGTCTTTCACGGGACCAGCTCAAGGCATGTCTCGAGTGTTGCTCGTTTCTTGCGTGACAAGAAGCGCGCTTTTGATGGTGGTATTGGCACATACGGGGGCTTCGTTCATATCGACACCCGTGGCTTCAACTCGGATTGGTGAAGTGTCGGATGCTGGTCATTGAGCTCTGCTAGCGCTCAATAGCACCCCCGATCATCTCAACGCCGGTAAGCAGCCATTTATCTGCTTCATTTTTCTCCCAGTCCATACGCATCGTGACTTTTTCGCGGTATGTATCTGATTTTTTTGTTTGAAGCGAAAAGTCGATATCGGATTGGGAGGTGGCGTGGCCATCATCGATGATCGTAACCGTGGTGTGGTCAGCCTTGGCGGAAGCCCAGTCGACATTATAGGCAAAGAAGTGATGGCTCTCAATGAGTTCGTCGTGTGATAATTCCCTATGGTAATCAGTAATGTCCACGCGGCATGCGACAGTGCCAGCGAGGTAATTGGAAAAGTTGTTTGTTTTGAGTGCGCGGTAAGTTTTTGTGGCTGTCTGTGGTATATCGAGGCATTTGATAACGCTGTTTGTCTGGCGTGAGATAATTTGTGCAGGGTTGAACCACCACACCAAATAACCCGTGATAATGACCAGCGCAAAGAGCAACACGATTGCAAATCTATTCATAACCACAATTCTGAGTCTTAAAGACGATGGGGGCAAGTTGTAAGATCGTGATTGGTAATCCCCAAAGCTTGTGCTAGCGTGACAACATGATCAATGTTCATCGTTTTTCACCGGGGGTATGGGCTGTTCTGCTGATGGTTTATGTAGGGTTTGTGGTTGCCTGCACTACAACGCAGCAATACGCAGAAATGCCTCTACCCGATGCTCAAATGGCCAGTAGCTCTGGAAAGTCGCTTGACGACCTTGGTAGGGGCTATGCGCTGGCACAAGTGCACTGTTCACAATGCCACGAGTTCAAGTTGCCCAAGGATATGCAAGTTGAGGAGTGGCACACGATTGTTCCCGGAATGGCTTGGAATGCTGGCCTCAAAAAACACGATGAGGATGCAGTGCTGTCTTATCTGGTGGCGTCTACCCGGCAAATTGAAAAGTCACAGCACTAATTGATACAGGCGAGTATTGTGAGCACTCCAGAGCAGGAACTGGGGCATTCTTTTTCCAAAATGCCAGTTTCAATGGTTGCATTAGCTGTTTTCAGCAGATAAGGGTCTTTTTATGAATATGTTTTCCAAGGAATCCAATGTGTTGGCTAAAACCAGGGAGTTATGTGACGCCATCGCCCAAGATATCGAGTTCGTCACCCTCCAAGGTCAGGTTGAGCGTTTTCTCTCTGATGATGATGCCAAAGTTCAATACCAGTCACTCCATGAGCGCGGTGAAGAGCTTCACCACAAGCAACACGCCGGTGTTGAACTCTCCGACAAGGAGATCCAGGATTTCGAGGATGCTCGTGATTCCCTTCTGGCCAATGAGGTGGCGAGCGACTTCATGGCAGCGCAGCAAAGCCTTCAGGCCCTGCAGAAAACGATCTCACAATACGTTGGCATGACCCTCGAGCTTGGACGTGTGCCGACGCCAGAGGACATCGAGCATGCAGAGGGTGGTGGGTGCTGTGGTGGCGGCTGTGGATGCTGAATTTGATACACGGATTCAAATCCGTATTCCCGCTACCAAATAGGCCGCGTCATAGTGGCTGGTTAGCCGCGCCCGCAACGGGTGCAATCAGGGTGCAATCAGGGTGCAATCACACTTTGGCCCGCACTTTTTAGCGCATGCCGAGTAGTGAATACACCTCGCGCGTGGCTCTGCTTTGATTGAGTGTGTAGAAGTGGATTCCGTCCACTTCCTGGTCAAGCAGTCCTGCGCACTGCTCAGCGGCGTGCTGTATGCCTACCTG
>CAYXEC010000003.1:5823-73734 GCA_964463855.1 uncultured Verrucomicrobiales bacterium | reverse complement strand
ATCGCCCTCTCAATCGGGCTTCCGGGCATGAAACGGGTCAAGGCAAAGACGATCAAGGTCACCCCCAGCAAAGTGACGGGGATCAGCATGAACCTGCGAATAAAATAGGCCTTCATCTAAAAATTGCCGGCTGGTCACTACTGCTGCCGAATCACCCGCCGATTTTTAAGTCACCCCCAGCACCTAGGCAAGCCCGTCCTGAGTAAATCGTCCGGGGTCGGACATCAGAAAGAGTTTGAGACAGCATTAACAGGATTGTCTGTGGATTTTCCAGCACAATGCGTTCACTTGCCAACGACTAGCAACTAGAACTCTCATTCTCCCGCATTTTCACAGAAAAAAGACTCCACATTCTGCCTGAAACAGCCACTTTTTGGCTCATGCGCGACACCCGTGTGACCCACCTGCTCCATCTGCTGCTGGCTGGTTGCGCGCTCGCCCTGATCTCCTGCAAGGGAGACCCGCCGGTTGATTCCTACACCCGGGACAAGATCCTGGTCCTGGGTAACAGCACGGAGCCCCAGGGGCTCGATCCGCAGATTGTCACCGGGGTCATTGAGAGCAATATCATCCGCGCCCTGTTCGAGGGGCTGTGCGTGGAGCACCCGTCCAAAGAGGGCGTGCACCTGCCGTGAGCACGGCTGATGATGAATTCAGCAAGGGATGAATATTCATTAGTTAAGAAAATATTAGATCTGAACAATCAAACAATATTTTATTGTTATGGATGTATTGATAGTTAAGTATCATTGGTAGCCATCATCGAAAACCGATTACCAGCAGCAAACTTCATGGAGTCATTAGTTACGCTTCCGGCGCAAGACACAGCCAAGTGCTCCAATAAACAATAGACTCAGGCTCGATGGCTCGGGAACCGTCGAAATACTTACCAAACGAAAACCTATCCAGTCTTCCTCACCAGCGGGATTGAACGCCAAGGATGCAGCACTCGTCATGTTATTGGCACTACCCCACCACTGACCACCGCGTATGAGGCGCGAACCACTCGAACTGCTCTCAGTCCACTCAAAGACATTACCACCCATGTCGAAAGTAGTGTTGTTTTCAACACTACCACTGCCCACGTCCCATGGAGAGGAATTGGCGCTGAGGAAATTTGCATCAATACCCGCTATTGGGCTACCACCACCGGTGGGATAGTCCGTGTAGCCACTACCATCAATCTTGAAGTAAGCCGCCTTGTACCACTCATCCTCTGTGGGCAGCATGTAGATTGTATCGTAGGTGTTGAGTGCCGCGACTCGATCCACCCCAGTGAAGGTTGTCGCATCACTGAACTGGTAAGCACCCAGCAACGCGTCACCACTCGTCAGCCAGTTGGCAAACTTCGCGGCTTCATACCAGCTCACTTCAGCAGTTGGCTGGGAGCCTGTGTAGGGGTCAGAATTGGTTCCCGTCTCAATGTTGGCATCAGCTGTGGTTACCGTGGCCCATTGGGATGAGGTAATTTCATAGGTTCCAATCGAGTATTCGTAACTGACTGCACCCTTGCCATTGGTGTCGGCAACATTCCCTGCATTTCCGATGTCGACAAAGTCGATATCCACACTGTCGCCACCGTGGACGATGGTAACACCATAGGCATTCGGAATACTTGTGACTGCAGCAACAAACAATGCGAGATGTCCGCAGAGAGACCGGGGGGATATTGGATTCACTGTAGAGGGCTGGAGGGGAAAATAAATACGACGTAGTGTTAAGGATGTATGAGCTCTAAGTGACTTAATCAATACTTTTTAAATTCGGATTATTTAACAATGAACACATCACAACCAATACAGGCTAAGATCCTCTTTGAGACATCTTCATGTTTTCATAGATGCTTGGTTTGAGCTCATGCATTTTCAGCGAAAAAAAACTCCACATTCTTCCTGAAACAGCCACTTTTTGGCTCATGCGCGACACCCGTGTGACCCACCTGCTCCATCTGCTGCTGGCTGGTTGCGCGCTCGCCCTGATCTCCTGCAAGGGAGACCCGCCGGTTGATTCCTACACCCGGGACAAGATCCTGGTCCTGGGTAACAGCACGGAGCCCCAGGGGCTCGATCCGCAGATTGTCACCGGGGTCATTGAGAGCAATATCATCCGCGCCCTGTTCGAGGGGCTGTGCGTGGAGCACCCGTCCAAAGAGGGCGTGCACCTGCCCGGAGCTGCCGAGAGCTGGCAAGCCAATGATGACTTCACCGAGTGGACTTTCCAGCTGCGCAGGGACGGCCAATGGTCGGACGGCACTCCCCTGAGCGCTGAAGACTTCCTGTTTGCCTATCAGCGTATCCTGCACCCGGACTTTGGCGCGGAATACGCCAGTATGCTCTACTACATCCGGGGAGCGGAAGCCTACAACAAGGGTGAAACGGATGACTTTTCCACGGTGGGTGTGAGCGCCCCGGACCCTTACACACTAAGGGTTCAGCTCAAGGCCTCCATCCCCTTCCTGCCGGAACTCACCAAGCACTACACCTGGTATCCCGTACCCAAACATATCATTCTCAAACACGGCAGGATGGAGCAGCGCAACACGGCATGGACCGATCCCGGAAACCTGGTTTCCAACGGAGCTTTCGTTCTTAAGGAGTGGAAACTCAACGACTACATCAAGACGGAGAAAAACCCGAACTACTGGGACAGGGAGACGGTACAACTCGAAGGCATTCTATTCCTGCCGATCTCCAACCAGTACACCGAGGCGAGGATGTTTTTCAACCAGCAGCTTCATGCCACCTATGGGCTGGCGCCCGAGATGATCGATTACGCCGCCGCCAAATATCCTCAATACCTACGGCAGGAGACCTATCTCGGGACGAACTTCATCCGCTTCAACGTCACCGACCCCACCCTCAAGGACCTGCGCGTGAGAAAGGCTCTGGCGCTCTCCATTGACTCGGAGGCCATCATCACCCACATCCTCAAAGGTGGCCAGAAACCCGCCTACGGCATGGTGCCGCCGACAGAGGATTACCGCACGCCCAGGGCCGTCTCCTTTGATCCCGTGCGCGCCAAGCAACTGCTCGGGGAAGCTGGCTACGGCCCCCACAAGAAACTGCGCGTCACCCTGCTCTCCACGGACCGGGAGGTTTCCAAACGTCTCAGCGAGGCCTATCAGGACATGTGGAAAAAACATCTCGGAGCCGAGGTCTCGATCGAACAACGCGAGTGGAAAACCTACCTCAGCCGCATGTCCGGGCTGGACTACCAGCTTGTTTTGAGTGGCTGGATCGGCGACTACCCGGACCCGACCACCTTTCTCGACATGTGGAAAACCGGGGACGGCAACAACCGAACCGGCTGGTCCAACAAGGACTACGAGGCGCTGTTAGCCCGCGCTGAGCAAACCAAGGACCCCGGGCAACGACTGCGTGTTCTGGAGCAGGCTGAAGCCCTGTTCCTCTCGGAGATGCCCATCATCCCAGTCTACTGGTATACCACCAACTACCTGCTGCACAACTCGGTGAAGGGCTGGCATCCGCTGCTGCTCAACAACCACCCCTACAAATTCGTGGATTTGGAACTCAGCTCAAGCTGATCATTTAAGACCGCTATGCTTCGCACTATCCTCAGCCGTCTACTCCAGGGAATCGTCGTGGTTTTCTGCCTGCTGCTCATAACCTTCATGCTGGTGAGGTTGATGCCGGGCGACCCGTTCTCGGGTGAGAAGGCGCACGCCGAGCACGTCATTCAGAAAAACAAGGAGCGCTTCCATCTCGACAAATCCAATGCCGAGCAGTTCGTCGTTTACCTGGGCCTGCTCGCCAAGGGTGACCTGGGTGACTCGCCAGTCAAGGAGCAGCCGGTATCCAAGATCATCCGTCACTCCTTCCCGGCATCCCTGGTTCTGGGTATTGCGGGCATGATTATCGCCATCATGATCGGCATTCCCGCCGGCATTCTCTCTGCCCTGAGGAAAAACTCCTGGATCGACTACAGCACGATGGTCATTGCCATGGCCGGGATCAGCATTCCCTCCTTTGTGGTGGCTCCCCTGCTGGCCGGGCAAGTAGCGACCCGCATCCCCTTGCTCAAGGTCGCCGGCTGGGGTGATCCCCTGGACTGGGTGCTGCCGGCCTTTACCCTGGGCCTGGGCACTGCCGCCTACCTGGCACGTATCACCCGTGGAGGCATGCTGGAGGTCCTCAATCAGGACTATATCCGCACAGCACATGCCAAGGGCGTGCACCCCGCCATGGTGGTCACCAAGCACGCGATCCGTGGCGGCATCATTCCCGCTGTCGCCTACGTGGGTCCCGCCTTCGCCATGCTTATCACCGGCTCCTTCATCATTGAGACCATTTTTCAGGTTCCGGGCATGGGGCAGCACTTTGTCAATGCGACCAAGGACCGTGATTATTTCCTACTTCAAGGGGTGGTCATTCTCTTCGGTTCGCTCATTGTGTTCGCCAACCTCGCCGCCGACATCGTTCTCGTCATGCTCAACCCGCGCATCAGGGCCTGACCAAAGCCTTCCTCTCCACCCATGCCTGACCATAACCCAAGCAAGCCCATCGACAAAGGCCACTCCCTGTGGTCCGATGCCTGGCTGCGCCTGCGCAAAAACAAGATGGCCATGGCCAGTATGGTCATCCTGTTTGTCATTGGCATTCTCTGTTTTATTATCCCGGTATTCCCGTTCATCCCGGATCCCAATTCCCAGAATCTGGATAACACCTTCCT
The DNA here is from genome assembly GCA_964463855.1 of uncultured Verrucomicrobiales bacterium. Classification (GTDB taxonomy): domain Bacteria; phylum Verrucomicrobiota; class Verrucomicrobiia; order Verrucomicrobiales; family Akkermansiaceae; genus Oceaniferula. Next base: position 69,045 of record CAYXEC010000003.1, on the reverse strand, counting down.
ACCTCCCGGTGGGGACCACCTGCTCGGCACGGATCAGTCCGGCAGGGATCTGCTGGCGAGGTTGCTCTACGGCGGCCAGATTTCCCTGCTGGTGGGCATCGTTGCCACCACGGTCTCGGTCATCATCGGCCTGGTCTATGGCGCCGTGTCCGGCTACGCCGGCGGCAAGACGGACAGTATCATGATGCGCATTGTCGACATCCTCTACGGTCTGCCCTTCCTCGTGCTGGTGATCCTCTTTTCCCTGCTCATTTCCGAACATGCCAAGGAACTCACCGACACCCTGGTGGAGCGCTGGCCGGAGCATGAGGTCTTCATCAAGAAATTCATCAATCTCGTTCCCCTGTTCATCGCCATCGGAGCACTCGGCTGGCTGACCATGGCACGTGTGGCACGCGCCCAGGTGCTCTCGCTTAAAAAACAGGAGTTTGTCGAGGCTGCCGTGTCGCTGGGCCTGCCCCACCGCAAGATCCTCATTCGCCACATCATGCCCAACATGCTTGGGCCCGTGATTGTTTACGCGACCCTGACCGTGCCCGGCTTCGTCCTCACCGAGGCGACTCTCTCCTTCCTCGGCCTCGGGGTGGAGTCCCCCAACAGCTCCTGGGGCATTCTCCTGAGCGAGGGCGCCAACTACATGGAGACCTACCCCCGGCTGCTGATCATTCCCTCGGTCACCTTCTCACTCACCCTGCTGGCACTGAACTTCCTCGGTGACGGCCTGCGCGATGCGCTCGATCCCAAGGCCGCCAAGGATTAGGGTCTGCCGGGTCTACTCACCCATTTTCCTGCGCCCCTGCAAAGCACGCATCAAGGTGAGCTCGTCGGCGTGATCGAGCCCGCCGCCCGCGGGAAGGCCCTGGGCAATGCGGGTCACCTGGCAATCACGCTTTAGCAGCACCTCGGCGAGGTAATTGGCGGTGGCCTCGCCCTCGACATCCGCTCCCAGTGCCAGAATCACCTCCATACCGGGATTTCCTTCAATGCGGCGGATGAGCTGAGTGATGCGCAGATTTTCGGGAGTGACATTGTCCAAGGGCGACAGCTTGCCACCCAGGCAGTGGTAATAACCCTTAAAGACCCCGGAGCGTTCCAAGGGAAGGACGTCGGTGGCTTGCTCAACCACGCAAAGCTCACGCGCGTCACGTTGATCATCCGCACAGACCGGGCAGCCTGCATCACTGGAAAAAAATCCACAGGTTTCACAGGAGCCCACGGACTGCTTGGCTCGGAGGACGGATTCAGCAAGCTCTGTGGCGTTGGACTTGGGGTGCTGCAATAACCAGACCGCAACGCGCTCGGCACTGCGCGGCCCGATTCCGGGTAGTTTTTTCAACTCGGCAATGAGCTCAACAACGGGTTGCGGGTAATCTGCTCTAGCCATTCGCCTCTTGCTCCTTGGGTTGGTATTTGGCGTCAGGGTCTTCCTGATCTTCACTGGCAGCAGTGGCACTTGAAGAGGTCCCGGCGGAATTCCCCGCATCCGCTTGGGGGGATGCTGCCTGACCGGATTGAGGGGCTTGCCCCATCGTGGCAATTTCACAGGGCATGCTGTGTTGACTCACATACATCATCGAGCAGAACCACGCCCAGAAAAACGCCATCACCACCGGAAAGGGGGAGAAATAAAGCTGCCACAGGGCACAGACAGGGACCAATGCCAGCAGCAAAACAAGGCCGGTCATGCCAAGAACAATGCGGCGCCAGTTTGCCGGCGAGTCCAGCACGGCGAAAGCAATGCCGAAGGCAAAGAACGCAGCCACGCCATAGAGCACTGAAACAGGCGCGGCAATGGGATGGGAATCAATCAGCACCCGGGAGAGGAATTGCTGCAGCCACATATCTCCCAGCTTGAATATGCCAAGCCATTGCATTGCCACAGCAAGGACCATGCCCATGCCTCCGTAGAGCAGACACGAGCTTGCCACTTTGCCCGGCGGGTAAGCTTGGGTTGAGTGATGATGGGTAGCCATGGCTGCGTGGATATATTTGAGTTCCGCTCAGAGAGATCAAATATCATCCGCCGCCGTTTTGCCATCACCAATTGCTGCCTTGTCATCTGTTTTATCCGCCGCCTCCTTATAGGACTGCACAATACACTCGCTGAGGAAAGTGTCTGCATCAGCGACTGCCTCAACCCCCAATTCAAACTCATTCCTACCCGTGTTTTTCTGGATGAGATTGAGCCCAAACTGGTAGTCCTTGAAGCGCTGCTGACAAATCTGCAATGCACTGCGGGCCTCGGCAGCTGCCTCCTTACCCAATGCCTTGATCGCATCATCCGTGAATAGCAACTTGATGGCATGCTGCTCGAAAAACTCACGGCAGTAGAGCTCTACCTCCTCCCGGGTTTTGGCGACATTGACCCGTTTGCCGAGTTCGCGGTACTTGGCCAGTATCTCGTCATGCTTGTCGATGAGATCCGCATCAATGGTCAGCTCACTGACAGCCGTGCCCGGCAGCTCGAATTTAAAATCACGCAACAGGCTCTCACACACTGTCATCAAAGCCCGGGCACCGGTGTTCTCGGTCTCTGCACGCTGGGCAATGCGCTCAATGGCAGAGTCATCAAACTTCGCCTGGATCCCATAGGCGGCAAACTCGCGCTCATACTGGCGCAACAAGCTGCCCTCGGAGTGTTTCATGATGTCGACAAAATCCTTCGCCACCAACTTTTCACACACCACGCGGACGGGCAATCGGCCAATGAACTCGGCTTCAAAACCGTAATCAATGAAGTCCTGGGTATTGGCTGCCCCACAGATATCCTCCTCCAGGGCATGCGCGGAAACATCCGCACCAAAGCCGATCTGGCCTGAGCGCAGGCGTTTTTTCACCACCTTTTCAAGACCGGAAAAAGCGCCACTGACAATAAAGAGAATGTGGCGTGTGTTGATGGTGTCTCTGCCGCTGTCCCGCCCGCTCTGCAAATCCATCATCGCCATCATCTGGCTCTTCATGTCATGCGGGTTTCGCGCTGCCACCTGGGTTTCCTCCATGAGTTTGAGAAGTGTCGTCTGCACTCCACGTCCACTCACATCCCTGCCCATGCTGTTGGCTCCGCTACTGGCGAGCTTGTCGATCTCATCGATGTAAATAATGCCGTATTCGGCGAGGTCCATGTCTCCGTCGGCCTTTTGAACGAGCTCCCTGACGAGATCGTCCACATCTCCGCCCACGTATCCGGTCTCGGAAAACTTGGTCGCATCCGCTTTGACAAAGGGAACACCGATCAACTCGGCAATGTGTTTAACCAGATAGGTTTTTCCCACTCCGGTGGGGCCAACGACAATGACGTTCTGTTTCTGGTATTCAATGCCCTCAGGGGTTTTGTCATGCTCCAGCTCGTAGGAGCGCATGTATTTGGCGTGGTTGTAGTGATCACAGACGGCAATGGAGAGGGCTTTCTTGGCCTCGTCCTGCCTGATGACAAAACGATCCAAGTGGGCTTTGATGTCACGTGGCTTGTAATTGAAGTCAAAAACCTCATCCGCGCGGCTCATCCCGGCAGGCTCAGCGGGGCTCTTGGGAGATTCCTCGCTTTCATTGTTCTGGGAAAAGCCCGGCATTGTGACCGTGGCACCCAGACCCATCTTGCCAAACATGTCCTTGAGCATTTTCTGCAGCTCATCCGGATCCGGAAAGTCCTTGTCTTTCTTCTCACTCATCGCGCGGACTATCCCTCAGCCCCATTTGATGCGCAACCGAAACTTACACCTCATGACACATGGCATCACCGCGGTATCCGGCACCTATTGATGCTAATTATGAAATTCGTCATTGCACCATGCCTCTTTTTGCAGAAATCTCGGGTGTTGGTCATTGATTAAATAAGTATGAGCAAAGAGCGTTACGAGTTCAGAGGAAAAATCGGTCAGGGAGGTGTTGGATCCGTATACCGTGCCTTTGACACCCAGCTCAACAGGGAGGTTGCCATCAAGCGGGTTCTGGCACATGGGGGTCACGAGCAGCAGGAGGAGGCCACCAAAAGTCTGCTCAAGGAGGCCAGCGCCCTTTCCTCCATTGAGCATCCACACATCGTGACGATCTATGATGTGGGTACGGATGAAGACGGCCCCTATGTGGTCATGGAGCTCATCAACGGCAAGACCCTTGATGAAATGGTCGAGAATAATCCACTCACCTGGGAGGACTTGCGTGAGATCATTCTGCAATCCGAGGAGGCTTTGGCTGCCGCGCAAAATTTGAACCTCATCCACCGCGACCTCAAACCCAGCAATCTGATGATCAGCTGGCTACCCTCCGGCAAGTTCCAGGTCAAGATCGTGGACTTCGGTCTGGCCAAATTCTCCGCCTCCCCCTCCTTGCAAACCATTGACCATGGCGATTCGGTTTTCGGTTCCATTTTCTTCATGGCGCCGGAACAATTCGAGCGTACCCCACTTGACCAGCGCACGGACATGTATGCGCTGGGCTGCCTCTTCTACTTCGCTCTCACCTGCAAACACCCCTTTGATGGCGAGAGTGCCGCCGAGGTCATGATCAGCCATCTGCAGCACCACGTCACGCCGATTGGTGAGCTGCGCCCCGATATTCCCCAGTGGGGGGCGGATTGGATCATGTGGCACATCGAGCGCAAAATGGACCAGCGGCCGATGAATGCGCGTGAGGCCCTGGAGCGCTTTGTCGCGATGGAAAACCAGCCTGCCACTGCCAAGCTTAACGCCGGCCCGGTTCCCACCGCAAAACTGGTGACCAATCCGACTCCCGTTGCAAGCACAAGCCAGGCCCCGGCCGTGCAAGCCACCCCAACGGTGAAGATAGCCGCCCCAACTCCTACAGTAAAAGTGGCCGCCCCCGCCCCGACGGTGAAAGTGGCAGCTCCGGCCCCGACGGTCAAAATCAATGCTCCTGCAGAGCCCACAGCCAGCCCAGCCCCCACACTCAAACCCACCCCACCTCACACGGAGGGCATGACATCCGCCAAGATCAAGGCTCAGCCACGCACACTGCCGGCAGCTGCAGCCAAAGGCGGAGACACCGCACCACGGGACTCGGCACTGGGCATGGAGAGTGCCCGCAAAACCATCTCCAATGGCGCCAAGTGGGCACTGATCAGCATGCTCGCCGCGGTCGTCATCCTCACTGTTGTTCTGGGCAATGCCTACATGGAAAAGCGCAAACTCGACAACCTCTACAATGAGGTGATGAAAGAGGCCAAGGCTCTGGATGATGAGCAGACAGATGACATCAGCAATCTTGAGCTCAATGGTATTGCGCTCAGCGAGGAGGAGCTCGGCCGGATTCTCACCGAGGCCACCAGCATGCAGGAGAACAAGCAGAAACCCCTGATCCTCAAAACCCTCAGATTTGCCAGGGCCGAGGGTGGCTACAATATCGATGGCATCATCCTCAACCACACCATCAAGGCCAGGTGTCCCTCGAGCATTCGTGCCGGCCTTCTGCAGGACGTCGTCAAATTCAGGCCCAACCCGGATAATTTACCCGTTCTGGTCGAATTCGCCAGGACCAGCGCAGAGGAGGATTCCGCTGCCGCTGCTGTTTATGCCATCGCAGCGTGTTCCGGTGATGCAAAAGTGGGCGCCCATGTGAAGGATCTTCTCAACATGGTCAAAAGCGCACCATCGCAAAAGGTGCAGCGTGCCGCGGAGTCCACCTTGTCCAAGATCCTTGCTGATGCCGAACCCTCCCAAAAAACCACGTACGAGACAGACCTCTACGATTTTTATACCAAGGCAGAGGACGACAATATCAAATTTGCCATGCTGCGCCTCCTAGGCCCCACAGGTGGAGACTTGGCAACAGACGCAATCACCGAGGCCCTCAACTCGGGAAATCCATCTCTTCAGAACGCTGCCATGGCTGCATTCTCCCAGTGGCAAACCCACGAACCCCTCCCCACATTGATGGCATTCATCAAAGATGATAAAAACCAATCCATGCGCATTGAAGCTTACAAAACCATCGACACTCTTCTCAGGCTCGACAAGGATTACGACCCTGATGAATTGCAAGCATTGTGGCGTGATCTGGCAGCTACTGCTGAGACAGAAAGGGAAAAAGGGTTCATTATCGGGGGGCTGGGCACGCAAAAAGCCAGCTGGGCCATCGAGCTTCTCAAACCCTACACCAAGGGAGAGAGTGACAAGATCATTGATTTTGCAGAACGGGCCATCCGCGAAATCGAGAGAGCCTTGAAAAAGGCTGCTGATGCCACGAAGGAGGACGCCGAATAACACACTTTTGCTTTATAAAAAATCAATTTTGCCATTGCATGATTGTAAAATTTCATGCATATTAATGTGGTCATGAAACGTTTCATTTGCACCCTTACAGCCCTCCTCGTCACTGCTGCTGGCGTGATGGCAGACATTCAGGCACCTCCTGGATCCACCTACACATCGACTCGCAAGCTTGGCCGGGCAGTCAGCAATATTTTTCATGGCCTGATGGAAGTGCCTGAGCAAATCGTCCGCAAAACAGATCAGTATGGCCCCAAAGCCGGATGGACCTACGGTCTGATGGACGGATACCGCCGCGGATTTAAGCGTATTGGATACGGCTTCTATGAGCTCTTCACTTTCCACTGTCCCACCTACAAGGGAACTTTCAAGCCCCCCTACGAGCGCTGCGGTGAGGATCATCGCATTGAGATGAATCCGCACGATGGCCTTTCAGAATTTCCGCCGACCCTGGGATTTGAAAAATACTATCATAGCCGCACCCAGAAGTGGTAATCCCCCGATTGGATTGTTATTGCCCCTACCATCTTTTTTCAAACAAGCCCGCCCTGTGTGACAGCGGCGGGTTTTTTATATGACAATGATGGGCCCTCTTGTATACATACTGTGCAGAGGTTGGTGGGTGATCGTTATTCACTCCATCCAAGAGCGAGATTCTTCTCCAAGGGGATCGCATGCTCATTTTCTCCCTTGCATTATGTCCTTATCATGAAGCGCAGATACATCAAAATGGTCAGGAGGGCATACCGCTACCTGCGACATCCTCACATCCGTAAGCGACCATGGCTCACGGCCCTGACCAAGCCCCTGTTCCAACGTGATTTATGGCATCCATGCAGACACACGGTTGCAGGGGCTCTCTCCATTGGCCTCTTTTGCGCGATGCTTCCCCTGCCCTTTCAAATGCTCCTTGCTGCCCTTGCCTGCATGAGGGCGAGAGTCAACATACCTGTTGCCATGGCCGCCTGCTGGGTCACCAATCCATTCACTCACCCTCCCCTCATCGCACTGCAAATCAATTTTGGCCATTGGATCCGTGAACATGTCCGCATTCCCCTGCCCTTTGACAAGGCCACTGAAATTTCTTTTCTCGGTGTCAGAGTAGAGGGCAGCCCGGCGGACTTCGTGGTCGGCTTCCTTGCCATGGGTGTGGTCCTGAGTATTCTCGCCTATCCCATTGTCTATGGCGTGGCTCTCTTTTTTCCCAACCGGGGAAAATCCTCTAGGACTGTGACTGAGATGGAGTAAAGGTCCTCTCGCTTGTCCAGCCGCCACCATACGGAGCGCCGAGCCTGTATGCCACATGAACCTCGGGGAAATAATAGGTTTTCCCAAGTTCGTTGCTCGAGGCCAGCAACAGGCGGTGAATCAAAATACCTACCAGTGGGATGGTGATCACAAAACCCGCAAAAACAGCAATTAGCATCACATTCTCTGCATCTTTCCAGCTCGCAGGTTTCACATTCAGATAGTGGTCGATTTCCCTCTCAAGAGCGACGATCCACGAGCTTAGCTCGTTATGGATGTTGGCTTTCCGCTGAAACTCGGGCTGGATTCTGGCAAGTATGGCAGCGATGTCGCTCTCAGGGATGAGAACGGCTCCAGCCTCTGATCGAAGCTCAAGACCATCACCTTTGTGATAAGCCATCGCGGGATTATCGCCATAAACAACTGGATCCAGCTGGTAAACAATGACCATTCCGCGCCCCGATTGGCCTATCCACTTCTCGTAAAGCTCATCAGCACGTTCCCGCAAACTCGCATCGAGCACGTTGTAATAGAGAACAAGATAGACCGGGTAAGCATGGTCATTGTCCAATCTGGTCAGGCTATCCACAATCGCTTCCAAAGCAGCCGGGTGCTCGTGAAATATATTGGCTTGGTCCGATAAATAATTCTCCGGAGGCGAGGCCGCATGAAACTGATTTGAAGGCTCCTTGCCCGTTTGCGCCCGGGACAGGACGGCAAAGCCTGGCCACATCATAAAGAGCGCCATGAGGCACAACTTCCCATAACCCGAAAGTTGTCTGCATACCGGCGCGCTCTTCACATTGGGCATCGTAGTAAACCGGTTTCGAGAATCAAGAAAGGATCACCGGATTTATCCGCCTGGATGATTCTTGGCGGCTTTCTTTTCTGCCATTTCATGCCTCATCTCAATGACAGCTGTCACGAAGAGCAGTACGGCGGCTATGGAAATACAGCTGTCGGCGACATTGAACGCCGGCCAGTGTCCACCGCTCGAAGGCACGAGCTTGTCATAGAGCGGTAATTTGAAATCCAGAAAATCCACCACATAACCTTGCCCCAGCCGTTCCCAAAAACCCGCATTCTTGTAGGCACCCAGCCAGAATCCCTGCAAGAGACGGTCGGTCAGGTTGCCGAGTATACCGGCCATTAGCAAGGGGGCCGACCAGCGTGATGGCCCCATGAAAGCCCCCCTTCTCCAGAAAAAGCCAATCAGGCAAAGCGCGATGATCAGCACGAAGAGAAATACAACCGGTGCCCAAGTCGTGCCATTGCCAATGCCAAAGGCGACCCCCTGGTTATGGCGTCGCACCAAATTAAAGAACCCTTCGATCACGGGACGGGTGTCTTCCTGAACCCAATATTTTTGGCCATCCTGGATGACAAACGGCACCTTGAAGCTCATCACCACCCACCACTTTGAAATCTGGTCCAAGACATAAAGCGGCAGAGTGATGCATAGAAAAAGCCGCACCATCGTCGCCCTGGTTAATTTCTCATGCATCGTATGTGATTAAATCATGACCGGGAATACTTCAATCCCGATTCGAATTTACAGGCATCTAGACCACCTTACTGCATCGCTTGCAAACCGCAGTGACGAGCGGCTCGTAGCGACGGCAACGTGGGCACATGGCGTGCTCCGTAGCTTTGGCTGCAGCTGAAATTTCGCCTCCCGTTTCCAAGTGAAGATCAGCGAGAATGAAGAACTCGGTTACAAAATCCCTGTCGGACAAGAGCTCGCGGCTTGGGTGAACCTCCGGCAGGGTCACTGTGACGTCGGCTTCGTTGTTCTTGTTGAAGGTTTTGGCCTGCACTTCTTTTTCAATCGCTGTCTGGATGACAGCGCGCAGCTCAAGGAGCTCCTCGATTTGCCCGGTAGCCTCAGAGGATTCGAACTCAGGATCCACGGATGGGAAATCCTGCTCATGAATGCTGCCCTCGTGACCAGCGTGCTCCCATGCCTCATCAGCGGTGAAAGCCAGAATGGGCGCCACCAGGCGGCAAACCGCATCAAAAACGCGGCTCATGACCGTCTGTGCTGCGAGACGTCGTGTCGAGTCCAGGGGATCACAATACATCCGGTCCTTGGTGATATCGATGTAGAGAGCACTCAGCTCATGGACACAAAAATGATTGATCTCACTGAATACTTTGCGGAACTGATACGCCTCGTATGCCTTGCAACACGCTGCAATCACTACGTTGAGACGCTCCAGAAGCCATCGGTCCAACAAGGTCATGTCCTCCTTGGCAACGGACTGGGTGGCGGCATCAAAGCCGTGGATGTTTCCGAGCAGGATGCGCAAGGTGTTGCGCAAACGTCGATACGGATCCGTCACTTGCTTGAAGAGTTTGTCAGAGAATGGGACCTCTGTCTGCCAGTCCACCGATGCCGCCCACAGGCGCACAATGTCGGCACCGAACTGATCATAGTAATGTTTCGCGTTGATGGGTTTGCTGCCTGACTTGGATATTTTCTTACCCGAGGTATCCACCACAAATCCGTGCGTCATGACCGCCTTGTAGGGTGCCGCCCCACGCGCAGCCACACTGAGCATGAGTGAGCTCTGGAACCATCCACGGTGCTGGTCTGTGGCTTCCAAATAGAGATCTGCAGGTGCGGAAAGCTCGGGGTGTCTGTCCATGACCGCAACATGGCTCGAGCCGGAGTCAATCCAGACATCAAGTGTGTCCCGGCATTTCTTTGAATCTTCGGGCAAGCCAAGCCTTGATGCGAGCTCGGCATCATCAAGCTCGAACCAAATATTGGTCCCCTCCAGCTCGACAAGATCGGCTACTTTGTCGATGAGCTCTTTGCTGATGATGGCCTTGCCGTCCTTGTCAAAAAACACAGGCAAGGGCACCCCCCAGGTGCGCTGTCGAGAGATGCACCAGTCCGGTCTGGACTCGACTGTGCCATAGATGCGATTACGCCCCCATTTCGGCAGCCACTCAACTTTGTCAATTTCCTCGAGCGCCTTGCCCCTGATATCCTTGAGCGAGATGAAGAATTGCTCCACCGCGCGGAAGATGATGGGCGTTTTTGATCTCCAACAATGTGGATACTGGTGCTCATAGAGCTCACTGCCCAGCAGGTTGCCTCCCCCCTCAAGAATTTCCGTAATTCGCTTGTTGGTCTCGAACACGTGCTGCCCAACCAATTCATCCAAACCACATTCGGCAGTGAATTTTCCGTCGGCATCGACCGGCGAGAGGAGACCAAGGTCATTTTGCTGCCCGGCCACGTAGTCATCGGCACCATGTCCCGGTGCAATGTGCACGGCTCCAGTACCTGTCTCCGTGGTTACAAAATTCGCCAGGATGATCTTTGCCTCCCGAGCAAGGAAGGGGTGGGATGCCTCCATGCCCTCGAGCTCGGCCCCCTTGAATTCCGCGTGGGTTTCACTCAACACAAAACCGGTTTTGGCAGCAAAGTCCTCAATGAGGTCCTTGACGACAATAAGCTTTAGCTTGCGTCCATCCTCATGGGTGAAGGTGCCGCAAACGTAATTGAACTGCTCATGAACAGCAATACCAAGGTTGGCGGGCAAGGTCCAGGGAGTCGTGGTCCATATGACCATGGCAGCATCAGCCAGATCGCCGGAAGCTCCCTTGAGCGGAAAACGCACATAGACCGCCATGCTTTTCTTATCCAGGTACTCGACCTCAGCCTCGGCGAGAGCCGTGCCGGCGCCGTAACTCCAGAGCACGGGCTTGCGGCTCTGGTAGACTGCATTCATTTCGACAAGCTTGCCAAAAGTCCTGATAATGTCTGCCTCGTAGACCGGATCCAGGGTCAGATAAGGGTGCTCCCAGTCACCAAAAACCCCCAAACGGCGGAAGCTCTCTCTCTGGATGTCAATGAAACCAAGGGCAAACTCCGAGCAACGCCGGCGGACCTCAGCGGGCTCCTCATCCCTGGCATCCTGCATCACCTTGTATTCGATGGGGAGCCCGTGGCAATCCCACCCCGGAATATAGGGGGTCTCATAGCCCGCCATGGTTTTGGATTTTAGGACTAGGTCCTTGAGAACCTTGTTGAGAGCAGTGCCCATGTGCACGTCCCCATTGGCAAAGGGCGGCCCATCATGGAGGATGAAACGAGGAGCAGCTTGGTCCTTGCGGCGCTTCTGAATGCGTTGATACAGACTCTGATCATTCCAGCGTTCAAGGCGCACAGGCTCGTTTTTGACCAGATCCCCGCGCATGGGAAAGGTGGTCTCAGGCAGGCTGAGGGTTTCTTTGTAATTTATTGCTTCCTCGCTCATTGCGTGTCGTGGCTTCTAGAGGCGCGGAAGCTAGACACTATGACTCACGGGGTCAACCGTGTAGTTCTCCAAGCTTGTGGCAGCAAGCGTCTGCAATAGGGGGAGTGAGATCCCCCCCGAAGACATGATCCGCGTCACTCCTCGGTGACCCCCGGAGGCAGCCACTTCTTGGGCATGGGCTGGATAGCCGGCTGCACGGGATTACCGTCTTCATCCTTTTGCGCTCCCCAGGATTGAGAATGCTGGTCAATCTGCTGCTGAATGACATGCTCCGGGTAGCTTCCTGAAAATTCATGCACTTTTGCTCCCTTGCGGTAAAACTGTATGGTTGGCACAGCACGAATTCCCTGCTGTGCAGCCCACTCACGGTTTTGGTTTGCATTCACTTTGACAATGCGGACTTTTTTCGGGTTTGACTTCGCCAATCGCTCCAACACGGGAGCAATTTTTTTGCACGGGCCTCATGTATCGGTGTAAAATTCCACCATCACTAATTTTGACTCGCCGGCGATCACGGCCTTGGCTTGTTCCTGATTCATCTCATCGACCGTGGTGTGACTGGCTTCCGCCACACCCTTCAATTTACCTGCCAGCTCGCTGACCTTGTCGCATGATGTCATGGAAAAAACCGCAGCCACACTCAAAAGGACCACCAAGTAACGCACAACAAAGGGATGGGATTGACAATTGAACCTCAAAATCTTCATGCATTTTGAATATCACAGTTACCAAATGATTACAAGGGACTCCTTGCACAGAAGCCGTTGATCTGGATTTGCTCTGTATCTTTGCTCAAAAACATTCTAATCTCAGCCCGTGAAAGTAGGCATCCTTGCAAACCCGAATAAAAACGGGGTAAACCAGATTATCGAAAAACTCTGTGAGTCACTGGAGCGTGAAAAACTCACCCCGGTTTTGGAGGCGGAGACCGCAAGGCTCATCAATGCTGAAAATGGTGTGGAAGCCTCCGCTCTGGCCAGCACCTGTGATCTCGTCGCGGTACTGGGCGGTGATGGCACCATGCTCAATGCTGCCAACCAACTGGGGCCCGCTGATATACCCGTGGCTGGGATCAATGTGGGCACACTTGGCTTTCTTACCACATGCACGGATCGCGAGCTCGATATCTTTGCCAAAGCAGTCGCGGATAAAAATTACACCCTGATCAAGCGCATGCAATTGCGTGCCACCATCACATCGGCCAATGGGGAGAAAAAAAGTTTCAGAGCGCTCAATGAGGTAACTTTGGCCAGAGGCCAGACCGGGCGCCTTGTCGAAGTGGATGCCTGGGTCGACGGTGAGTTACTCAACCACTACCGGGCGGACGGCCTGATTGTCGCCACTACCACCGGATCAACTGCCTACTCGCTCTCTGCCGGTGGTCCACTCATTGCACCCAAGGCTGAGGTTTTCGTGATCACGCCGATCTGTCCGCACTCGCTGAGTAATCGTTCACTGGTCGTATCCGATAATTCAGTCGTCGAGCTTGCACCAGCTGCAGATGCTGAGTGCCCGATGTTTTTGACGGTGGATGGTCGCGATGTCATGGCCATCCATCAGGGTGATCGTGTTCAGGTGGAGCAAGCAGGGCACGCCCTTCCCCTTCTGCGGCTCGATGGACGCAATTTCTACTCCACGCTGCGTCAAAAACTAGGCTGGGGTTGTGATTAAATCCGGATGTGCAACCCAAGCATCCAGCTTGAGAACCACGTGCTCACCGATACCAATAGCATGAGATACAAACCTGCCGACTCAGAGCTCTTCATCCACAATCGATCCAGGTTGTCGGCGATGCTCAAGCATGACAGCATTGCCGTCTTCGACTCCAACGACCTGATGCCAAGCAACGCAGACGGCACTCTACCATGGCAGCAAAACTCCGATCTGTATTACCTCTCCGGTATTGATCAGGAGGAGAGCGTCCTGCTTCTTTTTCCGGACGCAGATGAGGAAAAAGACCGTGAAATCCTCTTCATCAGGGAAACCGACGAGCAAGTAGCCATATGGGAGGGCGAAAAACTCTCCAAGCAGATGGCGACGGAATTGTCAGGTATTTCGAATGTTCAATGGAGCAGCCATTTTGACGCTACCATGAGCCGTCTTGTCCAGCAGGCCGACCGCATCTATCTCAATGCCAACGAACACCCCCGGGCTGATGTCTCGGTGGAAACCCGCGACGTGCGCTTGCTTAAAAAATGCCAGGAGCTCTACCCGCTTCATAAATACGAGCGTTTGGCACCTCTGATGCACCAGCTCAGGATCATCAAGCATCAGGAGGAAATACGCATGATGCAAAAGGCATGTGATATTACCGAGGCAGGTTTCCGGCGCGCACTAGGCTTCATCAAACCCGGGGTTGGCGAGTGGGAAATCGAGGCTGAGTTCATTCATGAATTTACCAGACATCAATCCAAGGGCTTTGCCTACACCCCCATCATTGCCAGCGGCAAAAACACCTGTGTTCTCCACTACACCAAAAACAACCAGCGATGTCAGGATGGCGAACTACTCCTGATGGATGTGGCTGCAGAATATGGCAACTGGAACTCGGACATGACGCGCACGGTTCCCATCAATGGAAAATTCACCCAAAGACAAAGAGATGTCTATGATGCCGTCCTCCGCGTGCTCAAGCAATGCAATGCTATTTTGCGTCCCGGACTCACGCCCAAGGATTACCAGGCACAGGCCATTGGCTTCGTGGAGGCGGAGCTCATTGCACTTGGACTCATCGACCAAAAAGAGGCAGCAAAACAGGATGCAAGCAAAGCGCTGGTGAAAAAATATTTCATGCACAGCACATCACATCATTTGGGACTCGATGTGCATGATGTCTGCCCTGCCAATGAACCTTATGCCGTGGGCATGGTGCTCACCATTGAGCCCGGCATTTACATACCTGAGGAAAAATTAGGTGTGCGCTTGGAAAACAACGTTGTCATCGGGCCAGAGAAAAATGTCAACCTGATGGCCAACATCCCCATCGAAGCCGAGGAAATCGAGGCACTCATGGCCCGATAGAATCACCCATGCGCTTAACACGCAGGGAAATCAATGCACTCTCTTGAGCATTTTACTTGCCCGCTTCTCAACGGAGTGGGCTGCCTTTTCATCATCCTGGGAACGAAGAAACTCGGCAAAATTGGCCGACACCGTTGCAAAATCCATCGGAGCTTCCCTGACCATGTCCTCGTAGATTTTCAATGAGCTTTGGTAATTTTCCTTGGCCCAACTCTCCTCCCCAGTGTGACTGAGGGCCACGGCCAGATTGGCATACGCCTGTGCCGTCTCGAGATGTCTCTCACCGAATACTTTGCGACGCGCATCCAGCGCCATGACAAACATCTCACGGGCCTGATCATAACAGCCTGCGGCCAAATAGAGCGCTCCGATGTTGTTACATATCGCTGCGGTTTCCTCATCCTCCGAACCGAGGTTCTCGTTGTATATTTCCAGCGCCTTGAGATATAAGTTCTCAGCGGTCTCGAACTCCCCACAGCTCTTGTAGATGTAGGCCAGGTTGTTGCACAGGCTCGCTATGTCAATGACCGAGGGCGGATCCATACGCTCGAACAACTCGATACTTCGCTCATAGAAAGTAATAGCCTCATCGGTGTTGCGGTCTGTCTCATAAACCACAGCGACACTTGCACTGATACGGGCCAACGCCTCAGTGTGAGATGGGCTGTTCTCCAGCAGCTCCAGTGCCTCGAAGTAGGACTTTCTGGCTTCCTCGAGGTTGCCATAGAGGCGATAAAAATCACCTTGCAACTCAAGTGAAAGGGAGAGCTCGACAAGAGACTCAGGGTCGTCCTCATAGAGCGCACGGGACTTTTCCACAGCAGCGCTTGCGGTGTTTCTGGCCTCTTCCCATCGTCCGGCCTTGCACAGTTGCTTGACGCGGTCATGGAGCATGTGCAAGAGATTCGCTGTTCCGGATTCCATTCGTTACAGTAGTAGGGGTGCTTGAACTAATTAAGCAAAGTAAACACTATGTAAACGCCCATTACCAGACCTAAATTAACCCAACTTTTAACTACCAAGCATATCCATGCAGGCAATGCGTGATTTGGGCAAGCTGCCAAAAGCCGACTCCAGGGCCATGGCGGCACTCGAACGATCATGGGCGACTCCCAGCAAGCGTGCGAGTTCGTGCTCATAATGCACGACTCCGCGGTGATCGGCACCATGCTCAGCCAGATAACCCAGCCCCCTGTGGAGCAGGTCATACAACTCTGGAATGGGGTGGTCTGGCTCAGCCACATGGGCTAGAAGCTCAACAAAATAGGATGCCACCAGCGTATCCTTGTACTTTTTCCTCAGATTTTCCCGATAGTCGATGACCGCCACCTCGCTCAAGGTATGCAGCTCCCCCTTGCGGCTCCTGATCCAGTTAAAATCAGCCGCAAAAAACAAATCCAGTTTTCCAGCGAGCGGTCCCTTGGCACGGCGCCCACCCTTGGCAACAGTCTTGATGAGCCCATGATCCATGGTGCACCAGTGCACGATCAAGCTCGTCTCTGTAAGCTTGGTGAGACGAATAATGGTTCCCTCTGACTTTTCCATCTACCAAATGATGCTCGATTCACAGGGGTGCATGCAAAACAATAAATTGTTCCATCCTTAATCTCCCCTCCTTTTTGCCATTTGGGGTTTGAATCTTGCAAATCAACGGCTATGAATCGCCCACAGATGAGTGAACAAAATATCGCTGACCTCCTGGCGCTGGATACCGGGGCCCTGAAAAGCCGGCTGTCCGAACTCAGGAGGTATCTTTGACGTTCCGGCACTTGAAAACAATCTCGCTGAGTTTGACTCCAAAATGGCCGATACGGATTTCTGGAGTGATCCTGACAAGGCCCAAAGTATCGTTGCTGAGGCGAACCTGCTCAAAGGCCGGCTCAAGCCTTTCCTGGCACTCGAGGAGCGCTCCGGGAACCTTGGCGAAGTCATCGAACTGGCAAAAGAGGCGGATGACATTGAGTTTGCCCGCGAAGCAAATGATGAGTTTAAATCCATCATCAGGGAGTTGGATAAATTCGAACTCATCACTCTTCTCGACAAGCCCACCGATGGTGCCAATGCCTACCTGACTATCCAGGCCGGCGCGGGCGGCACCGAAGCCTGTGACTGGGCGGAAATGCTGCTTCGCATGTATACCCGCTGGGCAGAAGCCAAGGGCTTCACTGTCACCAACCTGGACTACCAGGACGGCGATGGCGCGGGCTGCCGCACCGCCTCTCTCAAAATCGACGGCGCCTATGCCTATGGATATCTCAAAAACGAGCGTGGTGTTCACCGCCTTGTACGCATCTCCCCTTTCGATGCTGCCGGCAAGCGACACACCTCTTTTTCAGCCATTGATGTCACTCCTGAAATATCCAAGGATATCAATATCGAGATTCCTGAATCTGATGTGGAAATCACCACGGCTCGCTCCGGTGGTGCCGGCGGCCAGAATGTCAACAAGGTCGAGACTGCTGTGATCCTCAAACACAAGCCCACCGGTATTATCATCCGCTCAACCCAGGAGCGCAGCCAGCTGCGAAATCGTGAAAACGCCTGGTCATTGTTGCGAGCCAAGCTTTATCAGATCGAGGAGGACAAACAACGCGCCGAGGCTGACCGGGAGTATTCCGCCAAGGGAGAAATAGGCTGGGGCAGCCAGATCCGCTCATACGTTTTCCAACCCTATCAAATGGTCAAGGACTTGCGTACGGGAGAGGAAACTGGCAATATCTCAGCCGTCATGGACGGCGATCTGGATCCGTTTATCGAAGCCATGCTCAAGGGCAGAACCCGCGACAACTGATTTACCAATACCTCAACCAGCACAATTGCAGCATGACCACTGAGCGCACAGGCATCCTCCTTTTGGTATCGGGACCATCAGGCTCTGGGAAAACAACCCTCTGCCGCCGTCTGGCCGATGAGGGTGAGGCTGTTTACTCGACTTCCTGCACGACCCGTCCGGCACGCGATGGCGAGCGCGATGGCCATGATTATCATTTTCTGAGCCGTGAAAACTTCGAGCAGAGGGTCCATGACGGAGACTTCCTGGAATACGCTGAAGTTCATGGTAATTTCTACGGCACTCTCAAATCTGAAATCATCGGTCATCTCGCATCAGGCACTGACGTGGTCATGGATATCGATGTGCAAGGCGCAGACCAGGTGCGTGCGTGTCAGGACAGCGGTATCCAGGCGGCTCTTGTGGATCTCTTTGTCATGCCCAGGACGGAGGAAGAGCTACGCAAGCGCCTGACCGGACGCGGCTCGGACTCCGAGGATGTCATTGCCTTACGGATGAAAAACGCCCTGGTGGAAATCGCCAGCTGGGCAAAATACAAATATCGCTTGCTCTCAGACTCACGTGAGCAGGATTACCATCAATTCAAGTCGCTCATGGTTGCCGAGCGCCTCAGGGTTTCACGATTCAAAGGGCAATCACCTCCTCAATCTGAGACATGAAAACCATCATCCTGGGCATCACCGGATCCATCGCCGCATACAAGGCGGCGGCAATCGCATCACAGCTGGTTAAAAATGGGCATCATGTTCATTGTGTGATGACACGTGCAGCGACCGAGTTCATCACCCCCCTGACCTTGCAGGTAATATCCCAAAACCCGGTTTTGGCCTCTCTGGAAGATGAAAAACAGGCCTGGAAACCAGGACATATCGACCTTGCAGACCGGGCTGATCTCCTCCTTGTGGCCCCCGCATCAGCCAATAGCCTGGCCAATTTCGCCAATGGCCTGGCACCCGATCCACTCTCCAGTGTCTATCTGGCCACCAAGGCCCCGGTCCTCATAGCACCTGCCATGAATGGCAAAATGTGGCAGCATGTCGCCACCCAGCGTAATGTCGCCCGCCTCCAACAAGATGGCTGCCAGTTCATTGGTCCGGAGGAGGATGGCATGCTCGCATGCGGCTACTCCGGCCCTGGAAGACTCATGGAGGAGTCGGGGATTATTGAGGCCGCAGAAAGCTTGCTGCGCAGCTCATCATAAATGTTCCAGATGACGATTCTCATCACCGCCGGCCCAACGCGTGAGGCCATCGATCCCGTCAGATTCCTGAGCAACAGATCATCTGGGAAAATGGGCTATGCTATCGCCAAATCAGCGGCGGATGCCGGGCACCGGGTCATCCTTGTTTCCGGGCCCACGGATCTCGACGTGCCTGATCGGGTGGATTTTATCCCGGTGGAAAGTGCAGCGGAAATGTACGAGGCGGTGGCACACTGGATCAAACGCGCTGATATTGCCATTTTTGCTGCAGCAGTTGCAGATTACCGCCCGGCTGATATCCAGACACAGAAGATTAAAAAAAATGAGGCTGGTTTGACACTCGAACTGGTCAAAACCCCTGACATCCTGGGCTCCGCACGGATAGACTTTGGATATCAGGGGGTCTTGATTGGCTTTGCCGCCGAAACAGAGGACCTCGAGGAGAACGCCCGCAAAAAGCTCAGGCTCAAGGGATGTGATCTCGTAATTGCCAATGATGTTTCCCGCAGCGACATCGGCTTTGACGCTCATGAAAACGAGATCCTCATGGTCTATGCCGATCACACCGAGGCCCCGTCCAAAGCGTCAAAACAACACCTCAGTCATCTCATTATAGAGCATGCTACAGAGCTAGCCGCGGCCCGAGATCCGGATGAGCTCCCTGAGCCTTGAGCAATCACCGCGCAGGGCCTCCGGCATATCCTCCAGCTTCCACGGCAAGCGGTAGCGCCAGTTTTTACCTCCGACCGTGCCGGGTATGTTAATGCGCGCCGTGCTATCAATGATGTCGGTAATCATCAGTGAGGCATAATCGGCATTGGATTTCAACAAGCGGTCAAAAAGGGCCCATTTGACCACCGGGCCATACTCCGCATAATAATCAGCACTGGGTCCCTTGGGCAAACCGGCGAAATCGCTCAAAAGCTCCAAGCCTCTGATCGCTCCCTCATGCTCCATACCGCCCAACATGCCTTTAAGCGTGTTCCACATGGCAGGTATGGATTCGTGATCATGGGTGGCATAGGTGGCAAAGGAACACTCGGGATAATCCGATCCGGGAACTGTTTCACCGTGCCCACGGACCTCCCAATGACAAATCTTGAAACCGGCAATACCCAGATCCTCCAAATTGGGTCGAACATAATCGGGAACGCATCCCAGATCCTCGCCGACCACTTCCCCGTCACCTGCCGCCTCCAGAACCACCCTGAGGTATTTGTCACCATCCGCCAGATTGGCGCCCCGGTTTTTGTCCGTATCATCTGGTCGCGGAAAGAAACAAGGAAGGGGCCCGCCGGTGATTTTCTGTGCCTGTTTTTCACTCAGGCCAACAAATTCAGCATTGCGACTTGGCCTCCATGGAAAGCTGTAAATCCGGTAAAATCCAAGAATGTGATCGATCCTGAAAATGTGAAAAACATCCGTCAGTTTCTCAATTCTTCGGCGCCACCATGAATAATCATTTTTCTCCTGCACATCCCAGCGGTAGATGGGAATGCCCCAGTTCTGCCCCCACTGGCAAGCAAAGGCATCATCCTTGAAAACCGTCTCAGGCGGTGATCCTCCCGACAATGAGAGGTCGAACCACTCCGGCTCAAAAAACACATCAGCACTATTGAATGAGATACCGATCGGAATATCCCCCATCAACTTGACATCATGCTCTTGCGCATAGTCTCGCAATGCCCGCCACTGGGAAAAGGCGTGCCATTGAACCCATGCATAAAAGGTTAAATGGCGCTCTACTTCCTCTACGGGAAGTGAGGCCAGATAAAGCTCAGCAGCATCTGGCGTGTTATATTGCTCAGGCCAAAGTTCCCAGCCCTCGGACCCTGCCATCTCCATGAGCCAGCGGAATTTGCAGTAGGGAATGAGCCACTCTGCCTCTTCAATGCGGAATGCATCAAATACAGTATTGATCTCCCCCGAATTCCAGAAAGCTTCAAACCCGCTGGCAAGCAACTCCCACTTGGCTTGAAAGACCAGGTCGTAATCGACCAGATCCTCGGTCTTGCCGCTGATGCCGAACTTCTGTGCCACTTTCCTGATATCAGCCACATCTATTTGGGGAATGGCCTCAAGATCCAGGAGCAAGGGGTCCAAAGCAACGGAACTTATCGCATTATAGGGGCTGTGATCAGCACCGGTCTCATTGATGGGTAATAACTGCAGGAATCCAACGCCGTTCGCCGCTGCCCATTTCACCGCATCCAGCAGGGATCGGGTGTCACCGATACCAAGGTCGTCATCTCGGCGAAGGGAAAAAACGGGAATCAACACACCCAACCTTCTCATGCGACTCATATCAGCATTTGCCATGCCACGGGGTATGATACGGGTTCCCTCTTTAGGCAATAGTAAATCGGCCCTATCTGCACCTGCTTTATGTCACTTTGTGGTGCCCTTCATTGGCCAATTAGCTCCTTGTAAAACTCCAGATCAAAGACCAGAATGAAGCTTGTCATGAAGATTACATCACATTCCGAATGCCGTTCAGCTATCATCCTCATAGTCACCGCGCTAGCGGGCTCTGTTTTGTCAACATCCTCATGTGCCCCCGATCCGGTGCTCCAGGAGCAAATGGAGCGGGACATCCTCTCTGCCGCGGAAGTGAGAAAAGAGGGTGACAGCGCAGGCCCCCAGCAAGGCAGGGGCAGTCATGCATACGGCCACGGAGGTTTTTAGAAGCCTTAGTAGACTCGCATCATCCGCCCAAAAAAACGAGAGCGGCCCAAGCCGGACAGCCGGACTAGGCAGCGGAACACAACTGGCGTTCAGACTGCCTTCTAGGCTCCGTAGCGGGCCCAGAAAATGTCATCGCCAGTCAGCGCAACCACGAGGGAATCCCAACCACTCTCGGTGACATCCACGCGTCTTGTCAGGTCAAATGTCACCTTAAGGCGAACCATTTCCCGGTTGGACTCAGGTTCCACTTCAAAATGGGCCCCTGCATGTGCCATCCGGAAGAAGCCCGCGCACAGGGCGATGCAATCATCGGACGGGGCATGCTCTGTTGCCGTGCGCAGAGACTCGAGACTTTTGGCGAGCAGGCGCGAGGACAAGCTGAATTCAACTCCACCCTGAGTCTGGGAAATAAGAATCACACCGGCATCGCGCATGACACTGACGAGAGCCTTGAGGAAAGGCCTTACTTCTCCCTGCATTGCCTCCAGGGAACCAGGCCAACCTGACTCAGACTTCTCGTCACCGATCCACTGGAAACAACCCAGCTCCTCGGTAACGGGGCCCACGACATCCATCACTGGCACACTTTCTCCGTAATTAAGATCCTCTCCACGCAGCTTGTCATCCGTGAGACCTTCACGTATGGCACGTAGGAACACCAGATGCCTGCGATAGAGTTCCCTCCAGTTCAAACTGGGATCAATACCGGGCTCCTTAATGTCATTATCAGCACCAATTTCCGCAAGCTCGACAAGGGGCTTGAGCGCCTCACCGACATGGTTCAATTCCTCATTGCGGAACACAGCCATCGTCGCGATCGAGAGAACCCGGTCTGAGGAGGCGAGCATCTCAACACTGGAAAGCTTCTGACGAAGCAGCGCATCCCTTTCGAGCTGAATACTGTAGAGCTCAAGCGCGCGGTCAATGGCAGCTTCAAGATCGTTCACCTCCCATGGCTTGGTGATGTACTGATACATCCCGCCCTTGTTCACAGCGTCAATAGCCGTATCAATGTCAGCATATGCTGTTGAAAGAATCCTTATGCAAGTGGGCTTGATCTCACGCACTTTTTCAAGCAGTTGCGTGCCGGACATGTTGGGCATGCGCTGGTCGGTAACCACCACGGCAATCTTTTCACTGTTTTGCTTGAAGACCTCAAGCGCGTGCATGCCGTCAACAGCTACCATTATTCTGAATTTGTCACCGAACAGACGGTTAAAGTATTTGCGGGTTTTCTCCTCATCATCAACGAAGAGAACGACGTGTTCTTGATTTGAATTATCCATAATATATCTGCGCGCGTTTTTTATATTCTAATTTTTCAAGCAAACCAAGCACATTAGCGTTGGATTTACCGTTAGCAATGATCGTTTTGGCTTATTTCTCGAACAATATCCTGAATTCGGTGAACTCATCAACCTCCGATTCAACCGCTATAGTGGCGTTATGTTGATCCAGGATACGGTGGCAAATGCTCAAACCCAGGCCCATCCCCTCACCAACGTCGTTTTTAGTGAAGAACGGCTCGAAAATGTGATCGATATCCTCTTTGGATATTCCGCAGCCATTGTCCCGCATCACCACACTGACCCCCTCGTCACTGCATTCCGATGTCAAGCTGATGCGCCCCTCGAAAGACCCCAATTTGGCTGCCTTGACATCAATGGCCCTGACTGCATTCTGCATGAAGTTAATGAGAAGCTGACAAAGCTGACGCTCATTGCCCTCAATCTCGTGGGCTGGATCGACATCGATCGTGAGCTCAACATCTGCGAGGATCGAACTCGCCAATTTGCGGGCACTTTCAGTAAATGAAGCCACCTTGATGGGCTCTTTGTTCACTGTGTCACCACGGGTAAAGGAGCGTAAATCGGAAATAATGCCGATGACGCGCACGACCCCCTCCTCAGCATCTGCAATCACCTCCAGGAAGTCATCCCTCTCTTCCTGATCAATGGAGGATTGGAATGACTTCAGGGTATGGATTGCTATTTTACTGTAGTTGAGTGGGTTGTTGACCTCATGCACAATGCCGGCACTCATGCGCCCCAGAGATGAGAGCTTCTCACTCTGGACAAGCAGGCTGCCCTGCTCCTTGAGCTTGACGTTGGCGGACTCCAGCTCGGCAATGTTATCAGCAAGCTGGAGGTTGGAATTCCTCAGCTCCTTGTTGGTTGCCGCCACTTCCATGGCCAGACAAAACTCACGGAAACGGCTACCATTGTAAAAGTAAGTGGCCGTTGCCGCGATGGCACCCGTGACAAAGATGAAGTAACCGGGCACAAAGGTATCTTCCAAGCCGCCCGGAAGGAGAAAAAAATCATCGCGATGATGCTGGTAAATGGCGAAGAAATAGGAGCCAAGACACAACAATGCATTGATTGCACTATCCAGCGTTCCCCAGCGCAAAAGCACGGTCGCCCCCATGAGCACCAGGTTGAGTCCCGCCCAATATGTGGATTCAACCCCATTCGTCTCGAATATCATGATGGATATGGAAACGATGGGCAGCATCGCGACGGTGTGTACCACCAGTCTGGAGATCCAACTACGTTTGGAGAATTTGCACAGCCAGCCAAAAGAGAGCAACAGGGCTGCGGTAATCACTCGATTCCAAAATAGCGGCCAAAAATAAACAGGGTCTGGATAGACCACCAAATCGAGACTCACACCGACAAGCATGAAGACAGCCCCGATAACCGATGCCCTTAGACAGTTGACTTTTATTGCCCGCTCTTCTGATATTTTGAAAAGCTCTTTTACGGTTTGATCAGGTCTACTCATTGTAACGATGTAACGAAGATTGGATCAAGCTTTCAGAACTCATGGATGCGGTCATGGAGACCTTTCGGATCTCCAAAAACAGGTTTACTCCAGTGGACTCCCTCTTGAGGTCTGTTTTCATAACAGTCCCGTCCAAAGGAATCAAGTCGAGCATCTCCCAATCGTTACGATAAACAAGATTCCATTCAACGACATATTCCATCCAACCGATGCAAGGGTTCGTAGATGCCACGTTGGTGACAATGACAAGCCCCTGCGGGCGCAGCAGCTTGGTGAAAAGCTCGACGAGCTTTTTGCATACTTTTTGGGACAGGTAATCGAAAAGACCTGCGCAATAGACCAGATCATAGGAGTCCAAATCATTACCGACATTGCCCCGCTTTGCCAGCTTGAGGAGCTGGTGCACGGATCGCTGCTCCAATTCGATACCAGTAATCCTGTCATTCTTCAATTTGATCTCCGAGAGTACCCTCCCAGCATGGTCAATCGTCTCTTTGTTGAAATCCATCAGAGTGAAATCACAGTGGTCACTCAATTCCTCCTGTTCAAGAAAGCGTTGTATCTCGTGAGCTGCCCCGCAGCCCAGATTGAGCACTTTGAGCCTGCGACCCCCGGAGACCACCCTGTTGGCCTCGCTACGGATCGTGTCGAGCAGATAATCAATACGGTTTCGATGCGCCTGCACCGGCTCAAAGCCGAGGAAAGACCTGTTGAGCAACTTGGCGAAGAGTGAATTTCCCTCGTAGGGATCACGCATCATCATGTTCACAACCTCATAATCACCAGCATAACCAAGAGGCTTGGTATACGCCCTGTGGGCAAAGGGTGAACATAGCATGAGAGGGTGCATCTGGCTTCTTACATAGCTCTTGTGGGCAGGCTGGTCCACTGTCCGGATGTTCCGGGCCGATGACTCAAAACTCGCCATACGTGGAATAAGCTCCTCCATCACGCGCCCCTCGATCTCGGCAATCACCTGACGCTCCACGCCGCTCTTGTCCGCCGAGCCCATCGACTGGATACCAAGATCAATCTCTTCAAGCCAGCGCTTGAGGCCGATCATCATGCTCTGCATCTCAGCCACATTAAGCTTGAAATCTGCAGTCACATGATGCGCCCGTTTCCAATCCTCAACGAATGCATCGAACTGGGAGACAAGTTCACCAGACCGGGAGCTTGCCAGAAAATCGACTTCTTTCCAGCCGTTGCTCAATGTCGCCTCACAGACCAATACCAGCCCCGTGTTCACCATGCTCGAAACCACAGCATCTCCCTCAAAGGCCAGCCTTCCGTTGATTTGGATACGAAAACTCCTCAGCACCTCGGAGAGCTGGACACTGCAGTAGGGATTGTGAATCTCGAACGAAATCGAGTATCGGCGCATCAACAATAGACGAGCACTAAGCGCCTGACCCTGGCTGTTCTCGAACCGGATATCGCTGTTTACGGGGGCTGAGCTAATCGTTGACACGCTGATCTGAAAAAAAACAGTAATTCATCCCCCCCTTTACGAACCTACATACCAATCAATAAATGATAAACATGGGCAGTTACGTGTATTTTTTGTACACCCGGAACGGCAGCAATTAAAGAAAAATTGAAAAAACTATAAAAAAGTAGTGCAGTTAACTTAAAATCGGGGTAACCTGCGTCAACTTTTCAACATTTTCCTTTTAAGCGAATCTATCCATTCATGAGCAGGCCAGCAATACCAACACCATTTCATCGCCAGGGAGCCAGAATCGTAGACACCTCCGGCGTTAATCTTCTTCAGCTTGCGGAGCAAAACAACTTCAACGTCAAGAGAGTCGCTGAAATACTTGGTTTCACCGTCATTCAACTCCAAAGGCACGTGGAAAATGCCGTAGGCCTCAAGCCCAAGGACCTGTTTTGCAATCATCGGGCCCTGCTCGCCAAACGCATGATCAGCGAGGGTATGGATCTGCACGACATCAGCGAGAGACTTGGCTATCTCTACTACAGCCACTTTTGCACGGACGTCAAAAAATTCTTCGGGATCTCACCCAAGCAGCTCGAGAGAAAACTCAGGCCTGAATAGCGAGTCCTGCCTCAGTTTGCCTGCTGCTTCTTGGCAGCCTGCCATTCTGCCTCCATCTCTTCAAGACTCGCAGAGTCGAGGCACTTGCCCTTGTTTTGCAGGGCATACTCCATCGCAGCAAAACGTCGCTCAAACTTTGCATTGGTAGACTCCAGTAAAATTTCAGGATCCAATTCGTGCCTGCGCGCAAGATTAATCACTGAAAACAACAGGTCCCCAATCTCCTCCCCCAAGCCACTGCTATCGCCGGACTCTAATTCCGCCTCCACCTCACCGAGCTCCTCACGGATCTTGTCCATGACACCCCTGTCGTCCTGCCAGTCAAAACCTACCTTGGCAGCCTTCTTTTGTAGTTTTGCGGCCCGCAACATGGCTGGCAGCCCTTTGCCCACTCCATGCAGGTAGGCTTCTTGCTCACTGCCTTTTTCCTGCCTCTTGATGGCATCCCACTGGCTGAGCACTCCGTCCGTGGTCTCCACGTCACTCTCACCGTAGACGTGAGGATGCCGGCGGACGAGCTTGTCGGAGACACCCCGGGCAACATCATCAAAATTGTAGCGGCCCGCTTCCTCCGCTAGCTCGCTGTGGAAGACAACTTGAAGCAATAGATCTCCCAGTTCCTCCTTGAGGTGGTCCCAGTCTCCACGCTTGATGGTATCCACTGTTTCATAAGTCTCCTCGATGAGATTGGGCAACAAGCTTTCATGGGTCTGCTCAGCATCCCAGGGGCAGCCCCCCGGTGCCCGCAATCGGTGCATGATGGCGCGCAAGCGCGTCATCTGGCGATCCCTCTCCGGGCATTCGATCATTTCGGCATCAGTCATCTCTCCTTCGCTTTATATGAAATATCAACAGGGGCTTCACTGCTCCGCGACCCTCTTGAGCACTTCGCGCTCCTGATCCGTGAGGCTTTGTAATCCCTCGCGGCTCACCTTGT
Organism: uncultured Verrucomicrobiales bacterium; assembly: GCA_964463855.1. GTDB lineage: Bacteria > Verrucomicrobiota > Verrucomicrobiia > Verrucomicrobiales > Akkermansiaceae > Oceaniferula. The sequence continues at coordinate 41,824 of CAYXEC010000003.1, read as the reverse complement.
CGAGGATGCGATCGACTTCCGAATCATCCAGATTAATGCTGATCCGTGGCCGCATCTTGCTCTCACGAACGATCGTGGCATCCACGACTGGACGCCGCCTGGAGAGGATATTGCCATCGGAAATAAAAGAGAGCCATTGTGGGTTCTTCATCAGCATAAAGCCAAGGATGGCACCGCCGAGATGCCCCGCTTCACCACCGGCATTGTTCCAGTTGAACAGGATGACCACGACACTGATGCTCAGAGCCAGGATGGCAAAAGTGCGCATACTCATCGGAATGAAGAAAAACAACAACACACGCAAGTTCGGCGCAACAACCGTAACACATGCAAGGATGCCAAAAATACCCGCGGAAGCACCCACCATGGGTATGTAAGAGGCCGGCACGGTTTCACCACCGCCAATGGGTATGGGAGCGGAACCAAACCAGCCGGCGTAAAAAAGCACCACATAGAGGACAGCACCCGCTACGCCGGTTGAGAGGTAGAAGAAGAGGAATTTGCGACTCCCCCACCAACGCTCGGCAAAATGGCCAAAGAAGAACAATCCCAGCATGTTGACCAGCAGGTGATGCCCGTTGGCATGCAGAAACTGGAAGCTCAGGAAGCGCCAAATTTGTGTTTGCTCGACCGCTGTGGCGACACTGAAATGCCCCCAGCTCCATAGGAAGGAACGTTGCGTTTGAGGCGAGGAATTGGTCAGCATCTCCAGCAACCAAACAGCCACATTGATAATGAGCAGCCACTTCACCACCGGACTTTCCTGAAGGCGCGATGGTCCTCCTCCACTGTAGGCAGGGTGAGGTGGCATTTGCTGGTAGGACCGGTCAGATATTCCCATATATTGGAGCTTTTTTGGCATCCGGACACCCCGGGTGCTTTTTATCGATAACACGGCACGGCCCCACCCGCAAGGCACTCCCATGTCTTTCTTCCGCTATCTTGATTGCCGCAAGGTTACTTCTTGCCTGATGGGCCTGGCTTCGCCATCATTAGCACATGCCAGGCATCGCCACCCTGAAACAGTATCTCTGGCCCTTTGCCATATCCTTGTTAGGTGTAATCGCCTGTGTTTATGTGATCCCCATTGAGACGCAAGCCGTGGAGGAACACATTCTGGGATTCCCCGATACGGACATCACTGGCCACCGTATACGCCCTTATCTGCTTGGAATCCTGTGCATGCTGCCAGCCACCGCTGCCTGGATGTATTGTCTCTCAACAAGTCTGGACCGTTATATGGCCCGGCAGTTTCTCTCCTCTTTTGCCCTGTGCATGGGAGCACTATTGACGGTGATGATCCTCACCGACTTGCAAAACAATATGTCAGACTTCAATGAGGCTAGTAGCACAGTGGCTGTCATGGCCAGCTATTACGGGATTTTTATCCCCGCGATGTTTGTTTTCATCTTGCCCTATGTCTTGTTGCTATCCCTGCTCTACTGCCTGGGGAAAATGTCGCGCCACCAAGAGATCGTGGCTATGATCCAGACGGGACGTGGTGTCTTCAGAATTGTCATGCCCCTTCTGGTGACCGGGTTTTTTGGCTCCGCCGTGTGCCTTATTTTCAATTATCACTGGGGGCCCTGGGCGGAGGGCAATAAAGATCTCGTCATTGATATCGCCAAGGATGGTGACGCTGATCGCGCCCGGTCCGTGCTCTACAGGGACAGCAAATCCAAACGCGTTTGGCTGGTTGGCTCGTTCCCCTACCAATTCGAGAAAACAGGCATTCTTCGCAATGTAACAGTTCACTCATTCAATAAAGGCAAACACCCCACCAAGAAGCTGGAGGCTCAACAGGCTGAGTGGTCCCGTGAGACCAAAAGCTGGACTTTTTCAAACCCACAGCTCATCGACCTGCAGGCCGTACCCGTGCCCGTGAAGATCAAAACAGAGAATAAAATCACCAGGGACTGGCACGAGACCCCCTGGCAAATCGTCAAACCCGGACTCGACCAGAGCCACCTCGGCATCCCCGAACTCAACAGTTGGCTCAAAGCTCACGAGGGCGTGGAATGGGCCAACCCGCTCCCTTACCTCACCCAGTGGCATTATCGCATTGCCCAGCCTGCAATCTGCCTTGTCACCATCCTGCTCGCTGCCCCTCTGGGTATTGTTTTCAGCAGACGTGGTATCAGTGGGGGGGTCTCCATCGCCTTGTTTCTGTCTGCAGGGATGTTGTTCTCCTCGAGCTTTTTTCTCACCTTCGGCGAAGCCGGGCACATGCCGCCGGTTCTCGCTGCCTGGGGCACAAATATCCTTTTTGCCCTGGTGGCCCTTTATTTATTCAACCGAAGAATCACCGGCCGCCCCATCTACCAGAGCATCAAAAAACTCTTTCCAGGGGGAAGTTAATGGCCGCCCCAGCACACTCTTGAATCAAAACGGGTTATTTTTTCATCTCTTTCAGCTTGACGGTAGCCGCGTCGGCCCCTAGTTTCCGCCTCCCTGCCGCCGGCACAACTCCTGCATGCAAATGCAAGGGCCGGAGGAACCAGCACTCCCAAAAAGGTTCCTTATCAGCAAAAACATGACCCACTACAACTTATATGAGAGGTATCGAAATCCAAAAAGGTGAGCCTGTTGATCGCGCACTCAAGCGCCTCAAGTCCATGCTCGACTCCGAAGGCATTCTTGAAGAGATGCGTCGTCGTCGTGCATTCGAGACCGTGACTCAGCGCAAGCAGCGCAAAGAGCGCACCGCATCAAAGCGTCACGCAATCCGCTGGCGTTTCCAGAAGGACAAGCCTGCTGAAGGCGAGAACGCCTGAAGCAGAGCAGCATAGCGCTCAGCGCCAGCCCGACTCATAACTTTCACCAAAGACACCCCGCTCATGGGGTGTCTTTTTTTATGCAGAACAGCAGCAACACCCTCTGTCAAAAAAACTTCACCACCCTGTGAACTTCATTTTTCCTCTATTTTTCTATTGTCAACCCGCTCCCCGGGAACTAAACCCCTCCCGCACTGGCAGCTCCCATACTGCCACCATGGCAAAGGCTCCATAGCTCAGTTGGTAGAGCAGAGGATTGAAAATCCTTGTGTCCCTGGTTCGATCCCGGGTGGAGCCACCACTCTTCAACTTGCCCGCTACAATCATCCCGCCGCAGCTAATGCACCGGCGGGCTTTTTGTGTCTTGCAGGTATGCGAACAGTAATGTGGGCGACCTCAAAAAAGGCCCGCTGCCAGTTTTTTGGAAGACATGATGGGGTCGTCAGGTATAGTCAGCACGCAATTTCATCATGAGACATTCATATCTTCATTGGGCCGCCATCATATTGACCGCAACCTCCCTCCAGGCTGCCCCGGCCGGAGACATCACGGATCTTGAGCCCATTACTCAATGGAAAAAAATGGCCAATGGCGTGCATGTCGCCACTCTGGGCAGCTCAACCCAACTCCACCGCTACAGTGATCTGGCAGGGGCTCCGCCCAAATGGGAGGTATTGAACCAGCTGCCTGATGCCCCTCTCACCAAGGCTCTCAAGAACGCCCGCTACCGGCTAAACCCGGATCGCAAAATCATGGTCTACATACCGACCGATCCGGATGAAAAAATCTACGGCTACGGCCTCCAGTTCGATCAAACCATGCGCACGGGCAAGGTTCTCGAGCTCAAGGTTGACCATTACAGCAAGGACGGAGGCTCAACCCACGCGCCGGTGCCCTTTTTCATCTCCAGCAAGGGATACGGAGTGTTTTTTAACACGGCTGCCTACCTCAAGATTTACAACCAGGTATGCAACCGCAAGGACTCACCCCATCTGCCGGTCGAAGTGGACCGCAACCCGCCTGCAGACGAAAAACAGGCCGGCCCGTGGCTGGCAGTACCTCCCAGTGCTGCCGTGGAGGCCTACGTTCAGGGAGAGGGCATTGAGATCATCGCTTTCACCGGCTCTGATTTGCAGGACATCGTGGCGCGCTACAACCTCTACTCAGGTGGAGGTGCGATGCCTCCGCTCTGGGGTTTGGGTTTCTGGCACCGCACACCGGCGTCGTTCAGCGCGGCAGAAACCCAGCAAGAAATCGATGACTTCAAGACGCATAACATACCCCTCGACGTCATTGGCCTGGAGCCAGGATGGCAATCCAAGTCCTACCCCTGCACGTTTGAGTGGCAGAGGAAACGCTTTCCTGATCCTGCCGCATTTACCAAAAGCCTGCTGGATGACGGTATCCGCCTTAATCTCTGGGTGAACCCCTACATCTCAAAACACGCCCGTATATACAGAGACATGTACCCCCTCTCGTGCTCGCACACCGTGTGGCTGGGCATTGCTCCTGACTACACCCTGCCCGAGGCACGCAAGGTCCTGCTCGACCAGCACAAGACCGATCATTTTGACATCGGTATTTCTGGCTACAAAATCGATGAGTGTGATGGCTACGACTTCTGGCTCTGGCCCGACCACGCCACCTTTCCATCGGGCACACCCGCCGAGGTGATGCGCCAGACATATGGCATGTTGATGCAAAAGATGATCTATCATGATCTCTATCAGAAAAACAACCGGCGCACCTACTCCAAGGTCCGGGCAAGCAATGGGGCAGCCTCGAACTATCCCTTTGTCATTTATTCAGATTCCTACGGCCATGACCAATACGTTACAGGCATTTCCTCGGCCAGTCTCTGCGGCATTCTCTGGTGCCCTGAGATCCGAAGCGCTCAAAACAGCCGTGAGTGGATTAATCGCATGCATACCACCTGTTTTTCACCCATGGCAATGCTCAACGCCTGGGCCAGTGGCACCAAGCCATGGACCTACGAGGACTCCACCGACGCCATCCGGCGCACTATCCAGCTGCGTATGCAACTTCTGCCATATCTCTACACCGCTTTTGCCCGCTACAACCGTGAGGGTATTCCACCTGTACGCTCCATGCTTCTGGAGACCGGACAAGACCAGTCCGGCCAAAAACAGGAAGAGCGCAAACTCGACAGCGAGACCGACCCCTACGGCGATGGATTTCAGCAGGAAATCACCGAGGACAATACCTTGTTCATGTTCGGCCCCGACATTCTGGTAGCCCCCTTCATCAACAGCCAGAGTGAGCGCGTAGTAAATCTACCCAAGGGCAACTGGTATGATTTCCATACCGGAAAACTGGCTGGCAACGGCAACAAGATCACGGTCACTGCGCAGCAAACCAATGACCTGCCCCCACTCTATGTCAAGGAGGGAGCACTCATCCCCATGCTCAAGTCATCGGTGAATAGGACCAAAGACATCGCCGGAGCTGAAATTGTGCTTCGTCATTATGGAACAAGCTATCGCACCTGCAAACTCTACGAGGACGACACCACCAGCTTTGATTATCTGAATGGAACCTACAACTTTTATGAGTTCTCTGTGGAAAACGCTGAACTCCAACAAAAGGTCCTGCACCAGAAAGCAGCCCCCTTCTACTCAAGTTTTGAGCTGCGCGAAATGACGACTCGCGAGTAGTTTCATCAGTCATTGCTCGCCATATGAGCTGCCATTTCGGCAGCCTTAGCAATGAGCAACTCCTCACCATGGCGTATGGTCTCCTCCAGGCTGCGGTGATCCTCGTGCACGGAATATACCCCGTCAAAGAGATCCACGGGTGTTCCATCCTCGATGAGACCAGCCATGAGCACTACCGGTTTGTCCGCCCAACGCGCCATGGCAGCGACACCTGCCGGCCCCTTGCCAGCAAGTGTTTGCAGGTCATACTTACCTTCTCCGGTGACCACCAAGTCGCTGGCTTGTATTTTTTCCATGAGCCCGATTTCATCCGCAACAAGCTCAAAGCCCGGGACAAGCCTCGCCTTACAAAAACTCAGCAAGCCAAAACCCAGCCCTCCGGCAGCACCGGCTCCTGCTATTGATGCCAGGTCCTTGTCCCCGGTCAAATCAACCACGTGGGCAAGCATTTGCTCCAATCCATCGAGATCGGTCTCCTTCGCCCCTTTTTGCGGACCGTAAACACGCACGGCACCCCTCTCACCGAGCAGCGGGTTATCAACATCACAGGCCACAAGGATTTCGGGCAAGGCGATGCGCTTGGAAGTGTCGATCCTTGCACATTGTGACAATGACGCAGGGGTCGGTTCAAGCGATTCTCCATGCTTGTCCAGAAAGACGACTCCAAGTGCGGCAGCCATGCCGCAACCGGCATCGTTGGTGGCACTTCCCCCGATACCCATAATGATTCGCCCCACCCCCGAGTGTTCAATCGCGTGACGCATCATTTGGCCTGTGCCATATGTGCTGGCTCTCCATGGGTCGAGCGAGCCATGCTCGAGTAGACGAATACCGGATGCCTGGGACATTTCCATGACCGCCGTGTCACCACAGAGAGCATAGCGCGCCAACAGATCCCGACCCATGGCATCCTGGGCCCGGCACTCTAACCACTGGCCACCGAGTTGCCTGGCTAGCACCTCGGCAAACCCATCACCACCATCCGCAATAGGGCATGCTGTGATTTTGACATCGGGCAACACCTCTCTGATACCTGCCCCGATCAACTCACAAACCCGGCTGGCACCCAGCGTGCCCTTGAACTTGTCTGGAGCGAGCAGAATATTCATGAGGATGGTGACAACGAGCCGTCTGGTTCTATCAGAGGGCAGACTCCTTGAGGACTCCAACGTAGGGCAAGTTACGATAACGCCCCCTATAGTCCAGCCCGTAGCCGACAACAAATTCATCTCCCACTATGAAGCCCGTGTAGTCTGCCTCCTTGACAAGATCCCGCTCAACGTCCTTGGACAATAACACACAGGTCCTGACCTCAGCGGCCCCATGCTCAGCCAGTTTTGTGGTCACTGCATCCAGCGTTCTTCCCGTATCAAGAATATCATCAAGCAAGAGCACGGCTTTGCCTCTGACATCCGGCAAGGACTGATCAAGGAAGGTCACCTCCCCACAGCTGCTGGTTCCACCATGGTAGCTGGCCACATTGACGCACTCGATCTCCATGGGGAGTGGAATTCTACGCAATAAATCCGCCATAAAGAGAATAGCCCCCTTGAGCAGCGCCACAACCACCATCGGTTTACCCTCAAAATCAGACCTCACTTTATCTGCCAGGACTTGCAACCTCTTTTGGATCACTTCCTCATCGATTAATACTTTTTCGATATCGTGGTGCACGTGCCCAGCCTAGACGCAAAAACTCCCCTTGCCCATCGTCATTTTTTGCGGGTAATTTGGCTCGGCTGCAGTTATCACCGGCTCATGTCCAATAACGTTGTCAGCCTGCTCCAAAAACTGATCCGGATTCCAAGTGTCAACCCCGACTGCAGTTTGGATGGTGATGGTGAAGCCGCCATGGCCAACTTCGTGCAGAGCTTTCTGGAGGATGCCTGCTTCAGTGTTGTGCAGGAACAAATACTTCCAAGCAGGCCCAATGTCATCGGCAGGTGCCCCAGTGCCCATGGGCAAAAAGACAACCGCCCTCGCATTCTTCTCTGTCCGCATCTCGACACGGTCAGTGTTGCCGGTATGGATCTCGATACCTTCGGCACGATCACTGGTGACGGCCGCATTCTGGGACGTGGAGCATCCGACACCAAGGGCCCCATGGCCGCAATGCTTCAGGCTTTGGCAAACTGCTCAGACATCCTCGCCAACCTGCCCGTAGCTGTCGATTTTGCCGGCTTCATGGGCGAGGAAGCTTCGCAGCATGGCTCCAAGCATTTTGCCAAACATCACGCCTCTGAGTATGACTTTGCCATCGCTGGCGAACCCACCTCCCTTGATATCGTCCATGTCACCAAGGGTTCTCTCTGGGCGACATTACAAGCCACTGGAAGAGCTGCGCATGCCTCCCAGCCTGAAGCCGGGGAAAACGCGATTCTCAAACTCGCCCGTGCCCTCGATAAGTTTGACGAGAATATCACCAGCCAGCTGGCCAGTTACACCCACCCGAGCCTCAATCACTCAACCCTCAACATCGGTGTGATCAGCGGAGGCAAACAGCCCAACATCGTACCGGATCTTGCATCTGCCCAGATCGATATTCGCACCACCCCCTCCCTCCATGATGGCCCGGGTGCCCTGGCACTGGTGGAACAAATCATCGATGAGCAACAACTGCCCATCAAGATCATGAATCCGAAGGAGAACCCGCCCATGGAAGTCGCCGCTGACAATCCATGGATCCAGCGTATGCAAGCTGCCAATCCGGCATCCAAGGCAGTGAGCGCACCCTGGTTCTCCGATGCCGGGCACCTCAATGCGGGCGGTCTTGCCGCTGTATGTGTCGGCCCTGGATCCATCGACCAGGCACACACAAAGGATGAATTCATCCGTATTTCGGACTTGGAAGCCGGCGTTGAATACTTTGAAAAATTCATACGCTCGCTGGCAAGCTACACGCCATCGCCATGACACCGCACTGAGATGTCGCAGCCACACGCCTGAGGGCAAGTCACCGCTTGATCCACACCAAAACCTTGCACAGAAGTGGCAACCTCCACTACGGCATGCGGGTTTGTTTAGCGGCGCTTTTTCTGCCTTTTTACGGGCTTTTGGGCCTCCCGGTGACGATGGTTTTTCTCTTGCTCGCGAAACACAGGCAGGAGCTGGTATTCCATCCATTCAAAGGCAGCATCAAGCCCTTGCTCCTCATAAATACGTCCTATCAACGCTTCCACAGAAGTAGGGTTTCCAATATGGCGAAGAAAATCGTTTGAGGTGCAGCGAATGAACATCTCACCATCCATCCTCCCCTGCTCTTCAAGGATCAGGCGGCGCATGAAGAGTGCCAGAACCGCATCACCCACCCATGCCTCTTCACGCTCACGAATGAGCTGCTCATTGACTTTTTTAGGAGCTGTCATTGCTTTCAACAGTTAGCTGGGGTTTTTTTGTGGCTCTCATTTCTTACCGCAGGCCCAGGCAGGAGGCGAGAGAATCCTGACGGCACGGTGAAAAGGACAGGGAAAACACCGGTTCGCAGATCGCATGATCCAGCCTGGCCACATGATTGCAGCTGCATGATACCACATGCAACATTCCATCTCAACACTCGGGTATCTACATTAGCTGCGCACCCGCCTCGGCCAGTGGGCTGCGCTCACCACGCGATAGTGTGACGTGAGCAGTAAAGGGCTGACCCTTGAGTCTGTTTCGCGTGAACACAAGCCCGTTACTACGGCTATCCACATATGGGTTGTCAATCTGGGCAGGATCCCCAACCAGCACGAGCTTGGAACCTCGGGACATTCGGGTCACCACTGTCTTGGCTTCCTGCGGTGTGAGTTGTTGGGCCTCATCGAGGATAAAAAAGCGATTCGGAATCGAGCGCCCTCGTATATAACAAAGCGCTTCAATTTCGATGATGCCACGTTCAATGAGCAGGTCATAAGGCTTACTGGCAGCCTCATTGAGGCTTTCCTTTTTTTGCTGTTTGCGACGGGGCCCCTGATTACTACCGGGTTGCATGAGCAGGTCCAGGGCATCGTAAAAGGGCTGCAACCAGGGCTTCATCTTCTCATCCAAAGTCCCGGGAAGAAACCCGAGCTGGTCGCCCATGGAAATCACAGGCCTGCTGACAGTCAGCCCATTATAACGTCGATTAAACATCTCATGCAGCCCTGCAGCGACGGCCACCAGGGTCTTGCCCGTTCCAGCCTGTCCATAACAGGTAACCAGGGAAATATCCGGATTGAGCAGCGCGTCAATCAGGCACTTCTGCCCGAGATTGAGTGGCTTGAGGTGATGTCCATCGGGAATGCGCAACACCTCCGGAATCTGGAGACGCACGAAAGTGCCATTGGAATCGAGTCTTGCGGGCATGGTCTGCTTTTCACCGGCCTTGAGTAAAACATACTGGTTGAGCACAATCTCTTTGCGACGAGGATGCTCCAGTGCCAGTTCACCCGAGCTGGCAAAACGCTGTAATTCGGAAGGATCCACATCAACACAGCGCATGTCGTAGCTACTTATTTCGACAGGGTCGACCTTGTCGTTGAGGTAATCCTGCGAGTCGATCCCAACGGCACGCGCTTTGAGCTGCATGTTCAAATCCTTGGTAACCAGGACAACCGGAGCATCATTGTGCTCCATCAATAATACAGTTGCAGCCAGGATTCGGTGATCAACACGCTCTCGGTCGGGAAAGACCCTCAGAAACTGGCTAAGTTCCTTGGAATTCTGCTCGCAGAAATCCGGATCATAAATCACCAAACGTATAGTCCCTCCGCCATCGGTGGGAACTCCGGATGTCACCCTGTCGCCCGACGAAAACAGCTCGGTCAGCCGGCGGTGAACCTGGCGGGCATTGGCTCCGCGTTCACTTTGTTCAGATTTAAACTTATCGAGTTCAGCAAGGACATCGACGGGAATACAAATGTGATTATCCTCGAATTGATTCAGACATCCCGGGTCATGCAAGAGCACATTGGTATCCAGGACAAAATTTTTGACTATGTTGGTTGGAGCTTGAAGCCCGAATTCCTGGATGCGGGATTTCTCCCCTGTAGTTTTTATTTTTCTATGGCTGGCTGGTGTGGTTGTTTCCTCACATAGATGGGTTTGCTCGGGGTGGTTGGGTTGAATCATTAGGATATTGGTTAACGTCAAAAAAGTGGAGGGTGAATACATTACAGAGAGCAGCCGCCCACTTTAACGGCTGCCACCTGTGATCACGGATGCGTGAATACAAGGTTCCGCAGATGATACTTTTGCACCGGGAGCATCCAAAGACTCCGCTGCGGGTTAAGGTTACGAACCCATTCAAGAATGAATGATCTTGTAAATTAAATTTCAAGATATCTTAATTATCGCCACTTCCGCTCGTGATGGCAATCATTTTTTCTCATCTTTATCGCCAAGTTGCCCGGCAGCCCACTCCTGAAGCCGTGAATACTGCACTTTACCAAGCGGGCCACGTGGAATTTCTTCCGTGACAAGCACCTCGTCAATGCGCTCCGCGGGATGACATATTCCATGATAGCTCTCAAGCAACGCCGAATACTCACCATCTTGTTGCACACAAAGTATCAGCTTGCAGCCCTTGCGGGCATCTTCCAGCGCTATGACCGAAACCCCATGGGAGTATAGTGACACGGCGGAAGCCTCTCCCAGCTCAAGGATTTGATGTTCAATATCATCAAGGTTGACCAACTCGCCCAGCACCTTGACGCAACGGCCCAACCTGCCTTTTACCAACAGCCTGTTCGCATCAATATTCACAAGGTCTCCTGTTTCAAACCATCCATCCACCTTGGGATCGTGCATACGGCAGACACTCTCACGGCATGTGACATAAGCTGACAACAATGCCCCCCCCTTAATACAGAGTTGTCCACCGGCTGTCACCTTTGTCTGCCAACCTGGCAGCAATCTCAAACTTCTCTCGCAAACATCGGACGTGGCTATCTGCGAGCACGATTCGGTCATGCCATAGGTCTCTACCAGAGGCCAGCCATACGCCAGAGCTTGTTCATATAGGCAATCATCGAGACGCCCACCACCAACTATGAGCGCCCGTATCGAGTCAGGGGCTCTCAAACCAGCCTCAACAATATCAAAAAGCTGCGTAGGCACCAACGAGCTCAGGGTGACATGTTGTTGTTCAACAAGAGCATGAAACTGGATGGCATTCCAGGGACCGGATAGCCGGCTCAAAGAACAACCCAGCGCATACGAGCGCGCCAGCACACCCATGCCTCCCACGTGAAAATGTGGTAGTGCCAGTAGCCAGTGGTCACTCTGGTCTACAGACAAATGATCATTCACCATCCTGGCTGATGTGAGAATGGCCTCTCTGGACAAGGCTGCCCATTTCCTGCCCCCCATGGTCCCGGAGGTGGCAAATAAAACATGCCCTGACAACTTCGGCTCATGCTTGCTCCACGCCCCGATGGTCAAAGCCTGTTGAGCCGCAACCGGGTCACGCGGATTGGCCAGAACGTGACACCGATCCGATGTCCAGAACTCCCGGGTCATCAGCTCAGTGGTTCCCATGACAAATTCTCCAACAAAGTATCAAACCCAAGTCCGGTTCCATTGGGCGCATGGAATTCTGGCCCGGGTGGCCCCAGTGCCTCTGAAAAAGCATCTGGTTCGAACAAACCATGTGTAATCAACCCACATATATCAACGACCCCGGGAAACTCGCGGCATGCCTTGGCCGCTTCCCATGCGGCAAAACACTGACCCAATGGATGATCCATGTAGCTGGTGAAGACAACCCGCCTGTTATCCTCAAGCGCACGTTTCAAAACAGCTGCAGTCTCATTGATGGCTGGCTTGATCACAGCCACACCAAAACCACCACAGGCGTCCTCCACTTCACGGTCAACTGCCATGGGGACACCAAAAGGCCCAAGCGCATCGACCCATGGGCTTTGCCCGGGCTCATAAGCGTCCTCGATGAAATCAATCTTATCTCTCACCTCTTCACCCAGACTTTCCAGAAATGCTTCCACCCCCTGATCATCAAGCGCGTGATTAAAGTCCAACCTCCACAGGAGATCCGGAAATTGGCTTGCCTGCGTACGAATGAAGTCCACCTCCTCGGAAACCTTGCGCCCCACCTTGAGCTTCACCATGTCAAATCCGGCATCGACAGCCGTGCTGACACTCCTCTCTTCCATCGTCAACGTTGCATGACTTTGCGGTATTGCCAGATTGTCATAGAGAGAGACGCCCATGCGACGCGCCTCGGCATCCACCTTGGCACAATACAATGCGCGCTGGCTCAGTGGAGTCAACTTGCCCTCTCCCAGCATGGACAAAGTCTGCTCAAGCCCGGCATCTCCGAGCTCGGGCCAGGGATGAATACATCCGTATCCATGCACCCCCTGATGATCCACCCGGATCAAGGCCCCTCGATGCTCGCAGCGTGCTGACCGGGCATTGAGAGCCGTATTGCTCACAAGTGTGTAAGGATGAATATGGAGGTGTTTTTTCATGCTCCGGAGAAGCTGGCATTCACCGTAAATGCGACAGCATAGAGGACCAGCTGAATGGCTGCCATGGCGAGAATTTTATTGTAGAAGGATCCGGGAGGATTTTTACAAAGCTGATATACAATCCACAGGCCTAATGCCAGTGGAAGCACAAAGAAAAGCCATGTAAAACCCACATTGAACAGCCAGATGGCACAGGCGTAAGCGACGATTGTCTCTACACAAATTAAATTAAGCACCGCGTTTCTACCCCACTTTACCACGAGGGTATTTTTGGAATTGGCCCGGTCCTCGTTCACATCGCGCAGATTATTAACCGAGATCAGCACTGCTGACAAAGACCCCACAGCCAAGCCAGTGAGCAGTGCCTCCGCATACCATTGCCCGGTTTGCACAAAAACCGTTCCAGTAACTGCAACCAAACCAAAAAACAGGATCACAAACAACTCGCCCAGCCCTTTGTAGGCCAAAGGCAATGGGCCACCCGTGTATCCATAAGCCAGATAGAGAGATGGAATACCGATGGCGAGCATGGGCCATCCCCTTGCCAAAACAAGCGCCCAGCCAAACATGGCAGCCAGGATCAAACAGAACACCGCCACGGCATAGACGGTTTTTGTGGAGAGTTGACCGGAGGCTGTCACCCGGACAGGCCCCAGTCGCGCATCAGTGTCCGCACCCTTCTGCGCATCAATGGCATCGTTGAAAAAATTGGTGGCTATCTGGATCCACAGGGCACTCACAAAGGTGTAAAGTGCCAACCGTGGATCCCAATCACCGGTGAGATAATACGCCAACACACAACCAATCCATACGGGCACAATGGCTGCTGGAAGTGTTTTGGGTCGGGCTGCGAGAACAAAAGCCTTCATAAGTGCAATGCCATCAAACCCGGAATCAGGGCTTGCTCCGAGGAAAAAATCTCCACTCCTTCTGGTAATCGACACAAAGCCCATCTACACTTGCCGGCATGATTGCCAGACGAGTCATTTTTGAGGGAAGGGTGCAAGGTGTCGGCTTCCGCTACACGGTGAAACAACTTGCCATGGGCTTTGAAATTGTAGGCACGGTAAAGAATCTCGCAGACGGTACGGTGGAGCTTGAACTCATGGGTGAAGAGGGCGAAGTCGACGATTTCATCAGGGAAATCGTCGATGAAAGCACCCTCTCTCACTACGTCAAAAACGTGCAATCCACAGAAATTCCACTGCTTGAAAACGTCAGGGGATTTACCATATCGGCCTGACTAAAAAACGCCTGGCGGAAGAATCAACTTGCTAGAGGATGGCCCTGTTGATAGCGTTATGACGCAAAATCCACCTTTGGATACGATGCTCTCAACAAAAAACATACTTGGCTTCGCACTCGCTCTCTTGCTGGTCAACCCAGCGTGTTGCTGTAGCCAGGGGCAATGTTGCACGCCTACAAAGGAGCCTGAGCGCTCCTGTTGCTCATCATCGCCCGCCAACCAAGAGAGTGATCAGAACCGGGACAATGGGCACACTTGCATGTGTTCCCTGAACAAGGAATATCCTGATTTCAAGGCTTTCCATTTTCAGACGACCGATTTTGCATGCCCACAAGGACCCCCTCCCACTCTGCAGAGCCAAGGGCATCAGCATAGCCCCTGCTATGTGATTGTTGCAAGCTCAGTGCCCCCGCCCCCGGGGCACTCCTTGTGTATTCTTTATTCCACCTTCCGGCTTTGATATACGGAAGCACTCCACCTGCCGTTTCTCACCGAATGTCTGCGCAGTTCAGGGAGTATTCAAGCTCATTGATATACGAGGTCTAGGCCACTGTTTGTCTGCATCCCGAATCACCTCTACGTAGCTGATGTTCTCTTCTCAGGGACGGACGGGTCACGCTTGATCCAGATGCTCGCGACCTTGAGCCCCATCACCAATCCCACCCATCCACATCCTTTTTCCATATCTAACAAAAAACACCATGAAACTCCGGTTACTCATGTCCATCCCGCTGGCGGTGATTCTCATCTCCTGCCAGGCAGATCGTTCCGCCAGACACCTGCAGAACCCCCTCGGTGCCACCGCCATGGACACCCCCCAGGCGTCCGACTACAGTATAACGCCTCAGGCAGGTGTCGAGGAACTCGTCGCCTTGTCGCTTGTCCACCATCCCTCTCTCCATGCGGCACGGCAAAAAGTCACCCGTCTCAAGGCACGGGTGGCACAGGAAAAGACACTCCCCGATCCCAGGGCCCGCGTCAGCGCGGGTGATCTGGCCCAGACGGCTGCCGGAGAAGTGGACACCATCGTCGGGGTGGAACAACACATTCCTTTCCCCGGAAAACGCAAAGCCAGGGCCCAGGCTGCGCAGAAAGAGGCTGACGCTGCCTCCGCCGAGCTCGAAAACCTCAAGCTTGCCTTGGCTCAACATGTGCGCATGGCCTGGTGGAGCCACTACCTCGCCCAGCAAAGTCTGCGCATCAATCTCGAAAGCAAGGATGTGCTCAATGCCATCAAGGACATTGTCAAAAAACGGGTCGAGACCAACCAGGCCAACCAGGCCGACCTGCTCAGAATTGGCAATGAAATCAGCAACGTTGACAAGGAGCTCATCATGGCCAGACAGCAGAGCCAGAGCAGCCAGGCCAGCCTCAATGCCCTGCTCAATCGCCCGGCGGGATCCGCCCTGCCTTCCCCCAGAGCTTCCTCTATTCCCAGTGAGAACAGCCTGGACTCACTCATCAGCCGGGCCGAATCATCTCATCCAAGCGTGCTCTCCGGACAGGCACGGCTGGACGCCTTCAGGCACCGCCTACGCAAAGCCGAGCTGGAAAACTATCCAGACCTCATGGTCGGAATCCAACGTGCCTGGGTGTCGGATTCAGGCTTGTCTCCGGTCGCGGATGGTAGCGACCAGACTATGTTTACCCTCGGTTTTAACATCCCCCTCTGGCGTGCCTCACGTCGGGCCGGGGTCGATGAGGCAAGTGCGGGCATTGCCGAAATGCAGGCAACCATCGCCAGCTCCCGCAGCGAGCTGCGCCAACGTGTCGAGGATGCCTGGTTCCGGGCCAGATCCTCACGGGAGATGATTTCCCTCTTTGATCAACGCCTCATTCCCGATGCACGCAAGGCACATGAATTGGCACTCAAATCCTACAGCGCCGGAGAGCTCTCCTTTGTCGATGTCCTCGATACCTGGCGCTTGCTCCTGACTTTGGAACTGCAACAGGAAAACAACCGGGCATCCCTCGGCAAGGCATCGGCCGCCCTGAAGAGTGCAGCCGCCATTGACTAACCTTTTTTACCAGAAACCATGAAAGCGACCCAAATTCTAACCCCTCTGAAACCCCTGCTTAAAAAACCGGCAGCCATCCTGTTGCCGATCGTCCTGTTTTTTGCCGGCTGGTGGTTTGCCCTGCCACCCGATGAAAAATCTGTGGAAACAGGCACTGCCACCCAGGCGCCCAGCGTCTGGACCTGTTCCATGCACCCTCAAATCAGGCAACCGGGTCCCGGTCTCTGTCCCATTTGCAATATGGAACTCGTCCCCCTTCAAGCAAGTGCCGGGGGCGGGGCTTTGCGTGAGCTCAGCATCAGCGAGGATGCCGCGGCCCTGCTGGACATACGTGTCACGCCAGTCATGCGCGCACCGGCCTCGATCCATATCGAGCTGTTTGGAAAAATTGATTACGATGAGCGCACCGTTGTGACCACCACAGCCCGGATGGGCGGCAGGTTGGAGAGGCTCTACACCAATTTCGCCGGCACGGCTGTCAGCAAGGGAGACGCCATTGCTGAGATCTACAGCCCGGAGCTCTATGTCGCCCAGGAGGAACTCATCCAGGCCGCCACGGCGAGCAGGGAGAAAACCTCGCCAGCTGTCCGGAGTATCAACGAGAGCCTGCTGGCTGCCGCGCGCGAGAAGCTAAGACTGTTGCAACTCACCGATGAGCAAATCGCCAGCATTGAAAAACGAGCGGCACCCAATGAGACCGTCACCCTCAACGCACCCCAGAGCGGGATCATTGTCCGGCTCATTGCCAGGGAAGGCCAGTATGTCAAAGTCGGCGATCCCCTCTTCGGCATTGCCAATCTTGACTCCGTCTGGCTCTACATGGAGGCCTACGAGTCCGATTTACCCTGGCTGCGTTATGCCCAGAAAGTGAGCTTCACCGTCGAGGCCATTCCCGGAAAAAACTTTACCGGTCGCATCGCCTTTGTGGATCCCCTTCTGGATGCGCGCCATCGCGTGGTCAAGGTGCGCGTCAATGTGGACAACAAGGATCATCTGCTTAAACCCGGTATGTTTGCCAACACTTCCGTGCAAGCTGACATCGACCTCCACGGCCAGGTGGTCAGCGAGGAACTGGCCGGCAAATGGATCAGCCCGGTGCATCCGGAGATTATCAAGGAAGGACCGGGAAGCTGTGACATCTGTGGCATTTCCCTGGTGCCGGCAGAAAAATACGGTTTTGTCGACAGCCTGGACCCGGCTGCACAGCCCTTGCTGATCCCCGCCTCGTCCGTCTTGCGAACAGGCAAACGTGCTGTGGTTTATGTCAGGCACAAAGGGAAAAAAGAACCCGTCTTTGAAGGCAGGGAAATTGTCCTTGGACCCAGAACCGGCAATTACTTCATCGTCAACCGGGGTCTTGACGAGGGTGAATTGGTCGTGACCAAGGGGGCCTATAAACTCGACAGCGAACTGCAGATCAAGGCGCGCCCCTCCATGATGAACCCCAACGCCGGCCTCAAGGAACAGTCTGCCAAAAGGGCGGACGACCAGCTCACCGGGCAGTGGCCACCTGTGCTCAGGGCCTACGGAAAATTTGTGCATTCCATATCGGCCGAGCATGGCAGGGGTGCCATGCAACACCTCATCACCATGCAGGAAGCCCTGGCAAGCATCCAACACGATCAGCTCCAGGCTGCCGATGTGGCACTGTGGAAGGAGTTCTCCATGCGGCTCGACAACACCCTCACCCAGGCTCAGAGCATGCACATGGACCTCTCCACCCTGGGCATGGTGCGCCATCAGGTCGAGCAAACCGGGCGCTACCTCGGCCTTCCCTGGCAGCCACTGCCCTCCGTTGCGGCGGACTCCCAATGGATTGAGCCTCTCATGCAAAGCAAGGACGCCTATCTCGCCATCGCCATCGCCCTGTCTGAGGATAATTACGAAAAAGCGCAAAAGCTGTCCCCGGAACTCATCCGGGCCATCGCCAGCCTGCCGGGGGATAACACCCGCAAAGAGCTCTCAGCTCAAGCAGAACAACTCCCCCAGGTCGCTGATATTGCCGCGATGAGGACATCCTTCAAAGCCGTCAGCGACTCCCTGATTGCCTTGATCCGCAAGCATGGTCTCAATCATCTGGGTAACGTTTATGTCATTCATTGCCCGATGGCTCACGGGGACAAGGGTGCTGACTGGATCTCTGCGGACACGGCAGTTCGCAACCCCTACTATGGCAGTGCCATGTACGCCTGCGGATTTGTCAAGGACACGCTCTCCCTCGAGTCGAAAGCAGATGCGCCCACCCCCGCCGGGGATAAGCACGAGCATGATCACAAGCACTAGAGCCCGCCCACACATCATTCGAGACCTTTGACCCATGAAAAAGCTCATTGAATTCTGCCTCAACCAGAAGCTGGTGGTTCTCATCCTGCTCTCCTTCACCATCGGCTGGGGGGTGAGGGTGGCTCCATTTGACTGGAACACAGGCAAGCTGCCACGCGATCCGGTCGCTGTGGATGCCATTCCCGATCTGGGTGACAACCAGCAAATTGTCTTCACCGAGTACATGGGACGCTCGCCCCAGGATGTTGAGGACCAGGTGAGCTATCCGCTAACCGTGTCGCTGCTCGGGATCCCCGGTGTCCAGGAAGTGCGCAGCTATTCGATGTTCGGCCTGTCTTACGTTTACCTCATTTTCAAGGAGGACGTGGATTATTACTGGAGCCGCAGCCGCATTCTCGAAAAACTCAACAGTCTCCCTTCAGGGCTTCTCCCTGCCGGGGTCACACCGACACTTGGCCCCGATGCCACCGGCCTGGGGCAGGTCTACCAGTATTACCTTGAGGGCAGGGACCCCGACGGCAATCCGGCTCCGGGATGGAATCCCGAGGAGCTGCGTTCGATCCAGGACTGGTATGTACGTTACGCTCTTTTGGGTGTGGATGGGGTCGCCGAGGTTTCCTCGGTCGGCGGATTTGTCAAACAATACCAGGTCGAGGTGGATCCACTCAAGCTGAAGGCATGGAATGTCACCCTGGAGCAGGTGGCTAACGCCGTGCGCAAAAGCAACCGTGAAACAGGGGCGCGCAACCTCGCCATCAACGGGGTGGAATACATCCTCCGGGGCACCGGCTACATCACCTCACTGGATGACTTGCGCAATGCAGTAGTCGATGTGCGGGAAAACACCCCGGTCACGATCTCCGAGGTGGCCACCGTGCAGATCGGTCCCGACATGAGGCGTGGCGTTATTGATGTCAATGGTGCCGATGCAGCGGGTGGCATCGTGGTGGCACGCTTCGGCGCCAACCCCCTGCAAACAATCAAAAATGCGAAGGCCAGGATTGACGAGCTCTCCGCCTCACTGCCCGAGAAAGTCATCCTCGACTGGGAGAAAACCACTCACCGTGAGGTGGAGGAGTTTGCGCGGCAACAGGCCATTTCCCCGGCATTCAGTGATGACACGGCAACGAGTGCGGAGATCAACCAGAATGCGTGGCTCGCATGGAGTAAAATCCATCAACGTACCGAGTGGCCCCAGTGGATGAATACCTCCAAGGTGACTATCGTGCCTTTTTATGACCGCTCAGGGCTGATCGCGGAGACCCTCAACACCCTCAATGAAGCACTCTACCAGCAGATCCTGGTTGCGATCATTGTGGTCGTCATCATGGTATTGCAGCTTCGCAGCAGTGTGCTGATTTCCTCGATGCTGCCCCTGGCAGTGCTGATCACCTTCATTGGCATGAAGGCCTTTGGCGTGGATGCCAACATCGTCGCTCTTTCCGGCATTGCCATCGCCATCGGCACCCTTGTGGATGTGGGCATTGTGCTCACTGAGAACATCGTCAAACGCATTGAAGAAGCGCCTCCCGGAAGCAGTGTATCCACTGTTATTTACCAGGCGGTGACCGAGGTGGCTGGAGCAGTCACCACGTCGGTCATGACCACCATTGTCAGCTTTCTTCCCGTGCTTGTTCTCTCCGGCGAGGCGGGCCGGCTCTACCGCCCGCTGGCCTACACCAAGTCACTCGCCCTCGCTGCCTCCATCGTGGTTGCCCTGACCATCATCCCGCCCATTGCCCACTTCCTTATGGGAACCCTGCCCAAGTGGCTCAAGTCCGACAAATCCACCCGCGTCATCGGAACAGCTTTTGTCCTCAAACGCAGACATCTCATCACTACCCTGTTAGCCATCAGTGCCGGCATCGCAATGGGTTTCTCAGCGACACTTGCCATTGTCCTGCTGGCACTGGCCACGCTCCACGTCTTGCACCCACGTTTATCTGCCGAGGCACAAAAAAGAGGCAGCCTGATTCTCAACCTTGCCACCGCCCTTGTCGTGGGCTGGCTGCTGGCAACAAACTGGATGCCGCTCGGGCTGGAATCGGCAAACCTATCCAACTTTCTCTTTGTTGCAATCATCATCGGCGGCCTGCTCATCACCTTCAAGTGCTTTGAGCTGGGCTATACCCGTATCCTGGGCTGGTGCCTCGAGCACAAGGGGCTGTTCCTCTGTCTACCCCTTGCGATGCTGGCTACTGCCCTGTGTATCTGGCTCGGCTTTGGCGAGGTCACCTCCAAGCTGCCCCAGACTATCCAAAACACCCGCCTCTATCAGGATATCGAGCGCAAATTCCCTGGGCTGGGCAAGGAATTCCGGCCATCCCTTGACGAGGGCTCGTTTCTGGTCATGCCCACCATCAGCCCCCACGCCTCCATTGAGGAGGCCACGGACGCATTGCGCACTCTTGATGCCAGAATTGCGGCCATTCCCGAGGTCTACCAGGTGGTTGGCAAGATCGGCCGGGCCGAGTCCGCACTGGACCCGGCTCCCATTTCGATGATCGAGACCATTGTCAATTATTCCCCCGAGTTTCGCTCCGACGCGAAGGGCAGGATCATGACGTTTAAAACCGATGATGGTGGAGACTATGTCTATGACAAGCAGGGCATGCTTATCCCTGACAAAGACGGCAAACCCTTCCGCCAGTGGCGCCCCCACATCAGGAGCAACGATGACATCTGGCATGAGATCAGCATCGCTGCGCAGCTCACGGGCACAACCGGCGCTCCCAAGTTGCAGCCTATCGAGACCCGTCTGGTCATGCTGCGCACAGGCATGCGGGCTCCAATGGGCATTAAAATCAAGGCACCTAACTTGAATCAGCTGGAAGACTTCGGCCTGCAACTCGAGCAGCACATGCGTGCCAGCGGTATTGCGGGCCTCGATATCGCCAGCATTAACGCAGACCGCATCGTGGGCAAACCCTACCTCGAAATCCACCCCGACCGGGAGGCTGCCAAACGCTACGGTCTCAATGTCATCGACATTCAAAAAACCATCCAGACCGCGGTCGGCGGCGAGATCGTCACCACCACCGTCGAGGGGCGTGAGCGCTACAATGTTCTGGTGCGCTACGCCCGCGAGAATCGAGACTCCATCGAGGCGATTGAGAAAATACTCGTCAGGACCATGGAGGGAGCCCAGATCCCCTTGGGCGATGTCGTTGATATTCACTACGTGCGCGGGCCGCAGGTCATCAAGAGTGAGGACACTTTCCTCACGGGCTATGTGACCTTTGGAGCCAACCAGGGCTTTGCCGAGGTTGATGTCGTCGAGGAAGTGCAAGCCTATCTCTCCGCCCAGGAACAGGCAGGCAAACTCAACAGACCCGGCGGCATCCACTATGAGTTTGCCGGCAACTACCAGTCGGCACTGGAATTTGAACAAACGATGTTACTCATCATGCCTCTGGCCCTCATGACGATTTTCCTGATTCTGTATCTTGAGAACCGTTCCGTGGTCAACACCTTCATCATTTTCAGTGGTATTGCTGTCGCCTTTTCCGGTGGTTTTGTTCTGCTCTGGCTCTATGGCCAACCCGGTTTTATGAACGTCGACATCTTTGGTCACAACCTGCGTGCCCTGTTCAATATTGGTCCGGTCAACCTATCCACCGCAATCTGGGTGGGCTTTATCGCGCTGTTTGGCATTGCAACTGATGACGGGGTGGTGATTTCGACCTACCTGCGCCAGTGCTTTGCGCAGAAGAACCCGCAAACACTTGCTGAAATCCGCCTGGCAACCATCTCAGCAGGTCAACGTCGCTGCCGGCCATGCCTGATGACCACGGCCACTACCCTGCTGGCTTTATTACCTGTGCTTACCTCGACAGGCAGGGGGGCGGACATTATGGGGCCGATGGCGGTCCCCATTTTCGGCGGCATGGTGTTTGAGCTACTCACCATGTTTGTCGTGCCCGTGCTCTTTTGCGCGTGGCAGGAAAGGAAACGAACCAGCTAATAAAGGCAGAGAAAGCTCAGGCCAGGTTGGTGAACACCGCCTGAACATCATCATCATCCTCCAGTTTGTCCACCAGGGTCTCCACATCCTCGATTTGCTCCTCAGTGAGCTCAACCGGGCTGCTGGCAATACGCTGCAAGGTCGCCTTGATGCCCTCAATACCCATGTCCTCACAAGCCTTGGTCAACTCGCCAAAACTGGTGAAATCACCATAGACCAGAACGCGCTCATCCTGCACATCCATCTCCTCAAGACCAAAATCAATCAGGTTGAGCTCCACCTCCTCAAGATCAATCGCATCCGTTTTCTCAAATTCAATCACCGCCTTGCGGGTGAACATGAAATCCAGCGAGCCACTATTGACCACCTGACCACCGTTTTTATTAAAGATGGTTTTTACATTCGCCACCGTGCGCGTGGTGTTATCCGTGGCACATTCCACCCAGATCAGTGAGCCGTGAGGCCCCTTGCCCTCGTAGCTGACTTCATCGAAATTGGCTGCATCGTTACCAGAGGCACGCTTGATGGCCTTTTCAATGTTGTCCTTGGGCATGTTCTGCGCCTTGGCATTGTTGATGGCAGTCTTGAGTACTGTGTTGGATTCCGGATCAGGCCCGCCAGCCTTGGCCGCCATGGTAATGACTTTTCCCAGCTTGGGAAACAAACGGGACATCTCGCCCCAACGTTTTTCTTTTCCTGCCCGGCGTGCTTCAAAGGCTCTTCCCATGGTGAGTGTATCGTATGGTTGGTGTATTAAGGTTTACGCTGCTCAAAATAGATAAATTCCATGACTGCTCAAGCTTTCTTCACGGTTGGCAAAAAATCAACCTCATGGAATCCAGCCGTAAACGGGATTTGCCTATGGTCTCGCAGAGCATATCGCGCTGGTTACGCAGTGCCGCGATCTCTTCCTCGCTGACATGGTCGTTGATCTTACCCAAGGAAACCAATCGATCAATTTCAGCTCCAAGCTTCAGGTTGCACTCCGTCACTGCTTTTTGCACAAGTGGTTTCATCTGCACCGACGCATGGGCATGACATCCCTCCAGCATGGATGGCAACATGACACGGCGAAATGTGTCTTGTGCCAATAGTTGGTGCAGATTTCCAGACCGCAGCTGCTCCACGGTGAATTGAAATTCAACACCCCGATCCATACCCTCGTGATCCAGCAGGGATCGGATGGGCGTGGGCGGCAAGAAACGATCGCTATGCAGGGATGATGGGGCAACACACTCCAAAACGTGATAAGTCTCAAGCAGCACCCCTTTATGCGAAGCTCCCTCCCAGACCCCAAAGGATGCATTGCCCGCTTCTGATGTAAGTAGTAAGTCCAGAGCAGTCCGGGCCACCGGATGATCCCAGCTCATGAACGTGGTGTCCTCCCGCGAGAGTGCCCGCGCACGGTCAAAAGTCACATTGAGCCCATCGTCAGGAAGAGCCGGGAAAGCATCCGTGATCAGGTGCCCGGGAAGCAGCAGGTAGGATCGGTCGCTGAGCTCATCGACGTGCAGCCCAAAGTGATCCCACAATCTGACCAGGAAAGCCTCGGATTGTCTGTCGCCATCCATGGCGATCATTTCTTCAATGAGTCTGGAAACCTGTTCAGGTCTGTTTGAATTGATCTCGAGCAAACGGTCATAACCGCGCTTGAGCTTCTCAGAAACTCGCACGCGACACTGCGCGGAAAGATCGATAAATGATTGCAACTGGCCTTCGTCCATTTTCCCACAGGGCAACTTTCCGCCCAGCTCACGAACGATTTCCGTAGCACCGTGAAGACTCTGCTCAAAGGCATTGAGCCCTTCATGGTACCAGCGAGCCAATAGTTCACCTTGGGTGTTCCGTGCATAGGGAACATGGATTTGAATGGTTTGAGTCTGTCCAATTCTGTCCAGACGCCCAATTCGCTGCTCCAAGAGCTCGGGATTATCGGGCAAGTCATACAGGACGAGATGGTGGGCGAACTGAAAGTTTCTTCCCTCACTGCCTATTTCGGAACACACCAACATGCGAGCCCCATCCTGTTCGGAGAAATAGGCCGCAGATCGATCACGCTGCAACAAGGTCATTCCCTCATGAAAAAAGCCACAGTTGATATTGATCTTTTGTCTGAGTTTCTCGGGAATCTCCTCTGCGAGCTTCCTCGTCCGGCAGATCAAAAGAACTTTGGCCTCGCCCAGTTTTTTGAGTAGTTCCACCAGCCAGTCTATTTTGTCTTCCTCGCTCTCCAGAGGGATGAGCAAAACCCTTCTGTCTGGAAAACCGGTCAATGCCTGCCGGGTATTGCGAAACATCACCCTACCCGTTCCGAAGGTATCGAGCAACTCGCGTATCAACGACTCCCGAGCCGATTCATCACCCTGTTCCATGGCAAGACAATGGCTATTTACACTCTCTGACTGTGAGGCGAACAAGGAGCGCTCCTCAGGAACAAGGCTGTCCCCCTCCTGCAATCTTTCCACGGCCTCGGCAACCTGCTCGTAGTGATTCGCCTCCTCTTGAAAGGCCTCCATATCCACATAGCGCTCCGCATCGAGTAGACGCAAGCGGGCAAAATGGCCCTCGGGACCTAGTTGTCGCGGAGTAGCTGTGAGCAATAATAGTCCCTCTGTCTTACGCGCCAGTGACTCCACCATCCGGTAAGCCGGACTGGGCTCCCTGGCATTCCACTCAAGGTGATGTGCCTCGTCAACGATGAGCAAATCCCAGCCAGCGGCAACCGCCTGATCGCCACGCCTGGGATCCTCTGCCAAAAAATCAACACTACACAAGACCAGTTGGCTGTCTAAAAACGGATTATCCTCACCCTCGCCACCATGTTCGATGGCCTGGCATCTTGACTCGTCAAACAAACTGAAAAGCATGTTGAAGCGTCTTAGCAGCTCCACAAACCACTGGTGCAGGAGTGGTTCGGGAACAAGAATGAGTATCCTGTTTGCTCGCCCGGTGAGATGCAATCTATGCATGATCAAACATGCCTCAATGGTCTTTCCCAGGCCCACTTCATCTGCCAGCAACACCCGCGGCACAACTCGCGATGCCACCCTGTTGGCGATGTAAATTTGGTGAGTAATGAGGTCCACCCTGGCACCGACAAAACCACGTGCTGGCGCCTTCATCACCTGCGACTGGTGACACAGCGCCTCAACCCTTAGATCATAAGTGGACAAATCATCCACATGCCCGGCCAACAAACGGTCCTCGGGTCTGCTGAAACTCATTGTATCAGATAATTCCGCCTCTTCGACCTCGCGGCCGGCGCACAAATAGACCAGCAAGCCGCCCCGCTCGAGCACCTCATCCACCACCATCACATCACCCTCGTGTGTCTCCAGTGTTTCCCCCTCTTTCAGAGCCACCCTGCGCAGCGGCGCACTGTCCAGGGCATATTGCCTACGCTCATTGGCTGCGGGAAACATCACTTCCACCCGCTTAAACTCAACCTTGAGCATAATCCCGACACCCAGTTCAGGCTCAGTTTCACTGATCCATCGTTGACCGGGCTTTATTCCATGGAATACAGACATCACTTGAGGCGGCGCAGACTACAAGCCCATACCGATCCTGCAAGCCATTCATATTGTATTCGTATGGCTAAAGGCATGACAAGCGGCCATCCTCAAGTATATTGCCGCGCATGTCAGACTCCATCGCCAGCGCCAGTGAGCTCTGTGTCAGCTATAGCTCGCACACGGTACTTGATGGAGCCACTCTCGCCATTCAACAAGGTGACCGCATTGGTTTGGTTGGCAGAAACGGCTGTGGCAAATCCACGTTCTTGAAAATACTCGCCGGTGAAGCCGCTGGAGACACCGGCGAGGTGACCTACAAACGGGGCCTTGTCATTGGCTACTTGCCGCAGAATTTTGAATTGAATGAAGAGGCGAGTGTTCATGACAATGTGCTGGCAGGTGCTCAATACACTCTGGACCTGATCTCTGAATACGAGAGCATCCCGGCAGACAGCCAGCGCAGCGCCGAGGTATTGGATGAAATCACCCACTTGGAGGGCTGGGATCTTGAACACCGGGCAAGCACGCTTCTCTCCCACTTACACGCACCGGATGCCGGGCGCATCGTTGGGTCTCTCTCCGGTGGAGAAAAACGGCGTGTTGCCCTCTGCCGGGCCTTGCTGGCAAAACCTGATTTCCTGATTCTTGACGAGCCCACCAACCACCTCGATACCGAGTCCATCGAGTGGTTGGAAAAATTCCTCGCCCGCTACGCGGGAACTTGCCTCTTTGTCACTCACGACCGCTATTTCCTCGATCGCATCGCCACACGTATTGTGGAAATACGCAGAGGCAAATGTGATAGTTACCAGGGCAATTACACCGATTACCTGCTCTCACGCGCTGAGCGTGATATGGCAGAGGCCAGAAATGAGCACAAACGCCAGCGCTTCCTCAGCCGGGAACTTGAATGGGTGCGACGTGGCCCCAAGGCCCGAACCACCAAGGCAAAGGACCGTATGGATCGCTATTTTGAGGTCGCTGACCAGAAAGCTCCGGAGCAAGAACCAGACGTCGATCTCATCATCCCTGTGCCACCAAAGCTGGGCAACAAAATCATTGAGGTCGAGGATGTCGGCATGGCCTACGATGACGGGCCATGGCTTTTTTCCAATGTCAGTTTGAAAATTGAGGGTGGCCAGCGGCTGGGTATTGTCGGGCGCAACGGCATGGGAAAATCCACCCTCCTCCATATCCTGCTCGGCCAGCTTAAACCGCTCGAGGGCAAGGTGGATATCGGGATCAAAACTGACATCAACTTCATTGACCAGAATCGACTCCTGCTCGATGACAACAAATCCGTTTTTGAAGAAGTCGGAGAAGGTCAGGAAAACGTGAAGCTCGGGGATGAAACCATCGGCCTGCGTGCCTACCTGCGCCGTTTTTTATTCACCGAGGAGCGCATCAATACCAAAATCGAGTTACTCAGTGGTGGAGAACGCAGCCGCGTGATGCTTGCCAAGATCCTCAAGAATGGAGGCAATGTGATTGTATTGGACGAGCCGACCAACGATCTCGATCTTAATACCCTGAGGTTACTCGAAGAAGCCCTGTGCGCGTTCAAAGGTAGCGTCATTGTTGTCAGCCATGACCGCTATTTTCTCAACCGCGTGTGCACAGACATTCTCGCTTTCGAGGGCGACGGTGTTGTGGACTACCAAGTTGGCAACTACGATTACTACCTGGAAAAAAAGTCCGCCCGTGCGGCAACCGGTAAAGTCTATAAAACCAAGCCGGCGAAGAAAAATCCGGAGCGCAAAGAACGTGCCCGCAAACTCAAATGGGCAGAGGCCAGGGAACTCGAAACCATTGAGGAGGACATCCTCGCAGCCGAGCGAAACCTCGCACGCCTCGAAGCCATCTTTAACGCCCCCGATTTTTACGAGCAACACGGGGAGAACTGGCAGGTCCTCGAGGCAGAACTGAACGATGCCAAGGCAAAGGTCCCCAAGCTTTACGACCGCTGGGAAGAGCTCGAAGCCATAAAAAGCGCTGCAGAAGCTCACTAAATCTGGCAAGTCACCCACTACCCTATTACAAGTGACTCATGGAAACACGCGTCCATCTTCCCGACATGGAACCCCCGGCAAGTATAGCCGAGGTGATGATTGCCTTGCGCGGCAAAAAGCTTGATCCCCAGCATGAGAAAAAAGACTGGGGGGACTGGATTACTTTCCCCGAGAAACAGACGGTTATAAGCATTGAATCCATCAGGGGCATGACAAGCTCTGCCACCGTGGAGCACGCCGAGGAAGATGGCTATGAAATCAACAACATGATTCTGGCGGCCTTTGGCAAGCTGGGCTGGATGGGCTCCGATGAAGATGGGGAATTTCGACTCGACTGATTTGGCATTTTCAATGCTGCCATACCAGAAGCAATACCAGCAAAAGAACCTGCGCAATCTCCTTGCCAAAGACTCCCCCCTCAACAAGGCTCCCCGACATGAGGATCATTTCCCCCAAGGAGGCCGTGTATCAGAAAATCGAATCATCCTTGGATGATCACAAGGATGACACCCGCCTGGAGGTCTTGGCGGGCATCGACTGCGATGAGCAGGACATGGCCACCCAGCGTGAACTCGGTGACGAGGATCCTGTAGCCACGATCGAACTCATCGTGCAGTGGTTACCCAAGACCGGCGAAGGTATTCTCGACTGGTTTTACGTGCGCCTCTCAGCAATCGACAAAGACCCGCCTAAGGTCGAGCACGGTGGTCCCTTGCTTGCCTTCAATTGTGAGGGACAAGAGCCGGACCTTGATCTGCTCATTCATGACTCTGTGGCAGCACTGAACGAGTCCGTGGATTGGGCTGAGTTTGAGCTTGAGGAAGATGTCTGAGCCTGATCCCTGGGACCTGGTAGTCATAGGCGGCGGTGCGGCTGGCTTCTTTGCTGCGATCAGCTGTGCGGAGGCGGCTCCCGGAGCGCGCATACTCATTCTTGAAAAAACAGCACAGACCCTGGGCAAGGTCAAAATTTCTGGTGGAGGCCGCTGCAACGTCACTCATGCATGCTTTGAGGCAAAAACCCTCACCGAGCACTATCCGCGTGGCAGCAAATCGTTGATAGGCCCATTTCATCACTGGGGAGCTTTGGACACGGTGAACTGGTTCCGGGATCATGGTGTTGAACTCAAGACCGAGGCTGATGGCCGTATGTTTCCCACCACAGACAATTCCCAGACCATAGTTGACTGCCTTCAGGGCTCCGCGCAGAAATCCGGCATTGTTATCCAGACATCAACCACGGTTGATTCTGTAGCCTCTGATCACCCTCATGATCCGGCTGAGAGTACGATATTCACTCTCAGGACCAATACCAAAGAAACCATTAAAACCCGGTGTGTTCTTCTGGCCACGGGAGGAACCCGTCTCGCTTCTGGTGCGCGTCTGGCCATGGCACTTGGCCATAAGCTCATTGCCAATGTCCCCTCTTTATTTGCCTTTAACATCGAGGATGGGCGCATCGCTTCTCTTCAGGGGGTAAGTGTCGCCAACGCGCTGGTCTCTCTTGATGACATCAAGCTCAAGGCAAGCGGCCCCTTGCTCATCACGCACCATGGCCTGAGCGGGCCGGGTATTCTCAGGCTCTCTGCCTGGGGGGCGCGCGAGCTCAACGAACTCGCTTACCATTGCAGTATCACTATTGATTGGCTGCCCGAAGAAAACGTGCCCGAAGTTCTTAAGGAAGCGCGCCGCAAGCATGGCAAGCGTATGGTCTGCAGCAGATCCCCATTCGAACACTTCCCCAAACGTCTGTGGCGACGTTTGTGCACTGCAGCCGGCATCGCGGATGAATGCACCTGGTCACAGCTTGGCCGGGAGGAAAGCGAGCACCTCACCAGGGAGCTTGTCTCTGGCAAGTTTCAAGTGATTGGAAAAAGCATGAACAAAGATGAGTTTGTTACATGTGGTGGCGTTAAACTCGATGACGTGAACATGAAGACCATGCAGAGCAAAATCACCCCCGGCCTTTATTTCGCAGGTGAAGTCCTCAACATCGACGGCATTACAGGTGGTTTCAATTTTCAGAATGCCTGGACCACAGGACACCTGGCCGGGTGCGCGATTGCCCAAAAGTGCTAAATATCCCCTGTGCCCGGAAAAATCCGGCAGCAGATCAAAAATTTTCCCGTTATCAAGGATGGGAAATGATGCCGGGTGTGCTATATTGTACGCGTTCTATTACGCATGCAGGGGGAATCATTAGATTCCTACAATCCAAACCAGAGTATAAAAATGAAACCAATTCATACACTTATAACACTCGGTGCTCTCGCGGCACTGCCGCTTGGCGCTGTTAATGCAGCACAGGCAACAAGCATCACACCTGTGGATATCAAAGCAGAGGATGAGGAGACGAAAACTCTAAACCTTAAAATCACAGGCATGACATGAGGTGTTGGCTGTGTAAATAAAGTGCGGTCTGCACTTGAAGGGGTTGAGGGAGTTACCAGTGCATCCGTGAGTATGCCCGACTCAGCCGTGGTCACCGCCAAAAGCAGCGTCTCAGAAGAGGATCTTGTCAAAGCGGTCAAAGCTGCCGGCTACGGGGCTTCGGTTGAGAAGTAATCCATTTGCAACCTGAAAGATCAAGGCACGGCAACCGCCGTGCCTTTCTATTTGCACCGGGAGCAGCAGCTGCCTACTTCAAAAATGATCCGACTCGTGGATCACACAGATCTTCCACGGCCAGATCAGCTCCGCAGCGATTGAGCTCCTCGACCGAAAACCGCCCTGTGGCAACCGCCAGGGTCGCGGCTCCCATTGCCTGACCACAGGCAATGTCCTTGGGGGTGTCACCGATGACTACCGAGTTCTTTGCCTCGAATGCAAATCCATGAATTGAGCTGGCGCGCTCCAGCGCCACAGGCCCAAGGAGATTTCTGTCATGGTGATCGTCTCCGTAGGCGCCAACCTGTATCGAGAAATACTCGTCGAGCCCGTAGTGATCAATTTTTGCCTTGGCCCCATGTGCAATATTCCCCGTGAGTAATGCCAGAGTAGCATCAGACTTTGCCATCTCATCCAACAGGCTCGTGACCCCAGGCAATATGGTGCCGGCAAACGATTTAAGATTGGGAGATAGTCTCTGGAGATAAACCTGGTAGAAATCCTCCAGCTTCAAGTCACTGCCGAAATGCTCGAGCATTCCACGCACAATCCCTGAGTCCGTGCTTCCTGCAAGATCCAATTCAGGACCCTCGGCACCAAACAATTCATGTGCTGCTTCTTTGAGGGCAGCCATACCAGCACCCCCCGTATCGATCAGGGTGCAGTCTATATCAAATAAGAGTAGGCGCGACACAGGCTCAAAAAACTCTCACTCGGCAAGCCCTGATGAGTTCACTCCTCCCCCTCCAGAGCGTGATCATCTTCTTCAAACTCGATATGCTCATCGCCCTCATCATCGGGATCAACCAGATTGCCATGACTTAGAAGGAAATGACGCTTTTGCTTATCCTTGGCAAGCGGGGAAAGCATCATGCTAACAGCACGACCCGCCAAACGAGGAGCCTGATCAACATGGGCCATGTCCTTGAGATCTACAGCACATTTGTTGAGCACATCAAAACCAATTTCCTTGTGAGCATTTTCCCGCCCACGGAACTGTAATCTTACGCGAACCTTGCTACCATGCTCAAGGAACTGCTCTGCACGCGCCATCTTGATATTGTAGTCGTGCTTGTCAGTTCCGACCCTGAGCTTGATTTCCTTAACACGAGAGACGCTTTTGGCCTTGTTCTTTTTGAGCTTACTTTGCTCATATTTGTATTTGCCATAGTCACACACCCGACAAACGGGCGGGCTGGCATTGGGGGCCACTTCTACTAAATCCATTCCAACCGCTTTGGCTTTTTCAACTGCCTCACGTGAACTCATCACGCCAAGTTGCTGGTCTTCATAGACAACACGCACTTTGGGTGCCCTAATTCTTTCATTGACACGAGTCATGTCACGGCGGCTGCGCATAGGTTTTTTATTGGGTCTAGCTATGGTGTTCTCCTCTATTTTGTTGGGGAAGTTGGCTGGCCACACTGAGCTGTATCACTCACATGCGGGTTACGTTTCATGTCATATGGACATGCGGATGATTGAATAATACCATTGAAACGATCCATGCGGATAAGCAATCAACGAACTGATGCCGACTTGAATGGCCTACAAAGACCGACTGGCAATTTCCGTTTGGATTTTAGAAACAAATTCATCAATGGACATTGCACCCAGATCATCCTGATCACGGTGCCTGACAGAGACGGTGCCGCTTTCGGCTTCCCGCGCTCCAATGATTACCATATACGGTACACGATCCAGTCTGGCAAGGCGAATTTTGGCTCCCACCTTGTCCGCGTTTCGATCACAAGTTGCGCGCACGCCAGCATCAGCAAGGGCCTTGAGCGCAGCATCTGCAGCTTCATTAAATTTCTCTGATATGGGCAACACGCGCACTTGCTCTGGAGACAACCATGTTGGGAACTTACCCTCGAAATGCTCAATGAGAAGACCTCCAAAGCGTTCCAACGAACCGAAGGGAGCGCGGTGGATCATCACCGGGCGGTGCGGCTTGTTGTCAGCCCCGACATAGGATAGATCAAAGCGCTCGGGCAGGTTGTAGTCGACCTGCACCGTTCCCAGCTGCCAGTCGCGCCCAATGACATCCTTAACCACGAAGTCAATCTTCGGTCCATAGAAGGCGGCCTCCCCTTCCTCCTCGGTGTAATCCACACCCAGTACTTGCACAGCTGCGCGCAAGGCATCTTCCGCCTTGTCCCAGTTCGCAGGGTCACCCACATACTTATCACTATCGGGATCACGTAGTGAGAGCCTGACCCGGTAGTCATCCATGCCCAGGGTATTAAGCACCTTCTTGACGAGTGCCAGACAGTTTTGAACCTCATCTGCCACCTGCTCTGGCGTGCAAAAGAGGTGAGCATCATCCTGGGTGAAACCGCGCACCCGGGTCATGCCACCGAGCTCCCCAGACTGCTCCCAGCGATACACCGTGCCGAACTCCGCAAGCCTGACGGGCAGGTCACGATAACTGTGGTGATCACTGGTGAAAATCTTGATGTGATGCGGGCAGTTCATCGGCTTGAGCATGTAGCCTTCGATCGCGCCGGTCTCGAGCCCGTTGGTCAGGGTCGCGCATGTCGCTCCCTCTTCGGAGAGTTTTTGCAAGGCATCGCGCTCGGCAATCGCCGGATACTGGCTCTCCTGATAATAGGGAAAGTGTCCGCTGGTGCGGTAGAGGTCGAGCTTGCCAATGTGTGGAGTAAACACTTGGGAGTAGCCCTGCTTGTCGAGCTCCTCGGTAATAAAATCCTGAAGAGCCCGGCGCATGAGTGAACCTTTTGGCTTCCACAGGATCAGTCCCTGCCCGACCGCTTCGTCGATATGGAACAGCCCGAGTTCCTTGCCGAGTTTGCGGTGATCACGCTTTTTGGCCTCCTCGAGCTTTTCGAGATGCTCTTCCAGGCTCGTCTTGTTTTTAAAGCAGGTGCCGTAGATGCGCTGCAGCTGGGGACGGGTGTTATCCCCCTTGTAGAAGGCACTGGCCACGCTCATGACCTTGAATGCCTTGCAGTTGCCCGTGCGGCCGACATGAGGGCCGGCACACAGGTCCCAGAACTCCCCGTTCTTGTAGATGGAAATCTCCTCGCTCTCGGGGATATCATTGAGCAAATCAACCTTGAACTCGCTCACCGAGCCGCGTTCTGAAAGCCCGCCCAGACGCCCGCTTTTTGCCATGGCCATCGCCTCATCGCGGGAAACGACCATCTTTTCAAAGGTCTGGTTCTCCTTCACGATCTTCTTCATCTCCGCCTCGATCTTTTCAAAGTCGTCCGGGGTAATGTGGTGATCGAGATCGATGTCGTAATAGAAACCACTCTCCACAGGCGGGCCACCGGCCAACTGGGCATCCGGCCAGATTCTGAGCACCGCGGTGGCAAGCACGTGCGCACAGGAGTGCCTGAGTCGTTCCAGGTCGGACATCTGGTGACGCTCCTCGAGCGTCTTGCGTTCATGGTTTTCTGACATCGCGGCGCCACAAAGCCACTACTGGCAACGATTTGCAACCTTTTTTAAGCCTAGTTGTCCGCCTATTTCATCGCCTGCTGAGCTACAGGGATTACCCCCTGCTGGTTCGCATGGCAGCCGGAGATGGCACCATTACTGCCCGCTGGCGAAGGGCAGTTGCAGGGTGGGCTCTTCCCAGTCAATCCATCTGCGCAGTTCAGCCCCTTTCTCAAGGCCCCCTTTATCCAGCAAATCCGGCCCGATGGACCAGATGCGCTGCTGCTTTTGGGAATAGCGAATGTCCCGGGCATCAGCCCCTAGGGCACCCGGGGAAACTTGGAGAAGTCCGGTTTGCGCTTTTCGAGAAAAGCGTTTTTGCCCTCCTTGCCCTCCTCGCTCATGTAGTAGAGCATGGTGGCATTTCCAGCCAGGTCGAGCAGACCCATCTGGCCGTCACAGTCGGCATTGAGTGCGGCCTTGAGGCAGCGCAGCGCAATGGGTGAGTGCTCAAGCATCTCACGGCACCATTGCACGGTTTCCTTCTCCAGATCGGCGAGTGGCACCACCGTATTAACCAGCCCCATTTCCAAAGCCTGCCCGGCATTGTATTGGCGGCACAGGTACCAGATTTCACGCGCCTTTTTCTGACCGACAATGCGAGACAAATAGCTGGAGCCGAGGCCACCGTCGAAGGATCCGACCTTGGGCCCGGTCTGGCCAAAAATGGCGTTATCAGCAGCAATACTGAGGTCGCAGACCACATGTAACACGTGACCACCACCGATGGCATAACCGGCCACCATGGCCACCACCGGCTTGGGTAGGTTGCGGATCTTGCGCTGCACGTCCAGAATGTTGAGTCTGGGCACCCCGTCGCCACCGATGTAGCCGGCGTGACCACGCACTTTCTGGTCCCCTCCGGAGCAAAAAGCCTTGTCCCCGGCACCTGTGAGAATAATCACACCCACCTCCGGGTCCTCATGAGCGAGGTCCAGTGACTTGAGTAGTTCCTGGGTGGTCTCGGGCCGGAATGCGTTTCTGACCTCGGGACGGTTGATGGTGATCTTGGCAATCTGGCCATCCTCGCTTTTCTCGTAGAGAACATCTTCAAAGTCGTGTGCTGATTTCCACATGGCGAATGTTTTAGGTGTTAAGGCTTATCTTTCAAGTGCATTGCCAGAAAATCAATGCAGGCCTTGGAAAATTCTTCAGGTTTTTCCCAAGGCACACGGTGCCCGCAATTCGCCACAATCTTGAGCTCGCCCTGTGGCAACTTGGTGACGGCTTCACGGCCAAGTTCGGTAAACCTCTCATCTCGCTCGCCAGTGACCCAGAGCACGGGGCATGGAATTTTCTCTAGCCGGGGAACAAGATCAGCCTGCGCCCCGAGTGACCAGTCAACGAAGGACCTCGCGATGGAAGCACGCCGGCTTTTCAAATCGCCCCGGTCAGACAAGTCACCTGCATCGCCGAGAACACTCTGGGCATTCCATTGCGCCAGAAAATCAGGCCAGTCGCTTTTGAGAGCCATGGATGACCATTCAGCATCCTGTTCACGCCGTGCCGACCGCTCAGCCTCAGATGTCAGACCCGGATGGGCGGAAACAATGATCGCCGCCTTCCAGGCAGAGGGCTTGTCCAGCAGGGCGTGCAGTGCCAGACGCCCCCCCATCGAATACCCCAGTAAAACAGGTTGTGGATCTATCCTGACGATTTCCTCGCAAAGCGCATTGCCAAATGCCTTAAGAGGCATGGGACAGCAATCCAGAAAACGCCACAGGTCGAGCCTGCGCACGCCTCCAAATCCGGATGGCAAACCAGCTGCAAATGCGCGCCAGTCAGCCGCCCTGCCGACGGCCCCGTGAAGAGCCCAGATCATAACATTGGCGGCCAGTTACAGAGACTTCAGGCAAGCCTGGATGGCCTCGAAATCGGGCAAGTCCCCGGGGCTGTCATTGACCTCGGCGTAGCGAACCACGCCCTCCGTATCGATGACGAATGCGGAGCGCTTGGCAACACCACCCATGATCAGGTTTTTCTCAGGCAGGACGGACTCGT
>CAYXEC010000003.1:0-5813 GCA_964463855.1 uncultured Verrucomicrobiales bacterium | reverse complement strand
GGCAACTCCATAGGCCTTGGCTGCATCGTGCTCATAGTCACTAAGCAGGGTGATTCCAATACCCTCCTTGTCTGCCCACGCTTTCTGGGCAAAGGGGTTGTCACCGGAAATACCAACCACCTGGGCATTGAGCTCATTGTAGACGGAGAGCCCCTGGGTGATGTCACAAAATTCCTGGGTGCAGACACCCGTGAATGCCATCGGCACGAACAAGAGGACGGTGTTGGATTTGGCAACGAGGTCGGCAAGCTGCACGGTTTGAGGGCCCTCCTCGGTGAGGGTAACAAGATTGAAATCGGGAGCTTTGTCCCCTGGTTGTAGACTCATGGTAATGTTGTGTTGGATGTTTTGTGATGGTTTGAAATAGATGCGGCCATGGAGATGTTGCACCACTTCGGCCGGGCAGAGCATTGATTAAAGAGACAGTCAGGTCGAGCTTCTTTTAGTGTCACGAGCAGCCTCTAGCTGATGGCGGCAACCGGAGCCAAAACCCGTCTGGCAAAACACCAGCCTACAAGAGCACCACCGAGGTGACACGCGTGGCTAATGCCGAACAAACCGGCCCCACCCCAACTCACCAGATACTCGCCCATGGCAGCAAAAACGGGCAGACCAAGGCCCGGATTCATGAGCCATAAGAGCGCCTCGCCCAACACAAGGCCAAGCCCAAGATTTTTGCCACTGACAGGCACAAGCCTCAGACTGCCATGTGGTGAGAGTGTAAGCAGAGTAATCAATAAAGCAAAACAAGCCCCCGAAATGCCGATCAGGTGGCTTGCTTCAAACCCCCTAAAAACCAAAAACATTTCAGTTAGCAAATGCATCAACCCACCGACCAGGATACTAAGAACAATGATGGCAAAACAGGCCTGCTGCCCCAGGATTTGTGTCACCCGGGCACCCGCAAAACCCAGAAGCAGAAGATTAATACCTAAATGAAACCAGTCACCGTGAAACAATGCATAGGTTAAAGGTTGCCATATCATGCCATCGGAAAGGCCCTGCAGTGAGAGACCAAAGCTCTCGTAATACCTTAGTGATTCCGGAGGCCCGCCCGCAAAGATGAGCCCCAGGTGAATCATTACCAGGACTAACATCAAACCGGTCACCATGTTCCATTGGGCAAAGGGATTTGTAGTGCGATATCTGCGGGGGGTCACTGGTTCCAGAATAGCGCCAAGCCGGGCAAACACACGGAAAAACCGTGCTCATTTTCCACTGAGGCTTCAATCACTTGGCAGCAGAAACCATGGGTGAGCACATTGGCCCCAAATTCCAGCGGAGCTCAGCCCGCCGTATGTGCTATCTGGCCCTGGGCTCGGCCCTTACCCGGCTGTCTGCACCTGCACTGGTCACAAAAGGACCACCCTCGAGCGGAGCCACTCCCGTGCTTGCAACATCGGGCATTTCACTGGGTTTGCCTGCCAGGGGGAATTCCTTGCGCAAGGGATGAAAGGGATAACCTTCCCACATCAGAATACGACGAAGGTCAGGATGCCCGGCAAAACGGATTCCCATCATGTCGTAGATCTCGCGCTCATGCCAGTCAGCCGTTGCCCAGAGATCACTCACCGTTGGAACTTGCTCTTCCTCGGCAAGGGCGGCTTTGACACGCAAGTGAACCGAGTCATCCACTGTCGCTAGCTCATAAACCACCTCAAACCTTGGTTCGCTGCCCATGTTATCGACACTGGAGGCATCGATGAGAAAGTTGAGCCCCAGGTCATTGAAACAAAACTCCATCACTGCCCTGAGCTCATCGAGGCTGGTAGTGACCGTCTGCTCACCACGAAACTCGTGAGACGAGGCAGCGGGAAATTTTTCCAACACTTTTTGAGCTGCTTTCTGGGCGTTCATCTTGGTTGATCAAAGTTAGTTCTTTAGTGATGGATCGGCTTTGAGGTCACGGACGGATTCTTCACCGTCAATTTTACGCTGCAGCTTCATGAGGCCTTCAATAAGTGCCTCCGGGCGAGGCGGGCAACCTGAAATATAGACATCCACCGGCAACAGTTGATCGATTCCTTGCAACACGGCATAGCTCCTATACATGCCGCCGCTGGACGCACAGGCCCCCATGGCAATGCACCACTTGGGATCCGGCATCTGGTCCCAGACACGCTTGACGGCAAGCGCCATTTTGTAGGTCACCGTGCCTGCCACAATCATCACATCACTCTGACGCGGCGAAAAACGCATCACCTCGGCCCCAAAACGGGAGATGTCAAACCTTGAGGAAGCC
The DNA here is from genome assembly GCA_964463855.1 of uncultured Verrucomicrobiales bacterium. Lineage (GTDB taxonomy): Bacteria > Verrucomicrobiota > Verrucomicrobiia > Verrucomicrobiales > Akkermansiaceae > Oceaniferula. The sequence goes on along the minus strand of CAYXEC010000003.1, from coordinate 3,571 downwards.
GTTGCCATCAGCTCGATGGCGCAACAGGCAAGACCCATGGGCATCGGCCAGAGGGAATTTTTTCTCATCCAGTTAATGGCAGCGTCAACCCTGGTAAAAATGATGTTTCCCTCCACCTTGGAGTCATAGGCTGCGTGTGCCAGGGCTCTGCGAGCTTGCTCGGCAGTGTCATTTTCAAGACCGGTAATGGAAGTAGAACCCAGCGCGTTGTCCGGGGAGCTGGTGGTGGAGGAGGAAGCCATGATTTTTTTACCAATACGTGCAGAATTGCGCCTGCGGGCACACCCTAGCTGGAGATAAGATCATCACAAGCCCATTTTGCGTTCAATTTGTGCCCATATCACCTTTTCATACCCCCCGCCTGATCACCACCGAGAGGCCCTCAGGGCCGTTTTGGAGATAGCATCACACTGATCTTAAAAGCTAATTTTTTTGAACTTTACGCTTACTTCGGAGCCATCTCTTGGCTATAAACCATGGACTGACTCTCAATGGACAGGCCGCCCTTACACTCCCAGAGGCAAACAGCGCCACCGAGAACAGCCCTGAGCCTGCTGGCATATTTGTTGGCAGCGGTTGCGCTGTTTCCAACTCCCTGTGTCTTCGCTGATGAGTCCATCGTTCAAAAAGAGCTCGAGCGCAGGGTCGAAAACGCTCGTCAAGCCGTTGAACTCCTAAGTTCTGGTGACACTGCCTACCAAGGCGCTGATTATGAGACCGCTGCTGAGCATTACGCCCGGGCATTCTCTCTCTTGCCGGGAGGCGTGCTAAGTGCTGAGCTCCGCACTGCCGCTGCCGATCGCTATGCGACGGCCACCACTGAGTATTGCCGGTCCCTGGCTAAGAAGGGTGCATATGATGAAGCGCGCGATCTTCTCGATCAGGTGCTTCAGCCTCAAATCGCGCCCACCCACACAGGGGCTCTCGCATTGAGGCACCAAATTGACGATCCCATACGCTACAACCCTGCGCTCACTCCCGATCACGTGGATGATGTGGTCCAGGTGAGCCGCCTGCTTCGCAAGGCCGAGGGACATTACCAGCTCGGACAATACAATCAGGCACACCAGAGCTATGAGTCCGTTCTCCTCATCGACCCCTATAACAAAGCCGCGCGGAGGGGCATGGAGCGTATCGATGTGATCAAATCGGACTATTACCGTGCGGCCAGGGACCAGACGCGCTCCAGCATGCTCGCTGAGGTGGATGGCAACTGGGAAATTTACGTACCCGCAGCGGACAAGAGCTTGCCCATACTCGCTCTCGAAAACTCGGCGATGTCTGTCACTGATATCAGAAACAAACTGACCGGCATCATCGTTGAAGATATCGATCTGGAGGATCTGACCCTTGCCGAAGCACTTGACTTCGTGCGAGTTCAAAGCCGCGACGGGGATGCGCCAGACGCCAGCGGGCAACAAACAGGCATCAATATTTTGCTCAACCTTGGCGATATGTCTTCCGAGGCTGCCGAAGCAGTTACTCGTAAGCGGATCAATATCAAAGCCCGGAACCTTCCTCTCTCAAAACTACTGGATTACATCACCGAGCAAACCAGGACCATTTGGCGGGTTGATGGTGTCAGTGTTCTGGTGACCCCACTGGGCACGCTCAAGGAGGATCTCATATTGCGCACATTCCGGGTGCCACCGAACTTTCTACAGGCCGCCACAGCCAAAGGTGGAGACGCCGACGATGATCCTTTCGGAGATGGTGACAGCGAAGAAGGCAAGTTGCCGACGCGTGTCAACATCGTCGATTTCCTCAAACAAAATGGCATCAGTTTCCCGGACGGCGCATCAGCCTCCTATTCAGCAGCCAGTAATAGCCTCATGGTGCGAAACACCCCGGACAACATCAACCTCGTTGAGCAGCTCGTCTCCATTATCACTGACGAGGAACCCGTCATGGTTATCATCAGAACCAATATCATCCGCGTCAGTGAGGAAAAAATCAATGAACTGGGTTTTGACTGGGCCATCACCCCTCTTGATTTGGGCAGCAACCTCATTCTTGGGGGAGGAGGAGTGGGCAATGGCAGCCCTCTGAATGATCTCGGAGGCGGCCCGGTCACCGCAGGCAACCGAAGTGGCAACAGCGCCATCGCCCCTGACGCTATCGACAGCTTCCTCAACCGCAGCGCTGGAGTAAGTTCCGACAACAAACAGAGAGCCCCGGGCATTTTGCGCCTCTCTGCGATCACCAATGGCATGGTCATTGATATGATGATGCGCGGGCTCAACCAGAGCAAGGGAGCTGACATCGTGGTCAAGCCATCCACGATCACACGCAGTGGTGAGCGATCCAAGATCGAGGTCATTCGGGAATTTATTTACCCCACGGAATACGAGCCGCCCGAGTTGCCTCAGCAAATTGGAGGTGGCATTGGCGGCGCCAGCGATCAAGGTGGCGGCTCCGTGGAAATCTTTCCCGTCACCCCGGCAACTCCTACCGGATTCGAGACGAGGCCTACCGGCATCACATTGGAAGTTGAGCCGACGGTCGGACCTGACAAAAAATACATCGACCTCTCCTTACAGCCTGAGCTGGTAGAGTTTGAGGGCTTTGTGAACTACGGCTCTCCCATTACCACACTGGGTGCTTACAGCCTTGTCAACCCGCAGAGTCTCACGATCACCGAAAAGAGTATCCTTATGCCCATTTTCAAGACCATTCGCCTGCAGGATGCGAACATTACCATCCAGGACGGGGCGACCGTGGTTTTAGGAGGCCTGATCACCAGCAAGCAGACAAAGATCGAGGACAAAACCCCCATACTGGGAGACATACCCTTTGCGGGAAGACTGTTCCGTTCAGAGGTCAGCAAAACGTTTCGCGAGGCCATCATTGTCACGGTCAATGCTGAGCTCATCGACCCAACGGGCATGCCCTGGAGAAACCGCTGAATCAAACCATCACAGCGACTCCGGCCTCATACACAGCAACTCAGGCACTGATTCACAACAAGCCCAGATAACACCAAGGTATATGGAATCCGACACGAAAAAGCCCACAGAGGATCACGAACATTATTCGATTGATGAGATGATGGATCGCCTCAAGCAAAAGGACCGGGAAAAAGTGACACAAAAAAGAATCAAGGAGGGCGAACTCATCACCCGCGCTGACGGGTCACAAGTTATCAGGGTAAGAAAACGAAAAAGGCGTTCAAAACAGACCCCCATAGTCATCAACCCCAACTTCAGGTGGGCAATCATAGGCTCCTTGGCAGGCTTTGTTCTCACAGCGATACTCATCACTGTCTACATCATCGTTAAGTATAATGGCGCCACTTTCAAGGAATCAACAGAATTAGCTGTCAGTAGCCTTGTCGGGGCCCAGTCGGCAAAGCTCAGTGAACTTCGCGTGACACCTATCTCAGCAGGGGCAGCAAAGGCTGAGATCCAATGGGGGGATCAGACATTTTACCACTCAGCCCAATTTCAGGGAGTTCGTGCTGATATCCGGGCAACCAGCTTCTTGTCGCGTTACTGGGTTGGCGAGGAAGTCCTTGCCGACCGGGGCACGGTACGCCTGCAAATCCCCTCCGCCAAAAGAACCCAGAGCGGGG
>CAYXEC010000002.1:27785-78878 GCA_964463855.1 uncultured Verrucomicrobiales bacterium | reverse complement strand
TCAAGGATCTGCAGCAAGCGCAGTTGCCACGCCCCGAGATCGAACAGGAGCTCGGCAAGGCTGCGGGGCAAAAGGTAGCCATCTCGTTTACCCCGCATCTGGTTCCGGTTCACAATGGCATCTGCACGACAACGAGCGCCATACTCACTGCTGACCCGCACGAGGTGGGCCAATGCCTCGAGCAGTCCTATGGGGGGGAATATTTCGTCCGCCTGTTAGGCAAGGGTGGCTGCGCTGACACCAAGAATGTCACGGGAACGAACTTTATCGATATTGGCTGGGATCATGACCCGCGCACCGGGCGCGTCCTTTTGCTCAGTGCTGAGGACAATCTGGGCAAGGGCGCAGCTGGCCAGGCAATTCAAAATTTCAACCTGCTGTGTGCGTTTCCTGAAACAGCCGGCTTGCAAAATTATTAAAACCCGCTCAGGGTTATAATTCGCCATGTCTTCGAGTGCCCACATCAAAAGAATTAAAAAAGGAGTATGCGCTCCGAGAGGCTTCACCGCATCGGCTGTTAGTGCAGGCATCAAAAACCCGGATGCCCCGCGTCTTGACCTGGCCCTCATCTATTCCAAATACCCATGCAGCGCCGCTGGCGCTTTCACCACCAACCGCGTCAAGGCTGCCCCCGTCAAGGTGTCCCAGGCATACTTGAAAGCAGACAAGGTGCAGGCCATCGTCGCCAATAGCGGCAATGCCAATGCTTGCACCGGCGTAAAAGGCATCAGCGATGCGCGCAAAACCTGTGAGCTTGTCTCCAAAGAGCTTGGTTTGCGCCAACGCCAAATTGCCGTTTGCTCCACCGGGGTCATCGGCCTTCCCCTGCCAATGATGCGCATCGAGCCCAAGATCGGCGAGCTGGTTGCTGGCCTGGGTCCGGACAACGGCGAGGATGTGGCACGTGCCATTATGACAAGTGACACCTGCAAGAAAGAAATTGCGGTCTCACTAGATATCGGCGGCCACCGCGTGCGTATAGGAGCATGTGCGAAGGGAGCGGGGATGATTTGCCCCAGCATGGCAACGATGCTTTGCTTCATCACAACGGATGCCAAAGTCAGTGCATCCTGCTTCCAGAAATCTCTACTCGAAGCGGTGGACACCTCATTCAACCGCATCACTATTGATGGCGACATGAGTACTAACGACACGGTGATTGGCCTTGCAAACGGCCAGAGCGGAATGCCAAGCATCAAACGCAACAGCAAGGAATGCCGTCTGTTTCGCGATGCCCTGGAATATGTCATGCTCAAGATGGCCAAGTCCCTGGTGCGTGACGGCGAGCGGGTTACCAAATTCGTTACTGTAGAAGTCAAGGGCGCACGAACCTATCTTGATGCTCGCAAGGTGGCTGAAGCAGTTGCCAACTCCGCACTTGTTAAAAGTTCATGGAATGGCAATGACCCCAACTGGGGGCGGATCATTCATGCCGTGGGTTACTCTCGGGCCGTGGTGCGTGAGGAGCTTATTGATATTCACATCAATGGCAAGGCCGCATGCCTTGGCGGCGTACAGGCACCCACATCCATGGACACTCTGCGCAATATCGTTGCCAAGGAGCAGTTCACGATCACCATCAACCTGCATTTGGGCAAGGCGGATTACGAGGTCTACTCCAGCGACCTGTCACCGGAATATATCGACTTTAACCGCTCTGAGTACGCCTACTGGAAACAAGCACGCAAGGACGGCTTGACCTAGCAGGTTTTTACATCATGGTTTCTTGAGCAGTTGAGCGGAGACGTATCGTCTTGGTACGCAGGTCATGGTGGGCCTCCACAAAGCGCACCGTCCTGCTTTTAATACGCATCAAAACAGAATGTGTAACCGCTGTCTTGCCCTCAATGTGAACCCCCTGCAGCAGGGGGCTAGGGCTGATGCCCGTGGCGCAGAAAATAATGTTATTGCCGCTGGCGAGATCCCTTGACCTGAAAACCTTGTCCAGCTTGTCCCCCCAGCCCGCTTCAATGAGTTGCTGTTTTTCCGCTTCGTTGGCTGGCCAGATTTTCGCCTGCTGACCACCACCGAGGCACCTCAGACCTGCCGCTGAGAGTACCGCTTCTGGGGCGCCGCCAATACCTGCATAGATATCGACATCCGTGCTCGCCATCGCAGGCGCCATCGCGGCAGTGATGTCACCGTCGGCAATCATACGCAACTTGCTACCCAAAGTTCTCACCTGCTCGATGATGTATTCATTGCGCGGGCGGTCCAGAACCATGACTGTGACATCACGAACATTCTTGTCGAGAAGCCGGGCGGTGATTTTGATCACTTCGGTGATGGGCGCATCAACGCTCACCGGCAGTGACGGGTCTTTGATCCATGCCTGTCTAACCACCTCCGGATAGGACAGCTTATTCATATAAAATGCCGGGATATCCTGCAATGCGCACTCCTGCCCATCCTCGGGAATGGCTGCTGCAATACAACTAATCGAGTTGGGCATGCCTTTGGACACATTGGTAGTACCGTCAACGGGGTCAAGCGCCACATCAAATCTGGGGCCTCCTTCCACCCAGGTTCCAACCTTTTCACCCTTAAAAAGACCAGGAGCCTCATCCTTGATGCCTTCGCCGATGACGACCTCCCCGCGGATGTCCATCAGGTCAAACATGCCTCGAATGGCATCACAGGCAGCAAAGTCGGCAGCCTCCTTGTCTCCCCGTCCCATCCAGTGGGAGGCATGCAGGGCGGCATTTTCTGTAGCCCTGAGAAACTCGAGCTCGATTACTCTCTCTTCGTCTTTAGGAATCATAAGGCAGGCATACACAAATTTCTCTTTTTGCGAAAGAAGCATCTCACAAAAAACAGCTATTTGCCATTCCCCTATTCCCGCCTTGACTCAGCCTGCGGTATTCTTGATTCTCCAATCACCATCATGAGTAGAGTTGATAATGTCCGGTCTTTTAAGCGTGTAATTCTCAAGCTCAGCGGCGAGGCCCTGAGGGAGCCAGGTAGTCAGGACAATATATCCCCTGAAATTGTCGAGCGTGTTGCCAAGGAGATTAAAAAAGCCGCTGCATCCGGCGTCGAGATCGGAGTTGTCTGTGGGGGCGGCAACTTCTGGCGCGGTGCCAGTGCCAGCGCACGCGGTATGGACCGCGCTACCGCTGATTATGTCGGCATGATGGCCACCGTCATGAATGCACTTGCTCTGCAAAGTGCGCTCGAGGCTGAGGGAGTCATGTGTGTGGTGCAGTCCGCCATAGAAATGAAGAACGTTGCTGAACCCTTCATCCGCCGCAAGGCCAACAGACTTCTCAGCGAGGGCAATGTGGTTATTTTTGCCGCCGGCACAGGCAGCCCGTTTTTTTCCACTGATACCACTGCAGCACTTCGTGCCAGTGAGATGGGTGCAGACGCCATCATGAAGGCCACCATGGTGGATGGTGTTTACTGCTCAGACCCAAAAAAGAACCCAGACGCCAAACGTTACGAGACCATCACCTTCAAGGAGTGCCTCGGCCAGAGCCTCAAAGTCATGGATTCCACCGCTTTCACATTGTGCATGGACAATAACATCCCCATCATTGTCTTCGACATTGGGGGCAATGGCAATATCACCAACGCCCTCTCAGGAAACTCCATAGGCACTATCGTTTACAAGGGATAGCATCCAATCAACTCACACCCAACCCATCATCACATGGAACCCACAGAAGCCATCAAAACCACCGAGGAAAACATGAGAAAGGCTGTCGAATACGCCGTGCATGAATTTGCAGCCATCCGTACCGGCAAGGCGAGCCCCGCGTTAGTCGAGAACATCGACGTTAACGTTGCAAGCTACGGCAGTAATATGAAGGTCAAGGCCCTCGCTGTCATCACCGTGCCCGAGCCGCGCATGATCATGGTTCAGCCATTTGATCCATCAACGACGGGCGATATTGAAAAAGCAATTCTCGAGAGCAACACCGGATTAAATCCTTCCAATGAAGGCAAGCATCTTCGCATCCCCGTTCCCGAACTCTCCGAAGAGCGCCGCAGGGACATGGTCAAAATGGTCAAAACCCAGGCTGAGGAGGCTCGTGTTCGTGTCCGCGCTTGCCGCAAGGAGGGAATGGATGCGGCCAAAAAGATGAAATCCGAAAATGCCCTCACCGAGGATGGCATGCACGATTTTGAGAGCGACGTTCAGGAGCTCACCGACAAGTATATCAAGGAAATCGATGAGCACCTTGCCGCCAAGGAAACCGAGCTCATGACGATCTAGCTGACCCTGTTCCTTGGGGTGCCTGCCAGATAGGCAGAGATATTCTCCACGACTTCATCCATCAATTTTTGCCGCGATTCCCGGGACGCCCAGGCCGTGTGTGGCGTGATCAAGAGATGAGGTATGTCGCTCGCCAATAAACAATGGCTCGGAGCCGGCGGCTCCTCGCTCAGCACATCCAAGCCCGCACCTGCGATGACCCCGCTCTTGAGCGCTTCGGCGAGTGCCTCTTCATCAACGAGCTGCCCACGCCCCGTGTTAATGAGAAAGGCGCTGGGCTTCATCATCGACAATGTCTTTTGGTTGATGATTTTTTCCGTTTCGGCCGTCAACGGGCAATGCAAGGTCACAACATCTGACTGTGCGTAAAATTCTTGAGCCGGCACACGGGCAGTGCCCTGCTGCTGTGAGGCTCCATCGCGTGCGATTGCAATAACCTCCATTCCCAATCCCCGGGCTGCACGAGCTACTGACCTGCCGATAGTGCCCAGGCCAATGATACCGAGCGTCCTGCCTGCCAGATCGACCATCGGATGATCGAGGCGGGTGAAAACCGGTGACCTGCTCCATGCATCGAGCTCACTGGCATAGCGATGCATACCGGTAGCCAGATTAATCAATAGCCCCATCGTGTGCTGGGTAACACTGGCCGTTGAGTAACCCGCAACATTGCACACAACAATACCTGCCCTGGCTGCCGCGTCGAGATCCACGCAATTGGTCCCCGTTGCGGCTACACAGATAAGTTTGAGGGCTGGCGTTTTCGCAATGATCTCTGCGTCAATGACCACCTTGTTGGTAATGGCGATGGTTACTTCAGAAAGATGCTCAAGCGTTTGCTCCCGGGAAGTGGTATCATATGCCTTGAACGGACCAAAGCCCTCCAGTGGTTTGAGATCGATATCCCCCACTGTCATCGCATCCAAAAAGGCAAGCTTGTGCATCACGCCCTTTTCTTAGGAGGAATCACCAGCCCTGTCAGCATATGTTTGCTGTTTTTGATGTCTATCGAGGTGATCATGAAAAAATACCTGTTCTGATATGCACATGCAAATGCTTGTCAACCGCGCTGGTATGTCCTATTCCCTAAGCATGTCAGTCGAGATGGAACATACAGTTGCCTCCAGCGCCACCCTTGAGGGAACCTCTCTTCATACAGGAGAAAAAGTCAGCCTCACCCTCAAACCGGCGCCTGCCGGCCATGGATTCAAGTTCCGCCGGGTCGATCTGGATGACCAGCCCTTCATTGATGCCGATGTTTCCAAGGTCCAGACCGTGGAGCGTGCCACCACTCTGGCTGAGGGCTCTGTCAAAGTACACACGGTGGAACACATTCTATCCGCCTTGTGTGGCATGGGTGTTGACAATGCCATCATCGAAATGGATGCCAATGAACCTCCCATCGGGGACGGTTCATCCAAGCCCTACGTCGAACTCATCAAAAAAGCAGGCATCGAGGCCCAGGACAAACATCGCAAGGTCTACGAAATTCGAGAGCCCATTCACATGGAGACCAACGGAGGCTCTCTGATTACGATTGTTCCGGATAAAAAATTCCGTGTCTCCTGCACCAACATTGGTCCGGATGGACGCTTCACACAGTACTTCTCCAGCGAGGTTAACCCTGAACTCTACGAGGCGGAGATCGCGCCAGCCCGTACTTTTGTCTATTACGAGGATGTTAAACCACTGCTCGACAAGGGACTCATTAAGGGGGGCAGTCTGGAAAATGCCGTGGTAGTCCGTGGTGACGAGGTAATGAGCAAAGAGCCCATGCGTTTTGCTAATGAATTCGCCCGCCACAAGGCCCTCGATGTCATTGGCGACCTCATGCTCAGCGGCAAGCGCATCATGGGGCACGTGATCTGCATCAAGCCTGGCCACGGACCTAACACACAGATGGCCGCCACTCTTAAAGAGGAATATCTGCGCATGCGCACCATGGTGCCGCCACTGAAAATCCCCGAGGGGGAAGGTGTGCTTGACATCAACGAGGTCATGCAAATTCTGCCACACCGTTACCCGTTCCTCATGCTTGATCGTGTGATTGACTTTGAGGGTGACAACAAGTGCACAGGAGTCAAAAACGTCACCATTAACGAACCTTTCTTCCAGGGACACTTCCCTGGACATCCGGTAATGCCGGGTGTTCTCCAGGTCGAAGCCATGGCCCAGGTCGCATCGATTCTTCTCCTGCGCAAACCAGAAAATCAAGGTAAGATCGGCTACTTCATGAGCGTGGACAACGTCAAGTGGCGCAGGCCTGTGCTCCCGGGAGACACCCTCTTCATCGAGGCAGAGATCCTCAAGGTTCGTCGTAACATTGGGTCTGCTGTCTGCCGATGCATCGTCAACGGAGAGATCGCCTCCTCAGGAGAGCTCAAATTCGCGCTCCTCGATAACTAAACCGCCTCGCAGCAGGCACCAGGCATATGTCAGATTCCCTGATCCACCCTAGCGCCATCATCGACCCTTCAGCAGATATTGCTGATGATGTTCAGATTGGTCCGTATTCGGTGGTGGGTGCTAACGTCAGCATCGGCAAAGGAAGTGTCCTCAAGTCGCACGTAGTGATTGAGGGCCACACCACCATCGGAGCATACAACACCTTCTTTCCCTTCTCCGCCATAGGGCAAGTTACCCAGGACCTCAAATATACAGGTGAACCGACTGCACTTATCATCGGCAACTATAACACCTTCCGCGAAAACACCACGATTCACCGCGGCACCACAAAGGAAGTTCCCACCCGCATTGGTGATCACAACCTCTTTCTCTCCTACTCCCATGTGGCGCATGATTGCCAAGTCGGCAACCACTGCATATTATCCAACAACGGCACCCTGGGAGGGCACTGCACGGTGGGTGACTACGCCATTATTTCCGGCCTGTCTGGAGCACACCAGTTTTGTCACATCGGTGAACACTCCATGGTGGGTGGGTGCACAAAAATCGTCCAGGACGTTCCTCCTTTCACGATCGTGGACGGTAACCCTGCAGTCGTCCGGGGCCTCAATACCGTCGGCCTCAAGCGGCGGGGCTTTGATGATGCCGCATGCCGCGCACTCAAGCACGCCTATAAAAAGCTCTTCCTCGACAAGAAGGTCAATCTCACCCAGCTAACCGAGGATCTGGCCGCCTCCGAGCATGCCCAGAACGCACATGTTGCCCGACTCATCGAATTCATCCGCGGCAGTGAGCGGGGCGTGATCCGTTAAGCCCCCTTGTTGGCTGCATTCATTGCCTGTCAAATGATCGGCGTACTACGAAAAAGCCCCCCTACACATGCATGTGCAGGAGGGCTGTGACTATGAATAAACGACAAAGTCTTATTGGCAGGCCTCACACTCGCCGCCGTTGAGCATCGCCTCGATACTGCAGGCTTGCTTCTCGGCTGCGGTGTATTCTTTTTTCTGCTCACCCGGCGCGCCGGCTATGCCGCGAACGTCCTTCTTCACCGCGATGGTGGACTTCTCGATATTGGAAGCCTGCAGAGTGCGGAGGTAGTAAGTCGTTTTGAGACCTGTGTGCCAGGCATGACGATACATGTGTGATAGAGTCTTCATGTCTGGCTCGGCGAGGAAGAGGTTCACACTCTGTGACTGGTCAATCCACTTCTGCCTGCGTGCTGCAGCATCGATGATCGACTTGTAGCCGACACTGAAGACCGTCTGGTGCTTCTCCTTCAAGACCTCCGGGATATCTTCAATATCAGCAAGCTCGCCATCAAAGTACTTGAGTTGATCGAGCATGTCCTGATTCCAGAGACCCTGCTTTTTCAGGTCGTTAACCAGCTCACGATTGAGCACAATGAAGTCGCCGGAAAGATTGGATTTCACATACAGGTTCTTGTAATTGGGCTCAATACAAGGCGTGGTTCCCATGATGTTGGAGATCGTTGCCGTGGGTGCGATGGCAAGCACATTGGAGTTGCGCATACCATGCTGCGCAATTTTCTCACGCAAGTGGCTCCAGTCCATTTTTGCTCCGCGCGGCACATCGACTTCGACTCCGCGCTCATCCTCCAGCAGGTCGACAGTATCTTGTGGAAGAATACCTCTGTCCCACTTGGAACCTTGATAGCTGGAATACGTTCCGGACTCAGCCGCGAGATCACATGAAGCATTGTATGCATAGTAGGCAATTGCCTCCATGAACTCATCGTTGAAGTCAACCGCGGCATCGGAAGCAAATGAGAGGCCTTTCTTGTAGAGTGCATTTTGCAGACCCATAACACCCATACCGATCGGGCGATGACGGCTGTTGGCGGTTTTGGCTGCCTCGGTGGGATAGAAGTTAATATCAATCACATTGTCGAGTGCACGGATGGCGACGGTGATCGTCTCCTTGAGCATTTCATGGTCAAGGGATCCGTCCGAAGTAATGTGCGTATCAAGCACTACTGAACCAAGGTTGCATACTGCGGTTTCCTCGTCCGAGGTATTGAGGGTGATCTCGGTGCACAGGTTGCTGGAGTGAATCACACCGCAGTGGTCTTGTGGGCTGCGCAGGTTGCAGGGATCCTTGAAGGTGATCCATGGATGCCCCGTCTCAAAAATCATCTTCAGCATGCCCTTCCAAAGCTCAATAGCCGGTATCTTGCGTGACCAGATTTTGCCTTCTTCCGCCATCTTTTCATATTCCTCGTAGCGCAGCTCAAATGCCTTGCCGTAGAGATCATGTAGATCAGGCGTCTCATTAGTACGGAAAAGCGACCAATCCTGGCGTGCCTCCATGCGTTTCATGAAAAGGTCAGGAATCCAGTTGGCCGTGTTCATGTCGTGACAGCGGCGGCGCTCGTCTCCGGTGTTCTTGCGAAGCTCGAGAAAATCCTCGATGTCGTTGTGCCATGACTCCAGGTAAGCACAGCCCGAACCACGGCGCTTGCCTCCCTGGTTCACCGCAACGAGCTGATCGTTGTGCAGCTTCAGGAACGGAATGATACCCTGGGACTCACCATTGGTTCCCTGGATGTAGCCCCCCGTGCCACGAACTGCAGTCCATGAGCCACCAAGGCCGCCGGCCCACTTGCTCAGGTAGGCATTCTCTGCAATGCCGCGCTGCATGATGGACTCAATGGAGTCGTCCACTTTGTAGAGGTAGCAGGAGGACAGCTGGGAGTGCAGTGTTCCGGAGTTAAACAGTGTCGGCGTGCTCGAACAGAAGCGACGTCCTTTGTAGAGAGAGTAGAGACGGATGGCCCAGTCTTCACGGTTCTCCTTCTCAGCGCGGAAAAGCCCCATGGCAACCCGCATCCAGAAGAATTGGGGAGTCTCAAGGCGACGCGGCTTGGCGCCGGTCTTGTCCACAATCAGATAGCGATCATAGAGTGTCTGAATGCCCAGATAGTCAAAATCCAGGTCGGCTGTCGGGTCAAGCGCATCGGCAAGTTTGTCAATGTTATACTGGGAAACAACTTCGGGAGAGATGCGCTTGATCTTAATACCGTGTTCAAGGTACTTGCGGAAATACTGGCTGTGAGCGGACTTGAGTGCATCAATCCCGTCAATGAGGATATTCCAATCCAGCACCTCCTCGTAGATGTAGCTCAACAGGATACGGCCGGCAAACTTTGCAAAGTCTGCATCGCGCTCGATGAGGGACTTGGCATTGAGGATGATGGTTGACTTGAGTGCCTCGCGGGTGATCTCCGCCCCGATGGAACGGCGCAATTCCTGCTCGATTTCCTGCTCATTAAGGCAGAGATCGAGACCTATGGAAGAAAATGCAATCCTTCTCTTGAGCTCGCCTCCATCCCAAAACTGGGTGCTGCCATCCTGCTCGGTGACGACCACCATGGACTCCTGATTCGGGTCCTCCGCGGGCTCCTCATCGATACGCATCTGGGCACGCTTGGCGCGGTAGAGAATGTAGGCTTCCGCTGCCTTGAAGTAGCCCTGGCGCATGAGCTCTTCCTGCACGAGGTCCTGCACGTTTTCGATATGCGCAAAGGCAGAGTCGCCACTTCTAATGGACTCAGTCACAGCATGGGCAATCTTAACCGCAGCTTCCGGGTCCTCCTTGATCGAGAGAAAGGCCTTGCGCACAGCGATCTCAATCTTCGTCTGGCTCCATGGCACCACATTGCCGTTACGGCGGATCAGCCTCACAGGCATTGTTTGAGGCTCCTCGGAGACGATGACCTCCCCGTTCTTTTCCAACGAGCGGGAGAATACCAGCGACTTGGCAACATCGTGGGCGTCATTCTCAATGAGTGCTTTCTCAATGAGCAAATACAAGTCGTTGTGAGAGAGCCGCAGTTTACCTCCATCATGAACTTGCTCCGTGAGAGATCTGGCGACACTCTGGGCAACATTGGATACAAAGTTGCAGTTCTCCTCATTAAAGATTTTCTCGAGCTGTTCCTGTCGTGAGATGAGCAGGTCTGTGAGCGCGCTCCCGATCGTATCGGCCACCTTGGCAAGTGAAAGCTCCTCCTCCTCTTTCCCACGAGTGACAAGTATCTGGGGAACACGATCCGCGGTCTGGTCACCGAGTACAGCCCGCCAGTCAAAGCGATCAGTATTATCTGTGGACGCAGCACGGTCAGTGATGACTTTTTTGAGAGCGAGGTCTTCTTCGAGAGAAATGGAGCGATACATAGGCGCAGATTATTTGATGGTTATTGGTTTATGGTTGTATGATTGTATTGGGGAAACGGGGGCAGGGCAGGGTTTTTCACACAAGCCGGCCAAGGGCGGCTCGATGATGAGGGTGGGGATGGCTTACAGTTCGTCGTCGTCGATATTACCAAGTGCCGTTGACTTCTGATACTCGGTGACGCGACCTTCGAAGAAGTTTTGCTCCTTCTTGATGTCCATCATTTCGGCCAGCCATGGGAATGGATTTCCCACATCGCCCTTGAGAGGCTCAAGGCCACAGGTTTGCAAGCGACGGTCAGCAATATAATCAATATACTGCTCGAAGTCCTCCAGATTCAGGCCAACAGACGAGACAGGCAGACAGTCGCGAATGAAATTTTTCTCCAGCCTGATGGCCTCTGCCATGGTCTCGCGCAATTCGTTCTTGAAGTCCTCGGTCCAGATCTCCGGATTCTCGTTGACGAGGTCGATGAGCAGGTTGCGCAGGAGTTCGATGTGATTGGATTCGTCACGCAGGGTGTAACGGAACATCTGGCCTATGCCGGGAAATTTGTTCTGGCGGTAAAGGCTGAGAATCATGCCGAACAACCCGTAGAACTGGGTTCCCTCCATGCACTGGCCAAAGATAAAGACATTACGGGCAAGCGCCTGCTTGTTTTCAACGAGAGACATATCCATGTCACGGCGCAATGACCTGCTGTTGGAAACAACAAAATTGGTTTTCTCCTGCACGGTGCGCACACCCTCAAAAATAGCTTCACACTCGTGCGGGTTGAGTCCCAGGGAAGACACCATGTATACCAATGAATCGGCATGGATGTTTTCCTCGTGAGCATGGCGCCGGAAAACCAGCTCTAGCTCGGGAGCTGTGACCTGGTCGCGGATAACATGGATCATGTTATCTCCCACAATACCCTCTGCAGCGGAAAAATAACCAATGCCCATCTTGATGATCCAGCGTTCCACATCAGATATTTCATCAGAGCGCCATTGCTCGACATCCTTCTGCATGGGAATGTCCTCGGGCTCCCAGTGGTTGGCACGCATATCCGAGTAGATGTCCCATGCCCATGGATATTTGAGAGGGAGGAGGCCGAAGCCGCTGATCTTCTCGCCACCGATCACACGCTTGGAGTCGAGGTACTTTTGTGCCCGGGCTTCTTCGAGCGGGATGGTCAGGTTGTCAATTTGCGCATTCATGAGTTTCAGGGTGTGGTTTTATATTGGTTTTCTTTGAGGTGATTGTGCATGTGAGCTTGGTTGCTAGAGAGCAGAGCATGTTGGGTGCCATCTCCAGAACGATCCTAGAGATCGTCGTCGTCGAAGCCGCTGGTCAGTGTTGCCGTACTGGCATGAGCGGGTTGCTCCGCACTCAGATGGACCTGCTCGTCGAGCCATGGGAAGGGGCTGGTGGCGTGGTGATATTGGCGAGCAAGCCCACAGGCAGAGAGGCGATTATCAGCCAGATACTCGATATAGGTGTTCAGGGCATCAGGATCCAGACCTGCTGCAGCAACGGGTAGTGTGGAGACAAGTTCCTGCTCCATTTTCACTGCCTTGAGCATGTGCCCAACGAGCTCCTCTTGTAATTCTGGCGTCCACACTTCGGGATTTTCATCGATAAGTTCTTTGATGAGCTTGTCAAAGAGGTTAATGCGGTAAGACACATCCTTGAGCAGCTTGCGGAATATTTTACCCGTGCCGGGGATCTTGTTCTGGGCGGCCAGAGAGAATACACAAGCCCACAGGGAGAAATACTGGGTGCCTTCCATGCATTGGCTCATGAGGAAGATATTGCGTATAATGGCCTGCTTGTTTGCAAGGATCGTCGTGTCCGTATCGCGATCAATGGGGCTGAGGTAATCCACCATGAATTGCTGCTTGGCCGCCATGGCCGGAGTATTTGCCATGGCCGCGCACTCCATGGGATTAATGGCAAGCGAACCATGCAAATAAACGAGAATGTCGTTACGGGTGTTTTCCTCATGCACGAAACGCCCGAAGACAAGCTTGAGCTCGGGTGCCGTGACCAGGTCGCGTATGGTGTAAATGCCCCCGGATTGGGAAATTTCCTGGGATTTGGCAAACGCCCCCAGAACGACCTTATAGAGCATCTGGCAGGACTCATCCAGCTGAGACCATTGGGCCATGTCTACCTGCAGGGATGTCTCGCCGGGCTCCCAGTGAGAATTTTTCATCTCCTTGTAGAGGGAATACGCCCAGGTGTATTTCAACGGCAGTATGTTGAAAAACATGGAATTGCGCCCGTTGATGACTTTTTTTGCGGCATAGGCCTCCTCGGCTTTTTCACGATCGAGGTTAAATGTGCGCTCTCCAAGATTGATGCTTATTGTGTCTGCCATGTTTGTAAGGGTTGAGTTGCGAAAAATGTTTCTATTGAGAAGTGGGTATACAGCGGGTAAAGGAGTTTTGATTCTTTAAGTCACTTATTCTGAAAGAGCCAGATTTAGGCTGCCGGGCAAGCTTGTTCTGGCGCTGCCGTTGGATCTGCGTTTGATGACCAGACAGCCTCATCATATTGCCCGAAAAAGGCCGATTTCGTCAATGAGATTTTGCTCATATAGTATCCACAAATTATTAACAATACAACATATTGTGGTTTTATTGTGTTCTGTAAAAGTAGTCTTTTTTCTTGCGAACCCGCAAAACCCCTAAGAATCGGGTTTCAGGCGTCTAATCTAGCAGAGCTTCGGCACCATGCATGCTTTTTGCTAGGGGCTAAAAAAAAATCACCCTGTTAGGGCCTTGCCGGGAGCTCTTATTGTTTTCTAAAATTTTCGTGCAAACCTTTCCCCTCCTTGACCTTGAGAGATGGCAAAAACCCTTTTGCATTCTGATTGAAGGATTTAAAAATTTATAAGCACACGGGGCCGGCTTTCAGCCTCCTGCGATGATTACAGCTCCACGATCATGGCAATTTACTCATGGTCAATGATATAACGTGAACAACACCCTCAATGTGCTTGTTTCATGGGCCCATTCAGGATGCAGGGGGCATGAATCATGAGGCGAGGGCAGACAAACATGCGGATCAGGCGCCACCTGCCTGGCCTTCTGGAGCACAAAAGACCGGATCAGGGTTGCTATTGGCGGTGATTGGCTCTAGGGAACGCCCTCCGCTCACCCCGCACATCATCCCATGTTTCAACTCTTTACCAAGAAAAACGGCAATCTCAAGGACGACACGCTCTCCGGCCTGACTGTGGCCCTCGCTCTGGTTCCCGAGGCAATTGCGTTCTCATTCATTGCGGGTGTTAATCCGCTGATCGGCCTCTGGGCAGCCGTATTCATGGGTTTTATCACGGCCGCATGTGGTGGGCGTCCGGGGATGATCTCGGGCGCAACCGGTGCCATTGCTGTCGTTGCGGGCAAAGCGGTGGAGTATGGTGATCAACTTGAGGCCGGGCTCGGGCTTCAGTTCCTCTTTGCCGTCATCATGGTCGCGGGCGTGATTCAAGTGACCTTCGGCTTATTGAAATTGGGGCGCTTCATCCGTCTGGTCCCCCACCCTGTGATGATCGGCTTTGTCAATGGCCTGGCCATTGTCATTTGCATGGGCCAGTTCGGCTTCTTCAAGAAATTCTCCCACATCGACGAGAACGGGGCCCGGGTGATGCAGTGGATGCAGGGCAGTGATCTAGGCATCCTCGTAGGCCTTATCGTGCTGACGATGCTCATTATTCATTTTTTCCCCAGGCTTACCAAGGCCGTGCCATCCACGCTGGCGGCGATCATCGTGGTGGGTCTGATCGCCCACTTCCTCCCTGACGCCAGGACTATTCAAAACGTGCTCAAAGACGGAGGCGGCGACGGCTCCCTAAGTGGCAGCTTTCCGGTGCCGGCTTGGCCCGGTGGCATTGTCTGGGCTGAGCACTGGTCCTTTATCCTCAAGACCGCCTTCGTGGTTGCCATGGTAGGCATCATTGAGTCACTGATGACTCTCCAGCTCATTGATGAGATCACCGAGACACGTGGCCAGGGAAACCGCGAATGTATCGCCCAGGGGGGCGCCAACTTTCTTTCCGGCCTTTTCGGCGGCATGGGAGGCTGTGCCATGATCGGCCAGTCCCTCATTAATATCAAATCCGGTGGCCGTGGCCGCACCTCGGGTATTGTCGCTGCCGTGGCCCTCGCCCTGTTCATCATGGTTGGCGGGCCCATTATCGTCCAGATCCCCATCGCCGCACTCGTGGGGGTCATGTTCATGGTTGTCATAGGCACCTTTGAATGGTCCACCTTCAAAAGCTTCGGCAAAATAGCCCCCTCGGAAATGCTGGTCATCATCACCGTCACCATGGTCACCGCCATCATGCATGACCTGGCACTGGCCGTGTTCGTCGGCGTCATCCTCTCAGCCCTCGTCTTTGCGTGGGAGAGCTCCAAGCACATCACAGTCACCATGCACAGGGATAGCCCCGAGGAGCGCATCTATGGCGTAGAGGGCTTACTCTACTTCGGCTCCGTGCGCGAATTTTCAGACAAGTTCCAGGCCAAGTCCGATGTTCCCAACATCATCATCGACTTTGAAGATGCCCGGGTATGCGATCTCTCCGGGCTTGAGGCTATCAATGCACTGGGAGAACGCTACCGAAACGCCGGCAAGACCCTGAAAATAAGGCACCTCTCGCCTGACTGTCGCCAGATGCTTGAAAAGGCCGGCTCGCTCGTCGATATCCAGGTCCTGCCAAATGACCCCCATTACTCGGTGGCCCGCATCCGTGGTGATCACAGCACAGTGATCAACTCCTGAATGGCCCTCCCATGGGCTGTTTTTATCGGTTTTGAGGTGACAAATTCGGCTTTTAGGATTAGCACCCCGCGTGCTTATTATTCGAAAACTCACCAAGACAGTCGGAGGCCGCACCCTCTTTGAGGACGCCGACATGACCATCAACTGGGGTGAACGTGTGGCCCTGGTAGGCCCCAATGGAGCCGGAAAATCAACCCTCTTCAAATTGATTCTCGGGGAGGAACCGGCGGATTCCGGCAGTGTTGAGATCGATGATTATGCCATCACCGGCTACC
Organism: uncultured Verrucomicrobiales bacterium; assembly: GCA_964463855.1. Taxonomy (GTDB): domain Bacteria; phylum Verrucomicrobiota; class Verrucomicrobiia; order Verrucomicrobiales; family Akkermansiaceae; genus Oceaniferula. The sequence goes on along the minus strand of CAYXEC010000002.1, from coordinate 63,011 downwards.
TCGCCCAAGAAGCTGGAGACCCGGGCGATGAGAGCATTCTGGAGATCGCGATAGGTATTTCCGCTGAGCTGAGCAAAGCGATCAAAACCATGCGCGAGGGGGACGCCTCAGGCCAGACAGATACCGCAGCATACCATGCTGCCCAGGATGCCTTTGACGCTGCCAATGGCTATCAACTGGAGCCCAAGGCCAAGAAAATACTCGCTGGGCTCGGATTTGAAGCGGACGCATTCGATAAACCCGCACGTGAATTCTCCGGCGGCTGGATCATGCGTGCCCACCTTGCCAAACTCCTGGTCATGGAGCCAGACCTGTTGATGCTCGATGAGCCCACCAACCATCTCGACCTGATGGCGCTCATCTGGTTGCAGCGCTATCTCAAGAACTACCCCGGAGCACTGTTGATGATCTCCCACGATCGTGATTTCATGGATGAACTCATTGAAACCGTCTATGAAATCGACGAGGAACAGCTCATATCCTATACTGGCAACTATACAGCCTACCTGAAGCAGCGCACCAAGCGCTATCAGCAAAAAGTGCAGGCTTACCGCAATCAGCAGAAGGAGATCGAGCGCGTTCAGGAGTTTATCGACCGCTTTCGCTCCGTATCCTCCAAGGCGGCACAAGTGCAGAGCAGGGTCAAGCAACTCGAGAAAATCAAGCGCCTACCCAAGCCCATTTCTCCACGCAAGGTTTTCAAGTTTAATTTCCCGCAACCCAAACGCTCAAACCAAAAGGTCATCGAGCTTGAAAAAGTGCATATGGCATACGGTGACAAAGTCATCTATGACAGCCTTGATCTGGTCATTGAGCGGGGTGATCGCATGGTGCTCGTCGGCCCCAACGGAGCTGGCAAATCGACCTTGCTTAAAATTCTAGCCGGGCAGCTCGAGTTCCAGTCAGGGGAGCGCAACTGCGGCTACAACACCGACATTGGCTACTATTCCCAGCACCGCACAGAGAGCATGGATGAGGCGAACACGGTATTGGAGGAGGTCATGGCCTGCGGAGGTGATATGCGTGAGGATGAGGCCCGATCCATTCTCGGATCCTTTCTCTTCCGCCGGGCCGACGTACATAAAAAAATCCGCGTTCTCTCCGGAGGTGAAAAATCCCGCCTGAACCTGGTGAAATTCCTGGTCAATCCTCCCAACCTTTTGCTCATGGACGAGCCCACGACCCACCTTGACATCACCTCCATTGAAGCACTCCTTCAGGCTCTCAAGCACTACGAGGGGACCCTGGTGTTCATCTCCCATGACGTACACTTCATACGCAATCTCGCAGAGGTGACCTTACACGTCGATGCCGGCACACTGACACGCTATGCTGGTGGCTACGATTACTACCTGGAAAAATCGGGGCTGGCAGATGACCGCGGCTCTGTCACTGCCTAGACACTCCCCATCCTGGCCAGACGGGCATAAAGCGCTATCAACGACCCCTCCCGGCTCCCGATGCACCATGCTTACCGGGGACGGGAAAAGGGTTGCATGAAAAAAGCCCTCGCGAATTTGGATTTTCACCAAGGCCGCGCGGGCTTTTTCCATCTTTGGGGGTTTGTACTATGCTGTCATTACAATTGCGGCTACTGAGCGAGCTGGGCCCACTTGGCAACCTTACTATGTCATTTGGTTAATGATTCATTTGGGGGGGATCGGGTGTTTCCTGGGATTTAAGAGAAAATGTTGCAACTGTGTCCTCTTGGTATCCTTAGTATGTTTGGGGGCATCTAGGGATACTCACAACCTTTACGGGGGTTTTGGTTGTCAAGAAGACAGTTTTTGCCGTTGCGGGCAGCGAGAGTCCTTAATGCTATGTTGAGTTGGCGATGAGAGTGCTTTGGGGCATTCCCATCGCTTGGAGGCATATTAATTAAGGATCACATAAAAAGCAAGACTTAATTATATTTTTTTAATCTTAACTAATAAAAAGACCGTAAAATATAGGGTTTGGGGTGTTTATTTTATATAAATTAACCACTTTTTGCGTCTCGGCAAGGCTAAATAATGCAATTTTTAAGTGGCTTTTCATGAAAAATACCCCCGAAGCAACAACACAGTTTGCCAGCTCTCCCGGACACGTCAAAGTCCGTGAGGCTATCAGCGGTAGGAGACGGGAAGTTTGCTGGCCAAATCATCCAACAGCCTCTGGTGCGCATCATCGACTTCCTTCGATTTCAACGTCCGGTCCGCTGCCCGGTAGTGAAAGGTGTAGGCAATGGATTTCTTATCCGCAGGCAGCTTCTTACCTGTGGGGTCTTGGAATACATCAAAACAGGCGGATGAGACCAGCAATGGCTCATTGTGCTTGCGGATGGTTTTCTCAATTTCAGCATTGGCGAGTTCGGCAGGGGCCTCCATGGCCGCATCGCGGCTGGAACCCGGGAACTGCGGCAGTTCATCGACTTGCTTGATGCCGGCACTGAGTTGCTGGCACTTTTTGAGATCAAGTTCGATCAAATAGATCGGGGCATCACTACCGAGATCACGGCACTTGGCGGGGCTGAGCTGGGCAAAGACCCCTATGGGCGCACCTCCGCACTGGACATCAGCAGCAATGATAAAGCCATCGCGTTCGCGTTGAACCAGCTGAACATCCTGGTTGGGCATGAGAGCCTCGATAGCTGCCTTGGCATCGAATGCATCGATTTGCCCCTGACAGCCGGCACGGACAGACCAGGTGGCAGGGCGGCGCTCCCCTCCCATGAGAATGGCCAGTGAATCAGCTTCGAGGTCTGTCGCCTTGCCGCCACCGGCATTACGGAACTGACGCCCGATTTCGAAAAAGCGCAATGACTTGGCACCCTGACGAATATTACGCGCCGCTGATGCCACTAATCCCGGAGTCAGGGACGGGCGCATCACGGCATGATCCTCACTCAAAGGAAGGGCCACGCGAATCAGATCGCCATCCTGAAGCGGCCGCAGGGGAAGAGCTGTGTCCATTTGAGCAACCGCAAGATCCGTGGATCTCTCTGCAATAAGCTTGATGGTCTGTGTCTCATAAAACCCAATGGCAGCGAGAGTCTGGCGCAGCGACATCTGGTAATCGTATGCCTCATCGATATCGCTCTCATGAGCAAAGCTTCCACTGTATCGGGAAGGCACATTGTCGAGCCCGTGGACGCGTGCCACTTCCTCGACGAGATCAATGTGGCGGTGAAGGTCCAAACGATAGCTGGGAATACGCCAGGTATTGCCAGCCAGCAGCTCAAGCCCCAGTCGTGTCAGAATATCTTGCGCAGCCTCAAGACTGATGGCTCCACCCATCAGCTGGTCCAGCTTGGCAGGATTGAGCTCTACCTCAGTAGTAAGCTGTGGCGCTTCGCCCGCTGTTACGGTTGCCCCCTCGACAGTGCCTCCTGCAAGTTCGCAGATAAGGTGGGCCGCAAAGGCCGAGGCGCTCAGGACAGCTTGTGGATCACTGCCACGCTCAAAACGGTAGGAGGAATCAGAACTCAGGACCAAACGTCGTGATGTTCTTCTTATCGTTGAGGGTGTAAAGTAAGCAGCCTCGAGAATAAGGTCAGTAGTACTCTCTGTGACCCCGCTGTCATGCCCTCCCATGACACCTCCCAGCGCCAGAGCTTGGCGTGAAGCATCTGAGATAACCACATCCTCGCTGCTCAACGTGTAGTCCTCTTCATCAAGAGCTTTAAAGATTTCGCCCTCATCTGCCATGCGGACATCGAGTGCTCCATCCACCTTGGCCGCATCGAACGCATGCAACGGGTGGCCCAGCTCATGGAGTGCGAAGTTAGTGATATCAACAACATTGTTAATCGGGCGCAGGCCGATAGCCTCGAGCTTGGTCTTGAGCCACGCCGGGGACTCACCCACACGAACACCAGATACCCTGACCGCGGTATAGAAGGGGCACTGCTCAGGGGCGGAGAGCTTGACACGCGCCTCATCAGTTACGGTATCCGGCTTGGGAAGATCCATGGCTTTGCGCTCAATGCCCGCGAGTGCCGCAAGCTCACGGGCCATGCCTGTGTGTGAGAGCAAGTCCGGTCTATTGGGTGTGACCTCAACCTCGATGATGGTGTCGGTATCAAAAAGCTCCTCGAGGGGCTGGCCGATTTCGAAGTCTTCCGGCAGGATCATGAGCCCGTCGTCTGCTGATACGAGACCTATCTCGTCAGGCCCACACAACATGCCCTTGGATTCGATGCCACGCAGCTTGCCTTCCCTGATGACAAAGCCATCCCCCAGGTCCGCTCCGGGAAGAGCACAGGGGACTTTGTCCCCCACGGAATAATTTTGTGCTCCGCAGACGATCTGGCGCAACTCACCCTCCCCTGCATCCACCATGCATACCTTCAGTTTATCGGCATCGGGGTGCTTCTCGGCACTTTTTACCTGGGCGACAACCACCTTGTCAGAGGGCACTCCTTTTTGAGAGATGCCCTCAACCTCAACCCCTGCAAAAGTCAGCAGATCATCAATGTCCTGAATGGACATGTCCGAGAGGTCGAGATGGTCTTTAAGCCAGTTGAGTGAGACGTTCATGGTAGTGATGGGAGGGGAAATGCCTGAGGCAGATCGCAGCCGCAGTAGCCCGCGGGCGTTTGACCATAGAACAGGAGATTTTTACAGTTAAAAATGATCCATGAAACAGTGTGTTTTGAACCAAAGAGCTGTAATCAGACTGCTGTAGCGGCAACAAAAAATCCCCGAAGCAAGTTACGCTGCGGGGATTGAGTAGAGAATCTGGACGGTGCTGGTTGCGTTACACCTTGCGATGACGACGCTTCACTTTGAGCTGGGCCATCGACTTGGCGATCACCGCCTGGAGAGCAGCGATATCCTCAGCGTTCTCATGCTCAGCCTTTTCAAGGGCCTCGTGGGCGCGAGCCATGGCCTTCTCAACTGCCTCTTCGTCAATGTCTGCGCCGGCAATAGCAAGGTCACATAGCACGGAAACCTTTTCCTGGGTCACCTCGACAAATCCCTCGCCAACGGCAAGTTCGTGGTTCTCGCCGTCCTTGAGATAGCGCAGTTCTCCTGGCTCCAGCGGGGTGACGAGTGCCGCGTGCATCTCAAGCACACCCATCTCACCCTCAGAGGAAGGCAGGTAAACGTTATCCACAGTGTCGGAAAAGATTTTCTTCTCCGGGGTGACGATTTCGAGATGAAGCATGGTTAGTCCAGAATACGGGTGTCAGAAATCAAAGGGAAGAAAGTTTACTTTCCAAGATCAACGGTGTCGATGGATCCCTTCATGTAGAAGTTGCCCTCGGGCACATCATCGTGCTCGCCATCGAGGATCGCAGCAAAGCCCTTCACGGTGTCCTCAACAGAGCAAAGAACGCCGGGAACGTTGGTGAAGACCTCCGCCACGTGGAATGGCTGGGTAAGGAAACGCTGGATCTTACGTGCGCGGAACACGGTGAGCTTGTCCTCGTCGGAAAGCTCGTCCATACCCAGAATCGCAATGATGTCCTGAAGGTCCTTGTAGCGCTGGAGTGTCTGCTGGACACCACGGGCAACACGGTAGTGCTCCTCGCCGACTACCTCGGGAGCGAGTGCCTTGGAGTTGGAAGCAAGTGGGTCAACCGCAGGGAAAAGCGCCTGCTCAGCGAGTGCGCGCTCAAGCACCACAGTCGCGTCAAGGTGAGCAAAGGTGTTGGCAGGTGCAGGGTCAGTAAGGTCATCCGCAGGAACGTAAACCGCCTGAATGGAGGTGATGGATCCCTTGTTGGTAGAGGTAATACGCTCCTGAAGACCGGCCATTTCCTCGGCGAGAGTTGGCTGGTAACCCACAGCAGACGGCGTGCGGCCAAGAAGTGCGGACACCTCGGAACCTGCCTGGGAGAAACGGAACACGTTATCAACGAAGAGAAGAACGTCCTGATTGTCCTCATCACGGAAGTGCTCGGCCATGGAGAGAGCGGAGAGAGCAACACGGAGGCGCGCACCTGGAGGCTCGTTCATCTGGCCGTAGCAAAGCGCTACCTTGGAACCATCCTTGAGAACCGGGTTGCCTTTTTCATCGAGCTTGGGATGCCCATTTTCGTCCTGCTCAACAGCGATAACGCCGGATTCGATCATTTCCCAGTAAAGGTCGTTGCCCTCACGGGTCCGCTCACCCACACCGGCAAAAACGGAGTAACCACCGTGCGCCTTTGCAATGTTGTTGATGAGCTCCATGATCACCACGGTCTTACCCACCCCGGCACCACCGAACATTCCGCCCTTGCCTCCTTTAATGAGTGGGCAGATAAGGTCGATGACCTTGATGCCTGTCACGAGGATCTCTGTATTAGCGGATTGCTCCACAAGGGAAGGTGCTGGGCGGTGAATGGGTGCACGCTGCTCAGGATTCTGCAGCGGCACGTTCTCGTCCACCAAGTCGCCGGTGACGTTAAAAATACGACCAAGAACCTGCTTGCCAACGGGCACGGAGATAGGCGCGCCCGTGTCAACCAGGGTCATGCCACGCTTGAGGCCATCAGTAGTACTCATTGCCACGGCACGCACCCAACCATCACCGAGGTGCTGCTGCACTTCGAGAACAAGTTTGGTATCGACACCGAAAAGGTCATAGTTGACCTCGAGGGCGCTGTAGATGTCAGGGAGCTTGTCAGCTTTGGAGAAGTCGGCATCGACAACGGCGCCGATGATCTGGACGATGGTTCCTTGGTTGGACATGGTGGTTGGTTGGTTTAAGATGGTTGGTATGGAATAGGTGTTGGGAAATAATGAGAAGTGGCGGCTTTGTAATACTGCTTACTCCATTGCTTTCATGGCGGTGGTGATTTCAAGCAGCTCAGCTGTAATGGCTGCCTGGCGGAGCTTGTTATACTCCAGCGTGAGGTCCTTGATCATGCTCTTGGCGTTGTCGGTTGCGGACTTCATGGCCACCATCCGTGCAGAGTGCTCGGAGGCGCGAGCCTCGACAATCATCTGGTAAAGCTGGAAGTTGATGTAGAGCGGCAGCAGCTTGTCAAGCACACCCTCTGCATTCGGCTCGAAGATGTAATCGCGCGACAAGGCAGCCTGCTTATCTGTTTCATGCACATCGTCTGCACCAACGCCTTCATAGGCACGCTTTTCAGCCAGTGTGTCAGACTCGATAGGCAGTAGCTGGCTGATCCATGGCTCCTGACGCAGGGTTGAAACAAAGTTGTTAAAGGCAACTGTGATACGGTCGTAGTCACCCGCGAGGAATCTCTCAGTGACAAACTTGGCAATTGGCTTGGCATCTGCAAACGGTACCGGATCAGTAACGTGGAAGTCAGCGACGAGGTTGCCACCTGCCTTGGCGATCTGCTGGCGAAGTTTGCGCCCTACTGTGATATAATCCGTATCTTTGCTTTCGGCGGCGCGCACCTTTTTCAACAGATTGGTATTCAGACCGCCACAAAGCCCCTTGTCGGTGGAGATGACGAGCATCAACTCCTTACCCCCCTCACGCTTTTCGAGAAGTGGATGAGTATCCTCGTCCGCATTGTCCTTGAGATTGGTCAGGACTTTGTTAAGGGAGTCAGCATACTCACGACCTGCGACCGCCTGATCCTGGGCTTTCTTCATTTTGGCCGCAGCGACAAGCTCCATCGCCTTGGTAATTTGCGATGTATTTTTGACCGACTTGATGCGGCGGCGGATGTCACGAAGGTTGGCCATTGTTCAGGAAGCGATTTGAAATGCTGGTAACGGGCGGATGGAATTACTTCCAGGAACCTTTGAAGTCTTCGAGAGCGGACTTGAGCGACTCGACGATGTCATCGCTGAGTGCCTTCTCGTCGGCAATGGACTGGAGAACGTCAGACTTGCGCTCCTCGAAGAATGTCTCCAAGGCTGCCTGGCATTCCTGAACGCGCTCGACTTCGACATCATCAAAGTAGCCGTTCTGCATGGACCAGAGTACGGCCACCTCCATGGCCATGGACTTGGGCGCGTATTGGTTCTGCTTGAAGAGTTCAACAATACGGGCACCACGGTCGAGTTTCTTCTTGGTGCCTTCGTCAAGGTCGGAGCCGAACTGGGCAAATGCCTGTAGCTCACGGAACTGGGCGAGGTCCAGCTTGGTAGTACCAGCCACTTTCTTGATCGCTTTGGTCTGCGCGGCAGATCCAACACGGGAAACCGAGAGGCCCACGGAAATCGCTGGGCGAATGCCCTGGTAGAAGAGATCTGTCTCAAGGAAAATCTGACCGTCAGTAATGGAAATCACGTTAGTCGGGATGTAAGCGGATACGTCTCCGGCCTGGGTTTCAATGATCGGCAGAGCGGTAATTGAGCCCCCACCTCCGGCATCGGAGAGACGTGCGGAACGCTCGAGAAGGCGTGAGTGCAGGTAGAAAACGTCGCCGGGATAGGCCTCACGACCAGATGGGCGGCGCAAAACGAGAGACACTTGACGATAGGCAACCGCCTGCTTGGAAAGATCATCATATACGATGAGCACATCCTCACCCTGATCCATCAGATACTCAGCCATGGCGCAGCCTGCGTATGGAGCAAGGAACTGGCTGGCAGCCGAGTCAGACGCAGAGGCCACCACAACAATCGTATTCTCCATAGCGCCAGCCTCCTCGAGAGTCTTGATGGTACGAGTCACGTTCGAGAGCTTCTGACCGATGGCAACGTAAACGCAGCGAACGGGCTTGTGATCCTTCATGCGACCTTCAGCGGCTTCGCGGTTCTGGTTAGCCTGCGAAATGATCGTGTCCACAGCAATCGTCGTCTTACCCGTGGAACGGTCACCAATGATGAGCTCACGCTGACCACGACCGATAGGAATCATGGCGTCAATGGATGCGATACCTGTCTGCAGTGGGACAGAAACCGACTTCCGCTTGATGATACCGGGCGCGATTTTCTCAACAGGATATTCAGCAGATGCCTCAATGTCACCTTTACCGTCAACCGGGCGGCCGAGAGTATCAACAACGCGACCCAGAAGGGACTCACCCACAGGAACCGACAGAAGTCTCCCTGTAGTGCGGCACTCGTCACCCTCCTTGATGTGGAGGCCAGCACCGAGGAACACGACCCCGACCTCACCTTCCTCAAGGTTGAGGGCAAGGCCCATGAGCCCGCCGGGAAATTCGATCATCTCGTTGAGTTGCACATCACTGAGGCCTTCGACTTTGGCCACTCCGTCACCGGTTTCGCGGACGGTTCCGACATTGCTTTTTTCAACTGTCGAGGAGACGTTGGCGATTTGTTGTTCAAGTTCCTGGAGGATACTGCTCATGGCGTTATTGGTTTGAAGTGGTTGGTTTGAAGTGTTGGAAATGGATTGAGAATGGGGACTAGAATGCGTTGGCAAGACGATCGAGGCGGGATTTAACCGATCCGTCCCAGACGTCGTTGCCGACGCGGATACGGGTGCCTCCGAGAAGCTCGGGCGTGATGACGTAGGTAAAATTCAGCCCCCCACCGTATTGATTGTTCAAGCTGTCCGCGATGCGGGACTTGTCTTCGGCGCCAAGCTCGGCTGCGCTTTCTACCATGGCCTTACGGCTTTCGACATCGATGCGAACCAAACGGTGAAGAGCGTGCAGGATTCCGCGGTAATCGCGCGGCTTGGACTCAACAATCAGAGCTACAGCCTTGCTGAATTTCCCCTCATCCAAACGCCCGTCTGGGGCACAGAGCTTAAAAATCCTGCTTGCGGCTTTGGCTGCGTCCTTGGAAATCTTCACTGTGTCCGTTGTCCGTTAAATGTTATCAGATCTGTTGGAGTTAACCTTCCACGCTGGCGAGAGCTTCCTCGTTGATACGCTTCTGGTCCTCATCGGTTAGCACCTTGCCGGTGACATTGGCCGTGGTCGCAGTAACGAGACGGCCGAACTCCTTTTTAAGCTCTGTTGTCATGGCGATGCGCTCGGCCTTGGCTGCTTCCTCGGCCTTGGCGAGAATTTGCTGCGCGGAAGCGACTGCCTCCTGGGCTTTTTTCTCAGAAAGGGATGCGGCGCTTTCCTTGGCCTCATCAATGAGACGCTGGGCATCGGCGTTGGCCTTGTCAATGGCCTCCTGGGTGCGTTTTTCTGAATCCGCCAATTGCTGCTCGATGCGCTTCAGCTTATCCTCACCCTCCGCGATCCGCTTTTTGCGTTGCTCCAGCATGTTTTGGATCGGGGTGAATGCAAACTTTCTCAACACGATGAGCACGATGATGAAGTTCACAAGCTGGGCGATGAAGAACGGAGTGTTCACACCGAAAGTCTCAAGGAAGCCTTTCGAGGCTGCTTCTGTTCCTGCTGCTGCGATAATGGTTATCATTGTGATGAAAAGTTTTGATTGGCAAATAAATATCAGGTGCCGCCAACGGTGCCAACAGCACCTGATATAGATGATTGGACTAAATCCGCTTCAATTAGTTGTAGTTAACAGCAAATGCTGCGAGGATGAAAAGACCCTCGATAAGAGCTGCAAGAATAATGGAGATCACGAGGATAGGAGTCGCTGCGCCAGGGTTACGCCCGGTGGCTTCAGCAGACTTCGATCCGAGGATACCGATTCCGATACCACCGCCAAGAGCGGCAAGTCCGACTGCAATTGCTTTGAGTGCCATTGTATTATTTGTTTGGTTTGGTGTTGTTTCCAAGAGCCTCCACGGTTTGCCCATGGTCCGACTCTCAAGAGTGTTTTAATGTTCGTCGCCGTGGTCGCACATGAGTTTCAGGAACACCGCACAAAGCAGGGTGAACACAAGTGCCTGAACCAGGCCAACGAGAAGCTCCATGAAGTAGAATGGAAGTGCAGGGAGAAATGCGATGTATTTGGGGACGAGCGCCATGAGGCCTTCGAGGGTCTGCTCACCACCGTAAATGTTTCCAAACAAACGGAAGCTCAATGCCACGGGGCGAATGAAGATGGAGACCACCTCCAGAATGCCAACAAGGAAGAAAATGACAATCATGCCAACCCTCATGAATCCTGAAAATGTGCCTTTTGGCGCGAAAATATGTGCAAAGAAGTTCTTGGCGCCAATTTCAGAGAATGACCAGAAAATCCAAAGGATGAAAAATGTGATCGCCATGGCAGCGGTCATATTCAGGTCAGCATTTCCACCGCGGAGTATTCCCTTGATGTGGCCGCTCTCATCCTGCATATACAGTGTGCCCACCCCGGGAATGAGAGCAAGGTAGTTCACGGTGAGAATCAGCATGAACGTAGCCCCAAAGAACCAGAAAGTCCGCTTGACGAGATGTTCTCCAAGAATGTTTCCGAAGAAATCGTAGAGGCTTTCCACCAACCATTCTGCAAAATTCTGAAAACCGCTTGGGATGAGCGCCATTTTACGGGTGGCTGCGCGACAGAATAAAATAATCAGTCCTGCACCCATCCAGACCATAATCATGGAATTTGATATCCATGAGAGGGGGCCATCAAAGGGTGATTCTGGATACAGCGGCAGTTGGTGTCCTCCACCTGCTAGTGCCACTCCTGACATGAGAATCAGAACGGCAGGAATGATGGTGTGCACTGAGAAAGGCTTGGGCATGAAAGTGATGACGTTAGTTCAGCAGGCCGCGGGGGAATATAGTGAGTATGTCATTACTGCAAGCCTATTTGTGAAAAATTTCACAAATAGACTCCTTCAGACGACAACCAACTGGGATTGAGATACATAAAGATTTGCCCCCTAACCCCCAACTTATTTAAAAAAGCTAATGGATTTTCCCTCCAAACCAAACTCCGCCACCTTCTCAAAGGCCCCTGAGCGCAGCGCCTGCCCAATGAGATCCTCGGCAGATATACACGAGCGGCCTGAGTGGCTTTTGAGCTCAAACCCAACGGGATTCTCGGCGGGACCAACACCATGATAACTTCGGTAGATGACCTCGGTGCAGGCAAGCCGGTCAGCAACGCGGAAATCAAAGGTAAAATCATAGAGTTTGCCCTCATGGCTCAGCCCCCTGTGCAATGCCTCCGCCCTGTGGGCAGGCTCCAATCCGGGCCGCAGCACCAAGAAAGCATCCACAGACAAAGTCTCTTCAATGGGCCGGATCAATACTCCGTCCTTCTTTGCCTCCAGAAAAAGGCAGCCCGGCAAGGACTGCCCCGCGGGCAAGCGGGCATCCAAACCAAGCTCAGCCCGCTCATTTTCATCACCTATATAGAGAGCCGCGTGTGGCCAGAATCCGGGCAAGAACACATTGCTCATGGCATCTTCGTGGCGGGTGATCAGTACATCACCCGCCTGCAAACAAGGCTTTATTGAGGCAAGAATCTCCGCGGTGACCCGCTTGCCCTCACCCTGAGACTTGACGAAAGGTTGCCTCATCTCTGAGATCATACGGCCGCTGAGCTTGAACATCTGAAACATGACTTTCTTATATCCGGAAACGTGTCTCCTCTTTAGCGAATGCAAACGGTAGCTCAATTTTCTCCGAATTTGATCAAGCCGGCTGAAATGGAAAAAACGTGATTCTACATCAAGCAGCTCAATGAGACCTTGCATCCCTGGGTCATTGGCCAAACCGGCAATGTCCTTGGCGTGCACTTCATAAAATCTGGTGGCGCAATGAAACCGCCACATGCTCCTGTAGGAGCCGAAATTCTTGTAAACCGCCGTGAAGCTCTTGGCGGGAATTCCATATCTCGGTTCGGCCTCATCGAGTTTTTTGCGGACCACAGAGCGGCTTTCAGCCAAGTCCACGATAAAAGCGGCAGCCCGCATCAACATTGCCGCGGCCAGAAAACCTATAAGAAAAGCGCGCAGCCTGATATCCCAGTCTCTCTCGCCATCTCCCGCCTCATCCAGTTGACCGATCATCTGCTCGATATCATCAACCACTTCGAGAAGCGTAACACGCAGGGACAGGTAACGAACAAACACTTCGCGCAACCGCTCGTCCTCATCAGGCAGAAAGTAACCACGCTGCTGCGCGGCATCTGCATCCGCCAGTTCCCGGGCCATATCATCGCGAGCCGGCATGCCGGCAGCAACAGACCTAACCGACCTTGCCGTGCGCTCGATAATCAAACTCATGGAATCACAATCTCTACCCATGTGACATCTTCTCGCATGTAGAAAACCACAGGTCAACCCCCTAAGACGCTGGCTTTTTCCTCTTTCTAACAGAATCTAACATTTGTTTTTCCGCTTAAAATGGGCGATCACGCGAAAAGAGCCTCTTCACCGATCAACCCTAAAAGCACCTCAAGTCAAGCAATCCGTAGGGAAAAATAGAAAATATTTAACTTTACAGAATGAATCAGGAAGGCCATAACCATCGCGTTATGAATAAATCCGAACTCGTCGAAGCCGTTCAGCAATCCCTCGGGAAAGATGCAACCAAGCGTTGCGCAGAAGATGCACTTGCAGCCGTCCTTGATGGCATTTCTGCTGGTGTTAAGAAAGATGGCAAAGTCCAACTCATTGGATTTGGCACATTTTCAGTCAAGAAGCGTGCTGCCCGCCAGGGCCGCAACCCAAAGACTGGTGAAGCTATGCAAATCAAAGCCTCCAAGACGGTGGGCTTCAAGTGTTCTTCCAGCCTGAAGGATTCCCTGTAAACCTTAACCCGGGTTACTCACCAGGCAGGCAAACTGCTCGGAACCCAATACAATCCAGCCCGTGCCATTACTTTGGCACGGGCCTTTTTTGGCTCAGTTTTTAATGTTTGCCTATCTCGTGATTGATACTGGCATCAGCGCATTTTTAAGTTTCGTCAGCGGACATTCATTCATAGAATAGGATCATGCTATTGCAAGCCATGGGACGCCCGGTGATCTGGCTCACCGACTATTTGGGACAGCTGCTATGCCTGGTCATTGATATTGGCGAGTCCCTGCTGCGCGGAAAACCCAGATGGGGGCGTTTTTTTGAGCAAATTGTCGAGATCGGGTTTAATTCCCAACCCGTGGTGCTGATCACCGGAGCCTTTGTCGGTGCTGTTCTTGCTGCCCAGGGCCTTTTTCAGCTCAGCGGCCTCAAAATGGAGACCATGGGAGGAGCCTTGGTTAGTGTCGGCATGCTCAGGGAACTGGGGCCTGTCCTGACAGGCATCATGCTCTCGGGTCGCGTCGGCGCCTCCATGGCGGCTGAAATCGGCACCATGAAGGTCACCGAGCAGATTGACGCACTACGATCCATGAGCGTGAACCCCGTCGATTACCTCGTAACTCCACGCCTTCTCGCCATGCTGGTGTCTGTGCCCTTGCTTATTACTGAGGCAGCTGCACTGGGAATAGGCGCCGCCTGGATTGTGGGCACGCAAACCTTCGGGGTGTCGGAAGCGTGGTGGAGTTATCACACCGGCATGCACACGGAATTGGGAGACATTTATATCGCCCTGATCAAGGGCCTTGTTTTTGGCCTCCTCATTGTAGTGATCTCCTGCCATCAGGGACTAAAAGCCACTCAGGGAGCTGTGGGGGTCGGCAAAGGCACAACCCGCGCCATGGTTTACTCCTCGCTGGCCATTCTCATCACCAACTTCTTCCTCACCATGCTCATGAACATCTTTTTCCCCATTGGGCTCGCGGGCTGAGGATGCGTGCCTTTAAACCGAAACCCGTCAGAGAGCAAAATTTGACAATTTCGCCGGCACGGGGAATACTTCGGGCACTGACACTACAGAGCGTCACCATGAATATTTCACTACGTCTACTTTTGGTAACACTGGCAGCGCTTGCCAGTGTCGCTTTCATGATCCAAGCCCAAACACAGCAACCCATGGCAACCGCAGACAAGGCCCCTGAGCAACCACAGAAACCCGTAACAAAAACAGACGCCGAGTGGCGCGAACAACTCACCCCCGAACAATACCGGATTGCCCGCAAGGCCGGCACGGAGATGCCCAACGGTGAAATATACAAGGAATTCAAAAAACAGGGAGCCGGCACGTATTATTGTGTCGGCTGCAATGCCGAGCTTTTCTCCTCTGATGAGAAATTCGATTCCCATTGCGGATGGCCTTCATTTTATGACCCCTCCAAGGCCAAAAACGTCAAGTCTGTGAGGGATCCTGACGGATTCAGGATCGAGGTTCGCTGTGCTGTCTGTGATGCACACCTCGGCCATGTATTCACAGGAGAGGGATTTAACACCCCCACGGATAAAAGATACTGCATTAACGGCACCATTCTCAAGTTTGTCCCGGCCGGGACCGAAAAAACCGATTAATTGGGCGCGATTTGCACTGCCTTCTTTGAGATAAGCCGCCATAGGCCTGCCCTCAATGCCATGGCAATGGCCGGAATTTAGCTGCGAAAGATTCTAGACGAATTTGAGCAAATCATATAGGAATGGAGTTCGCTCTATTACGCCTTGCCATGTCTGACCAACCCCAGCCTCAAGAACTAGCCGAATCTCATCTCCGCGAACTCATCGCCCAGAATCCCGATGATTGGGAGACGCGCAAAAAGCTTACCCAACTTCTCTACAATGAGGGCAAGACAGCCCAGGCAGCAGAGGTCGTGTGGGAAGCTCCTGAAATCCCTTCCATCGACCTCGAGCTGGGTTTTGCTATCAAAATACTGGGCAAAGGTGCCCCCAGTAAGGCTATTCGCTTACTTACCGGCATTCAGGAACTCAATGAGGGCAAGGCCATTCAAAACCTCGGGCTCGCCAATGCCCTCATGCACTACGGCATGGTGATGCAGGCTGCCCGCTTTTACGGTGCAGCCCTCGCCATTGATCCCAGTCTGGCCAGCCCCGACCTCGAGCACTTTCTGTTGTGGGTGGACGACAAGGAAAAACTTTGGGGCGACTTCGAGAAAGACAAGCCCAACCTGACTGAACTCCCATGGATGAAACGTGATGCCAAGGAGGCGGAGGCCCTTAAAATGGCGATGCGGGGACACACAACGCCCCTCAAGATCCCCAACCTCATGAAGGTTACTGCGGAACAGATTATCCACGATATGTATGCGCAATCCAGTTACCTTAATGCGGAGCCATCACCCCCGCCAGCGGTTACCATCCCCATTGACCGGGTTGATCCAAAACACGTCCTTGTTGATCCAGAGCGCGGCGCCGCTCAACCCGTCACCTCCCATGTGGCCCAGCAGTCAGCAGGACCGGTGGGAGGTAGCACAGGCCAGCCCCTGCCGCCAGCGCCAGCCCCCCTCACCCCTCGTCCACTGACCCCTCCTGTATCGCAGCCAAAACCTCTGACTCCCCCTGTATCACAGCCAAAACCGCTGACAAATCCCGCCGTTCCGGCTGCTGTGCCTGCAGCTTCCGAGCTGCCAGCCACCCAGCCATCTCTGATAACAGCACCTGTAAAACCGCCGGTGGTCCCCACTGTCAAACTCAGCGACCCCGGAGTGCCTTCAGCCACTCCACTCACAGCCAGCCCGGCACCTGGAAGTGTGAATCCGCAGCCCCCGGCTCCACCACAGCAACTTCAACCGGCGATACCTCCCGCAGCACCTCTTAACCCAACCGTAAAGCTTGCTCCCACAGTCCCAATATCGCCTGTTGCGCCGGCATCCCCGCCAGCGACACCAAGTCAGCCTACCCCAAACCCAGCCCCTCTAAACCCGGTTGCACCTTCAGCGCCCCCCGCCTCGATTGTACCCTCTCCAAAGCCACTCACTCCCACCACCTCCAGTCCACCCGCCCCCTCCAGTCCGGTATCGGGCCAGCCAACTATTCCCCTGCCCAAGGCTCCCGCAACACCACACGAGAATACTGCAACACCAATACCTCCAAAACCAGCTGCCCCGAAAATAGAGCCCGCGCCCATGCCTCTTCCTGCCGCAAAACCCGCCGATTTGAGTCCGGACGGAAAAATCCAGCCCATCAAGCTGCAAGCAGGAGGCGGCTCGGGGGATGCGCCTGTGCCCTTGCTCAGGCCAGTGGTCAGCACCACCCTTGTGGATGGGAAAATTGTGATCAACAAACCCAAGCAGGACGACAACAAGTAATCCTGAACTGAATTGCACTATATTTCCACTCCTGTAAAACACTCTGCATGCGGTTCATGCGAAATGTGGCAAAATGCTCACTTATTGCCCTCTTGACTTCTGGCAACGGATTGTTATTTCTATAAGCATGGAAATAGAGGAAGCATCAAACGCATTGTCGGCGCTGGCCCAAATATCCCGTCTGGAGCTTTTCCGGCTCCTCGTTGAGGCAGGTGAAGAGGGCATGCCCGCAGGTCAAATCTCCACCGAATTGAACATTCCAAAGCCGACACTCTCCTTCCACCTCAAGGAACTGAGCTCTTCCGGCATGATCATCTCACAACGACATGGTCGCTCAATTACCTACAAAATTGATATTGATGGCGTTAGGGATTTAATGGACTTCCTGACCCAAGATTGTTGCCAGGGTCGTCCCGAGCTCTGCAATCTTGCCCGCCCTTCAATCGACAGTCTTCCCACGAACCTTCTGTGATGAATGTTGCTATCAATGGATTTGGACGCATGGGGCGTCTGGGGTTGCGTGCCGGCTGGGATCACTCATGCTACCGGATCACCCGCATTAACGAGTTACATGGCAATGCCCAGACCGCCGCTCACCTGCTTGAGTTCGATAGCGTGCATGGCAGATGGGGGCATGACATTGGCCATGACAGCTCGAGTATCTCTGTCGATGGCCAGCACGTGGCTTATGGCAATGCCCCTGATCCCGGTCAAATGGATCTCTCTGGCGTGGATATCGTCATTGATGCCACCGGGGCCTACCGCACTCCGGCGTTACTTCAGCCCTATTTCGATGCCGGTGTCAAAAAGGTCATTGTGGCAGCCCCCGTCAAAGAGCAAGCCCTCAACGTTGTCATGGGTTGCAACGACCACCTCTACGAGCCAGACAGGCATCACCTTCTCACTGCGGCATCATGCACAACCAACTGCATTGCTCCGGTAGTCAAGGTCATCCACGAGAATCTTGGCATCAAGCACGGCATGATCACCACCATGCACGATGTCACCAACACCCAGGTGGTGGTGGATGCCCCACACAAGGACCTGCGCCGCGCGAGGTCCTGCCTTAATTCACTCATTCCCACCTCCACGGGTTCGGCCACGGCTATCACCATGATTTACCCGGAGCTCAAAGGCAAACTGGACGGGCTTGCAGTTCGCATCCCTCTACTCAATGCCTCACTCACGGACTGTGTTTTCGAGCTCCCCACACCAACTACCGTCGAGGAAGTAAACGCACTGCTCAAACAAGCCTCTGAGAACGAGCTTAAGGGCATCCTCGGCTATGAGGAGCGCCCACTGGTGTCGGCTGACTACACCAATGATACCCGCTCCGGCGTTGTCGATGCCCCATCCACGATGGTCACCAACGGCACCCAGCTCAAACTTCTCGTCTGGTATGACAACGAAGTAGGCTACGCCACCCGCATGATGGAGCTTGTGGCGAAAGTTGCCGCATCGATGTAATCTGCCACGCCGCGCCGGATATCAGCATGAATGTCAAAAGCTACGCTGTGGTCACCGCTTCCTACTGGGGCTTCACCCTCACGGATGGAGCCCTGCGCATGCTGGTGCTACTTCATTTCCATACCCTTGGGTTCTCCCCCATCAATCTTGCCTTCCTATTTCTGCTCTATGAATTCTGTGGTGTTCTCACCAATTTGCTAGGCGGCTGGATCGGCTCAAGGGTGGGGCTGAAAGTCACCCTCTTTGCAGGACTGGGACTGCAAGTTATCGCTTTGTTGATGCTCTCGCAGGTCAACCCTGCATGGACGATGGCCCTCTCAGTCAGCTACGTAATGGCTTCCCAGGCGCTCTCCGGCATTGCCAAGGACCTGACCAAGATGAGCTCAAAAAGTGCGGTCAAACTACTCGTCAATGGGGGGCAGGGGGCGCTTTTTAAATGGGTTGCCATTCTGACTGGTTCCAAGAACGCACTCAAGGGCATCGGCTTCCTGCTGGGAGGTGCTCTTCTCACCTGGCTGGGTTTTGTCCACGCTCTCTGGTTAATGGCAGGCTGCCTGGGCCTCGTGCTGCTCGCCGCTCTTCTGTTCCTTAGTCAGGACATGGGCAAAAGCAAAACCAAGGTGAAGTTCACCCAGCTGTTTTCCAAATCACGTGAGATCAACTGGCTTTCCTCCGCCCGTTTTTTCCTCTTTGCATCACGCGATGTCTGGTTCGTGGTGGCACTTCCCGTTTTTCTCAAATCCCAGCTCGGCTGGAGCTTCAATCAGGTGGGCTCGTTCATGGCGGCCTGGGTGATTGGTTATGGCATCATCCAGGCGACTGCGCCCAAACTGGTAAAACACCAGAAACCGGGGCGCAGTGCGGCCTTTTGGGTTGGGCTGCTCACCCTCGTGACCGCCGGGCTGGCAGCAGCGCTTACTCTGGAGTTTCATCCCGTGGCAGCACTCTTTCTGGGACTTGGAGCCTTCGGCATGGTGTTTGCGGTTAATTCTGCTCTGCACTCCTACTTGATTCTTGCCTTCACATCGGATGATCAGGTTGCACTCAACGTCGGCTTCTATTACATGGCCAACGCCTGGGGACGCTTGATAGGAACACTGTTCTCCGGACTTATGTTTCTCATTGGCGGTTTGTCGACCTGCCTCTGGACCAGTGCCTTGATGTTGCTCATTGCCTTCATCATGACCCTGCCATTGCGCAATGCCGTGAGCCACTAAAAATCCGGTTCAGAAATAAAGTGCTGTTGTTCCCCGGTTAAAGGATGGGCAAAGGTCAACTCGCTGGCATGCAGCTTGAGCTGTCCCGGCCCCTTGCCGCGCCCGTAAAACGGATCCCCGACAATGGGAATACCCAGCCCTTTCTCATGAGAGGCATGAAGTCGCAGCTGGTGAGTGCGCCCGGTGACGGGAGTGAATTCAACACGTGTATAGCTCCCCTCCACGGCTATTTTTTTCCAGTGGGTGGTACCTAGTTTCCCATGCACTTCATCATAAATCTGGATCGGGCGGTTCTCCACATCGAGTCGGAACGGGAGCTCAATGGTGCCAGCGTCTTGCTCAAGCACCCCGTCGAGTAGCGCCACGTATTTCTTGCTGGTGAGCCGCTCGTGGAATTGCCTGGAGAGGTTCCTGTGGGCTTCAGCACTCAGGGCCACGACCATAAGCCCTGAGGTGTCCATATCCAGGCGGTGCACGGCAGGCTGCTCGATACAGGCGGGAAACATGCGCCGAACGCGATGAGCCACACTATCAACTTTCTCTGGCCCCCTCCC
Source organism: uncultured Verrucomicrobiales bacterium (assembly GCA_964463855.1). Classification (GTDB taxonomy): domain Bacteria; phylum Verrucomicrobiota; class Verrucomicrobiia; order Verrucomicrobiales; family Akkermansiaceae; genus Oceaniferula. The sequence continues at coordinate 42,929 of CAYXEC010000002.1, read as the reverse complement.
CGGAACGGCGAGCATGCCGCTGCATTTGTTGACCACCACGAAGCTGGGGTCGGTGTAAAGAATATCGAGTAGTTCTTGAGCCGGCATGTTTCCATGGATCAGTGAATGAGCCCGGCCCCTGTGTCAAGATTGCGCATGGCGAAGATCATGGTTGCCCACCATCCCTGAAGCAGGGCATGCTCTGCACATGAACGAGTCCATGATTGAGGAAGCTTACCGGCGATTTGATGCCTCCAATGCGGAGGATCCCAACAAGATCGACATCGATGGCACGCCTCAGCCCAAGGAGCTCGTTTTTGCCAAGCGGCTCACCGAGGCTGTCCTCTCACTGGATCCGAACGCCTCGCCTGCACTGAGGCTGGCGGCCCGCTGCCAACACATCCGGCGCTGGGAAATGCCGCGCTCCACCCAGCCCATGGGAAGAGCCGGTTACTTGAAATGGCGGACACTGTTGAAAAAATTCCATGCTGAAAAATCGGCAGAGATTCTCAGGGACCTTGGTTTCAGTGAGGGCATCATTGAAGGGGTACAGGAACTCAACCTGAAGAAAAACCTCAACACAGATGCCGATTGTCAGACCCTTGAGGATGGTCTCTGCCTGGTGTTTTTAAAGCACCAGTTCGATGCTCTCATCGCTGAAACCGAGGAAGAAAAACTGCTCGGCATCGTCCGCAAAACCTGGGCCAAGATGAGCCCTCGTGGCCAGCAGGCTGCAGCCGGGATCCATTTCTCGGAAAGCGGCACCCGTGTGCTCAGGCAGGCACTTTGCTGACCGGCCAGAGCATAAAATCATCTCACCCCCTAAAGGCTCGACTTTTTTATCCAGTTCGACTACCCCAATGCCCGTGAGCAACTCCAAGTCATTACCCAAAAAAAGCCCTGATCTGGAAGTCAAGGACGCCCAGCTCATTTTCAATTCTGTCTGGGAAACCCTGGAGGCGGAGCGGGGGCGTGAAAAAATGCGTTTCCCCAAGGAGCTGATTCTATTGGGTGGAGCCCCGGGTTCAGGTAAGGGCACCAACACTGCCTACATATGCAAGGTGCGGGATATTTCTGCAGAGCCCATCGTGGTCAGCTCGCTTCTCGACACTGCTGAAATGCAGGCCCTCAAAGCGGAAGGTCACATGGTCGGTGACCGCGAGGTAGTGGATATTCTGTTCCGTAAAATGCTCGACCCGAAGTATCGCGAGGGTGTCGTGCTTGATGGCTTTCCCCGCACCACCGTCCAGGTGGAGTGCATTAAAATGCTCTACGACAAGATGGTTTCGCTCCGCCGTGAGTTTGAGGACACACCTCTCAAGGTACACTTCAAGCAACCCATCTATCATATCATGGTGCTCTTTGTGGATGAGGCGGAGAGCATCGCCCGCCAGCTCAAGCGGGGCCGCGAAATCATCGCCCACAACGAGGAGGTCAAGCGCACTGGTCGCGGAGAGCTCTTGGAGGAGCGGCCAACCGATACCAACGAGGATCTGGCTCGTAACCGCTACCGCACATTCAAGGAACGCACCTACGATGCCCTGCTCTCGTTGAAGCAGATTTTCCACTATCATTTCATTAACGCCCAGCTTCCACTTGCCGCCGTCCAGGAAAACATCCTCCACGAGCTGGAATACCAGAGTTCCCTCGAGCTCGACCCGCGCACCTATGACGTGCTCCGCGGTCTTCCTGAAGCCAGTGAGATCACCAAGCACGCACGCCGTGACCTGGTGTACCGTCTCGACCGGTATAACCTTGAGCACCCGGAACTTTTTCAGGAGGTCGTTGAGCTGATTGATTCAAAAATCATGCCCATCATCAAGCCTCACGCCATCTCTGGCAGGGCCCACGTCAACACTGAGGACTCGCTGCTGAGCAAACCCAAGGCTCTGGCGATGCTCATCGATGTGTTCTCCGAGCGTGGTTTCTTCGCCTCGGTGGATATCCATCTGATGGAAATCCCAAACCGGGTCGACCTTAAAAGCGGCAGAATCGAGTGCAGGGAGAAAAAGGTTTTCCGCATCAATGTTCACTTCAGGGGATCCGAAATACGCAGAGGCTAGGTGCTTTTTTGACCGGGGCCGTGCGTCTCGACAGCCTACCATTCTCAAAGATGGCCACCTTCTCCCACGCACACACTGAAAAGGACCTCAATCGCCTTCGGGAGTTTCTCACCCAAACCTTGGAAAAGTCAGGAGTCACCATGACGGAGAGTGGTGATAAAACCATCGAACTCCTCAACCTTGCCTGTGGGCGCGCGGATGAGACCGCGGTGTTGGCGGATGTCTTCGGGCAAAAAGCAAACAGCATTCATCTCACCGGCATAGATATCCGTGACCGGGAAATCGCAGAAGCCCGGGAACGCTGGAAGAGACTTGCGGATAACGCCCGGGCTGATTTTTTAGTCCAGGACGCCTCACAACTTTCTCACCTCAAACAGCTCGGCAAAGGTTTCGACATCGCCTTTATGAGACACCAGAACTTCTGGAATGGCGATATGACCTGGACAAAAATCTATGATGAAGCACTGCACCGCCTTGATGAAGAAGGGTTGCTGGTCATCACCTCTTATTTCGATCGCGAACACCGGCTCGCCCTTGAAGCCATCCAGGCACTGGGAGGTCAACTGCTCTGCTCTGAGCGTAACCCCCAATCACGCATCATTACCGATGCTCCGGGCAAATCGGTCGACCGCCACATTGCAGTGTTCCGCAAACCCTGATGCCTGCACGGAGCTTGCCGAGCTCATCCTTCGGTCTCAGAACTGCATGATCTCTTCCAGCACATGAGCAACTCCTCACCCTCACGTGAGGCAAAGGATTGCCCGGGGCGCCGCTCCCACTCAAGTTTGAAGCGCCGGCCAAGATGCCGGTGAATGGTTTCGACATTCGTTTTAAATGGAGGGCCTTCCTTGTCAGGCTCCTCCGCAAAAGCGAAAAAGACACCCAACAACAAACCCCCTGGCTTTAACAGGTGATACACAGCGTCCACATAGGCATCCCGTTCATCCGGCATGATCGCACAGAAACAGGTGTGCTCCCAGATGACATCGTATCGCTTTAGCCCTGCCAGGCCGGGGTCGAGCAAATCACCCTCCCGGTAATTCGCCCCCTCGACACTGTTTGCCAACCTCGCCCCGGCAAGCGCACGCTCGGAGATGTCCAACCCGGTGACTATGCAGCCTGCCTCGGCAAGTGCGCGCACGTCATGCCCGTAGCCACAGCCGGGAACGAGCACCTCCGCCCCTGCGTGGAGCTCTCCTGTGTGGATCACCTCCAGCAAGGCGGGTGAGGGCGCACCGGCGTCCCACGGCGTGTCCCCGGCAAGGTAGTCCTCGTTCCAGTCGCGCCGCCTGATTGCCATGCCGTCACTTAAAACCATCGAGCCACCTGGCTCCAACTTTAAAAAACAGTGGGACGGCCCACTCACTCAAAATAGGTGTCCTCGTGCGCATACACCGGCGCGCAACAGCATAAAAAGCGAATGGCCGTGCTCGCTGTGATCTGGTGCCAGGCACCGGGTGGAATGAGAATGGCATCTCCCGGCCCGACCTCTTGTTGCTCTCCATCAATCTCCATCATGCCGTGACCATCCAGGATGAAATAAATCTCCTCACTCTGTTTGTGATAGTGGCGCTCGGTTGCCGCACCTGCCGGCAAACTGGCCTCGGCAAGGCTCTGGTTCTGCACCGGGGCATTGGTGGCATCGAGAATGCTGCGTATGGTGGAGCCATCCGCAGTGGTGAAAGGGTTCTGGTCACGAAGCTGGTTGACGATCATGCCTGTTGATAGCAAATTAGCCCTGTGGAAACAACCCCTGTAACCTGCCCGGCGTGTTTTCAGTCCTTTGACGTTGCGCTTCCTCCCGAGGAGGAATGCCCTTGCGAGGTCGATTATGATTGTGAAGTGTGCTGCAGACCAATGCTGATCTCTTTTGCTGATCACTGCGCAGAAGCCCGCAGCCTCGATGACTAATGACCGTGTCATCCCGCCAGCACATCAAGGGCCGGGAGGCCTGCCCTTTCCTGCCCCATGCGCAACAAGCCCTGGGCCCATCGCACTCACGCTCAGCACGTGAGGCTGATGACCAGGGGGCCTATTACCTTGCAGCACTCACCTGCGCCCAGTCTCTCTGGCTCCAGGGCAAGCCGGCCCAGGCACTTCTCCAGCTCAACCATGCCCTGGGAGTGGATCTGGCGGCAGACTGCGAGGCATTGGCCCAGTGGCCCCTGCCTTATCAGGCTATTGTCTGGATATTGACCCGCCGCCACGAGGAAGGCTTTCTGGGCAACCCCGTGCGCCACTACCAGCACCTCGCCACCCGTATGAGCGGCCCGAACAAGGAGCTTCGTATCTGGCGCGCATGGGCATGCTTTCATCTCGCACAAGGGGTTCTGCCAGCGAATGAATTCCCTATCGATGGCCGTCAAATTGAGAGAGAGGGTCTTATAATCCCGACATGGGATGAAGTGCTCGCAGTGCTCGATAAATCCGGCATGGATCAGGACATGCAAATACTCACAGCTCTTGCCTGCTAGAATACCAGATTTCATGGGGGGTCTTATCACTTGCATATGCCTGAAATATCGAGGAGCCTGCCGACATGGCCAATGTCTACGAGACCGAGCAGCTGCTCAGTGAATACCTGCTCATGCACTACGGTAGTGATGAGCAACTGATGCCATGGAAATTTGGCCCTGCCGATGCCCTCGGCTTTCCCCGCCGGACCGTTGGCTATTTCCCTGAAACCCAGGCATCCAGGGCTCTCGATCTGGGCTGCTCCGTTGGCAGGTCTGCCTTTGAAATGACGAGAACTTGCGATGAGGTCATGGCTATTGATTACTCGGCGAGTTTCATCGGGGCTGCTGAAACCTTGCGGCGGCAAGGCAGCATGGAATTCACCTACAAGGAAACGGGTAACATCCATCAGACTACCAGCGCAAAAACCCCCGATGGCGTTCACCCTCAACGGGTTCACTTCCTCTGTGGCGATGCCATGGATCTGCCGGAGGATCTTGGCCGGTTTGACCGTGTCCACGCCGCCAACCTGATCTGCCGCCTTCCCGACCCAGCCAAGCTGCTCAACAAGCTCCCCGATCTTGTTTTCCAAGGTGGCCACCTTGTACTGGCCACCCCCTGTAGCTGGCTGGAAGCATTCACCCCCATGGAGAATCAACCCAATGAAAATACCTTTGAGTGGATGTCTGGTCTGCTCGCGCCATCTTTCCAGCTCATCAAGCGGGCAGATGAGCCCTTTTTGATCCGGGAGACGGCAAGGAAATTTCAGTGGGGCGTCTCACTGGTCAGCCTGTGGCAGCGCCATTAGCCCAGTAAGCACCCTTTTCATCAGCAAGGGAGGGAACCACTCAGAGCTTGACTCAAGCGCATTCAATGTATAATATCAGTTATTGTTTTTGTGGCAGCTCTGGCATTCGTCGGGGTAAAACGAGATCAATGCCCTTCATTAAACATTCCAACATCGTTATTTTCACCCACCAACCCATGCGGCGACATTTGTTCTCTTTGAACCCTCAAGGGACCAACCGCATCAGCTAATATGCCCAAAATACCTTTTCACCGCGTCAACTGGATTACTAGCGTTTTCCTAATCTCCACGGCCCTCATCGCCATTATTGGCGTGCCCATTTACATCTTTAAATTCGGAGTCGACTGGTTCCTCGCCGGCATGTTCTTTTTCTATGCTGTGGCTACCACCATGAGTATTACACTCGGCTACCACCGACTGTTTTCGCACCTCTCCTTCAAGGCAAAATGGCCAGTGAAGTTTTTCACACTACTCTTTGGTGCCTGTGCCTTTGAAAACTCATGTCTGGACTGGTCCGCTGACCACCGCAAACACCACAAGCATTGTGACCATGATGATGATCCCTATGACATTTCCAAGGGCTTCATGTGGGCACACATCGGCTGGCTGATGTTCAAGCTGAAGCCCGAGCCTCCCATGGATAACGTTGCAGACCTGAGAAAAGATCGCCTGGTCATGCTGCAGCACAAGTATGTCCATTGGATTGGATTGATCGTAGGCCTGGTCTTGCCCGCTGCCATTGCCTACGCAGTTCAGCCCACCTGGCAGTACGCCATGGGTGGTTTTCTGCTGGCTGGCATACTCAGGGTTGTAGTGGTACAGCACTGCACCTTCTTCATTAACTCTCTTTGCCACACCATCGGCAAGCAGCCCTACAACACTGAAAACTCAGCCCGCGACTCAGCCATCATGGCGGTATTCACATGCGGTGAGGGCTACCACAACTACCACCACGCCTTCCAGCACGACTACCGCAATGGAGTCAAGCCATGGCAGTTCGATCCAACCAAGTGGATGATTTGGCTGCTATCCAAACTTGGCCTCACCAGCGACCTGCGCCGCGTATCGGATGAAAAAATCCTGTTAGCAGAAATGCGCGAAGCTCGTCGACAGGCGGACAAGCTCAAAGCCATTGAGCCTGAGACAGCTCTCTGTGACAAAGCCATGGAGGTGTTCCATAATTTCTCCCAGCGTCTTACCGAGAGTTACGCAGAGCTGGAGCAAGCCATCTCAGGCAAAGTCACCGTATCACGCAAGGCCATGGTCCAGTGGCAGAAAGAAACGCGCGAGTTCATGAAGCACGTTTCTTTGCTCAACAGACAGCTACAAAGCCCTGCCTGAAGACCTCTTAAGTGAAACACTTTTTTGACAGCGGGCCCGCGCATTCCTGTGCCGGCCCGCTTTTTTGTGTGTTTTTGCCGGCTAGCCCATTACCAGATAACCGCATCACTCTGGAGCGCATTATGTATTTTCTCCATTGCCAGCATCTCCTCACGGGCTTAAGGGTGAACTACAGTCATCATGATTTTCTAGCACCATGAAAACGATCAATCATCTTATCATCCCGGCATGCCTGGGACTCATCTCTGCCTCATGTGTAAAACCCGGCAGCGAAGCATCAGACCCCGTGGAACAAACCGCACAAACCGAGACAAGCCAGAAAGTGGCAGCGCCTATTGCCAGCAAGCCTGCGGATAACAAACTGCCGAAGAGCTCCGCCAGTGCCACCAAGTTATTTCGCACACCATCTGATGATATCTCGCTACCCACGGAATCACAAATTGCCGAGGGAAGTGAGCCTTCAGAGACCCAGGAACCTGCACAGCAAAACCAGTCAGGGCCCACCATCTCGATTCAGCCGCCTGCTCAAGCCAGTAGCCCGGATCAACCCTGAGAATCATTCACGCCTCCCGTGCTCAGGTTGCCATGCGCAAACCGAAAAAATTCAATCCCCATCCGTTTGATTACCATCAGGAAATCGATCTGGAAATCTCATCACTGAGCAATCTCGGCATCGGCATTGCCCGGACACAGATTAGTGATGAGGCCGAAGCACAACAAGGCTGGGTCGTCTTCGTGCCCCACACTCTGCCCGGTGAAAAAGTACGGGCACGCATTTTCCGCAATGACAAAAGCCACAGCCAGGCCGACCTCGTTAAAGTCATTGAGCCCTCACCAGACAGACTGGAACCAAGCTGCCCCCTGTTTGGCAAATGTGGCGGCTGTCAGTACCAGCATCTTTCCTATGACAAACAACTGGCATGGAAAACGCGTCAGGTTGAGGAGCTGTTAGATCATATGGCTGGCGTGCACATTACAGTGGCACCCGCCATTGCCTCACCCAGACAGTGGGGCTACCGCTCCAAAATAACCCCGCATTTCAAGCGTCCTCGCGATGGCAAAATCACCGAGATCGGCTTCCTGCTGGCAGGACAACGCTCACACCTCGTCGATGTGCCGCACTGCCCCATTGCCATGGATGAGATCAACGAGGCCCTGCCGGGTATCCGCAAGGAAGCACGAGCCAACGCCAAGAGCTACAAAAAAGATGCCACCCTGCTGCTGCGCGCCACCGGGGGGCGCGTCGAAACCAATCACAACAACCCGATCTCTGAGACCGTAGCCACGGATGCCGGTGAGCTCACCTTTCATTTCCTCGCCGGGGACTTCTTCCAGAACAACCCGTTCATCTTGCCCGCCTTTACCGGCTACGTCGCCCAACAGGCCTCCGCAGACGGCGCCAGGTATCTCGTGGATGCCTACTGTGGCTCCGGGCTGTTCTCACTCTGCCTCGCGCACAAGTTCGAGCAAGTCGCCGGCGTGGAAGTCAGCGATACCGCGGCAGACTGGGCACGACGCAATGCCGAGCTCAACCAGATCAGCAACGCCACCTTTCTCGCAGCCAGCGCCGAGGCCATTTTTGCCGGCATCACCTTCCCTGCCAGCGAGACCGCCGTCGTCATTGATCCGCCACGCAAGGGCTGTAATCAGGAATTCCTCGAGCAGCTCTTCGCATTCGGCCCCAGCAAGGTCGTGTATGTCTCCTGTAATCCAGCCACCCAGATGCGCGACCTCAAGGAGTTTTTAGCGTCGGGATATCATCTCACCGCCGTGCAGCCTTTTGACCTCTTCCCACAGACCCGCCATCTGGAGTGTGTGATGGTGTTGGAAAAGCCAGGCTCCTGAGAGATCATCGTTCCGTGATGAAGGGGCTACCGGATTCACAAGCCGAAGTAAGCGCAAAAATCCTGCCACTCCTGCCGGGCCTGCTCAATGGACACTGGGGAAAAGCGTATGCGTGTGCCGGGCCGCGCCTGACAAAGCCGGGGCAAATCCACTCTGGCTATAACCCCCAGCTTGGGATAGCCGCCCAATGTCTGGCGATCATTGAGAAGCACAATGGGATGCCCGTCTGCCGGAACCTGTATGGCTCCCAGTGCAATGCCCTCAGAGACAATGCCCTTTGGACCTGGGACCGCGGTCTCCCCCTCAAGCCGCATCCCCATGCGGTCTGAGTGAGGAGTCACTGTAAAATCCGACCGGTAAAACTGTTGCACGGCATCCGATGAAAAATCACTTGCCTGGTAAGACTCCATCACACGCAGTTCAATGTGATCCTCGTAGGACGGCAGGTAGCGGGCTGGCACATGCGCCTCATGACGTGAAGCATCAGGGGCCTCCCCTGACACCCAGAGAATCTCACCCTCCTGGAGCAAGGACCCCATGCCGTTGCGCACCACCGTGGAGCGGCTTCCCAACATGAGATCTGACTGAAATCCACCCGAAACCGCGAGGTATGCGCGCATGCCGCGGCGGGCCGGCTTCAGCTCCAGCGTTTGCCCCTTTTGCATCAGAAAACTAGACCAATTACCGGCGGGCACACCATCAACTTCTACCTGCATGTCCGCACCGGTGATGGCAAGCAAGACATCGGACTCGGCACGCAAGGAAACCATTCCAATAGCCACTTCCAGAGTCGCGCACTCAGCACAATTGCCTAACAGCCTGTTGGCCCAACAGTGTGCATGAAGATCCATCGCACCTCCCTGGCTAAGACCATGATGAGCAACTCCGTAACGGCCCAAATCCTGCAGTGTCGAGCACACTCCTGGCCTGAGCACACTCAAACCAGCGGACTTCTGCACTCGCTCAGACACAGCCTCCCCTTTCCAAATAGGTTTTTCTATCCACAGGAAAAAACCGCACCCGGTCACCCACCTCGAATGGGCTCATTGGTGTCTGCCGCGCATTGTAAACGGGAACCGGGCATCGCCCTAGCAGCTGCCATCCTCCTGGTGTATCCAGGGGGTAAACCGCGGTCTGCCTATCTGCAATGCCGACACTGCCGGCTGGCACCTTGGAGCGTGGACGCTCATGCCTCGGGGTGGCAATGCGCTGATCCACATCTGCCAGAAAGGCAAAGCCGGGCGCAAATCCTACGGCGCAAACCGTGTAATCCCTTCCCGAGTGAATGGCAATGAGCTCCCCAATGGTCAGGCCACATGCGCTCGCCACTGTCTCAAGATCGGGACCAACCTCCGGGGCATAATACACGGGAAGCTCGATGAGTTTGCACTGGGCCTCGACTGTAAAACTGCTGCCCCGTATCATCTCTATCAATTTCTCACCAAGCTCCTCGACACCAGCCTGTCTGGTGTGAACTTGCACCAATAGAGAGGTGTAGGAGGCGGTGACCTCACAAACTTCAGCAAAGCCGTTTTTGATTCTTCTCGCCACTTCTCCAATGAAAGGAGCCTGGCCGACATCAATCTCATCCCCCATGTAAAGCATGAGGCTTGTCTCGGAAACGGGAACCCATCTGACATTGATCTCCTTCATGATTTCAAAGCAAAATGAATCTGCTTAGCCGCCTCTATGGATGCCACATTGTCACCATGTAGACAAACCGTATCCGCAGCGATGGAAATCATTTCCCGCAGTGGCTGGTAATCCTGCCATGTTGCGACAACTCAGTGACCTGCACGACCATGCGCTGAGGATCTTTGTAAACAGCACCGCTCTCAGTCCGGTCTAACAGATTTCCATCGGCCGTGTATGCTCGGTCAGCAAAAGCTTCAAAGAGCAGCGGTACTCCGTGTGCGGATGCCAGTTTGCGATCTCGCGCATCATCCCTGCGCGCCATGACCATCAGGGCCCGCGAACCGGGCAACCAGGCAACAGCCTGAAGAACAGCCTTGTAGACATCCTGACGAGCCATCATATCGTGGTAGAGCGCCCCGTGCGGCTTCACATACTGGACCCTGGTACCCAAACGCTCGCAAATGCGATCCAGAGCTTGCACTTGCTCGATGACCAGACGACCGATCTCACCAAAACTGAGATTCATTGAGCGTCTGCCAAAACCATCACGGTCCGGGTAGCCGGGGTGCGCGCCCACTGCCACCCCATAGCTCATTGCGAGATCTGCTGCTGCGATCATTTCCTCCTGCCCGCCAGCGTGCGAGCCGCAGGCAATATTGGCCATGTCGATCCATTCAAACAAGGCCTTGTCATCACCTATTCCTTCACCCACATCCGCATTGAGTTTCATCAGGGGAATTATGCAGCAGCGAAAGGCATCTATGAAGCCTTGTTTTGTTGTGAGTAAAGCCATTTTCCCGAACCGCTTTGAAAACACTGCTGAATGCCAGATTAGCTAGACAACGGATTGGTTAAAGCCATCAAAAATATGGCTCATCACGCTACACACCAAAAGCCAACTTGAATTTATGTGTTCTCTGATCATTTAGCAAATCTAACTTATTATTTAAAAAAATGTACCTTCCTTCAACTAGCATACAGTAACTATGCTCAATATGTAGTTAAACCTCACTGCAACCCCCACCCTTTCCCTCCTTAATGTTCTGGTTCAGAAACCTGATAGGTTCCATCCTTTCCTGTAGTCTCGTTGCCGCTTTTGCTTGTTGCCCAAGCGTTCTTTTTGCCGGCTTTAATTTTACGCCCAGTGGGTTGCAGGGAGAGGCTCTCAACAATCCCACATCCCTCCAATTTGGTCCTGATGGTCGTCTCTATGTTGCACAGCAAGACGGTACTATTTTTGCATATACCATCAGCCGCTACGGATCTAACAATTATGTGATCACGGATGTGGAGACAATCCTCCTGATCAAATTAATGCCCAACCATGATGACGACGGGACCTTGAACCCCAATCTTGGCAGTCGCCAAGTAACGGGTATTCTGGTGACAGGCACCATGCAGCAGCCTGTACTCTATGTATCATCAAGTGACCCAAGGAACGGCGGGCCAAGTGGGGATACCAATCTTGACACTAATTCTGGGATCGTATCCCGGCTCACATGGAGTGGAATCACCTGGGAGAAAGTGGATTTGGTTCGGGGTTTGCCCCGCTCTGAAGAGAATCACTCCGTCAATGGCATGCAGTTGGACGAAGCAAGTAACATCTTATACTTAACTGTTGGAGGAAATACCAACGCGGGCGCTCCCTCACAAAATTTTGCGTCCCTCACAGAGTACGCTTACTCCTGTGCCATCCTCAGCATTGACCTCGACACAATCGATGCTATGCCCTCGCAATACGATGAGAGCATGGGCTCCTTCTTCAAATACGATTTGCCCACGCTGGATGACCCGGATCGTGAAAATGCGGAGGGCAACAAAGACATCAATGATCCATGGGGAGGAAATGACGGCCTCAATCAGGCGAAGCTCGTTGAGAATGGCCCAGTGCAGATTTTCGCCACGGGCTTCCGTAATGCCTATGACTTGGTGATCACTCGTTTGCCCGGAAGAGAAGGGCGCATGTATGCTGTGGATAACGGTCCAAATGGTGGATGGGGTGGACATCCTGATGGAGAAGGCCCCCCTGTTGGCGGGGTATCGAGTGCCACCAATAAGTATTTGACCGGTGAGCCTGGATCCTCAGACACCGGCCCGGGTGGTGATCCAGAGGTCAACAACCTCGACAACCTGCATTTCATCACCGGACAAGGATTTTATGCCGGACATCCCGTGCCTATCAGGGCCAACCCGACAGGTGCAGGGCTATATACGAATAACAGCTACGATGCCTCCCAAGGCATCTGGCGCACCGAGCCAGCAGACCTGCCGGTGGATTGGCCACCTGTCCCCCCAAGCATGACAAATCCCATCGAGGGAGATTACCTGCAACCCGGGGTCGATGACGGCGCGCTGGCTACTTTCCAATTCTCAACCAATGGTATTGCTGAATACACAGCGTCAAACTTTAACGGCGGACTACAAGGAAACCTGCTCCTTGCCAGTTTCGGAGGTGAGTTAAAACGTATCGAGCTTAATGATGAGGGGACCCAAGCAACGAATGTCACGAATTTTGCCTCTAACTTTGGATCCACTCCTTTGGATGTCATAGCACAAGGTGATGACGCGCCTTTTGCCGGAACTGTCTGGGCTATCACCTACGGAGGCGACAGCATTATCGTTTTTGAACCTGCCGATTATGACGGCGGCGACGGATTTGACTGCTCGGGCCTCGATGATCCCAACCTAGACGATGATGGAGATGGCTATTCCAACGCAGAGGAGATTGATAATGGCAGTAACCCATGCTCTGCGGCAGTGGTGCCAAGCGACTTTGATCGCGATATTATATCCGATCTTTACGACAACGATGATGATAATGATGGAATTCCAGACAATCAGGATCCGTTCTGCCAAGACAGGCTAAATGGCCGCAGTACCAGTATTCCCCTGGACTACCCCATGCTTAATGGCGATCCGGGAAGAGGCTTTTTTGGACTGGGCTTTACGGGCCTGATGACCAACGGCACTTCCGATTACAGTGAATTGTTTGTTGAGCCGCTCTTTATTGCTGGCGGAACAGCAGGAGTCCTGACCATCGACGGGGTAACTCAGTCCAGCGCGCTTGGCGCTCAGAACAATCTGCAAAATGCGCTCCAGTTCGGTATTGATGTCAACGCCACTTCTGGCCCTTTCATGATTCATGTGCGCATGCCCGGAGATGTTCTGGGAAATCCAATGCCTGTGGATGGGCGCTCAATAGGGGCATACATTGGCACTGGCGACCAGGACAATTACCTGATGTTTACAGCGGTTGCCACGACCAACGGGCCCGAGCTCAAACTCATACACGAAAATGGCGCAGTTGCTGATATAACGACACCTTTCCCCAACATCACCAGCTTCACCCAGCTCATAAACCTCGACCTTTTCTTTGTAGTAGATCCAGCTTTGGGTACTGTGCAACCCCAATACCGCGTGGACGATGGGCCCCTGATAACCTTGGGCGATCCGATTTCTCTCAGCGGCACCTTGCTTAACACCCTGCAAAATAGAGACGCATTGGCTGTCGGAGTTGTGGCTAGCGCCACCAACGACAATGGTGATTTTGCAGCACAGTGGGACTTCATTAATGTCACACCTGTGGACAGCGATGCTCCAGGCATCTGGGAAAACCTTGCCCCCGCAGAGGCGGTCACGCCCGCTTTCTCCTGCCATGAAAATGCCTATGTCAAAGCTGGCGACAAATATTATCTCATCGGTGGGCGTGGAGGTGCTCGGCCTGTCCAGATATACGATCCCGTCACCAACACCTGGTCGAGTGGAGCCACCGCACCCATTGAGATGCACCACTTCCAGGCCGTTGAGCTGGATGGATTGATCTATGTGGTCGGAGCATGGAAGGGCGGATTTCCCGGCGAGCAAAATCTCGACAACATCTACATCTACAATCCGGTTGCCGATTCGTGGACCACTGGCCCGCCTATTCCGGGAGACCGCAACAGGGGTTCTGCAGGAGCCATCGCCTACAACGGCAAAATCTATGTAGTGGCAGGAAATGATGGTGGTCACAATACCGGCGCCACTCTCGTTGCGTGGCTGGATGAGTTTGATCCTGCCACAAACACATGGACACAGCTTGCTGATGCTCCCCGCGGGCGTGACCACTTCCAAGTCGCCATTGTAAACGACAAAATGTATGTCGCAGGTGGCCGCGATTCCAGCAGTTCGGATTTGTTTGGTTCGGTCATTGGCGAGGTCGATGTTTACGATTTCATGACCAATAGCTGGAGCACCTTACCCAACGACATTCCGACCAAACGCGCCGGAACAGCGACCGTTAGCTATAACGGCGAGGTCGTCGTCATGGGGGGTGAAAGCAGTCAGGCCTCAGCTCACAACGAGGTCGAGGCCCTCAACCCCCAGGACAACACCTGGCGCTCCCTGGCTCCGTTGAATTTGGGCAGACATGCAACCCAGGCAGTTGTGGATAATGGTGCCATCTACATTGCCGCAGGATCAAAGACAAAAGGAGCGACTGAAATTGGCTCCGGGGAAACCTATTTCCAGGAAATTTACCAAGTCAACGGGGTGTTGCCTGCCACCGAGGATCCACTGGATGCAGGCACCCTTGCAGCAACGCCCTCTTCTCTGAATTTTACAACCACTGCCGGTTTATTCCCCCAATCAACCAATGTCATATTGAGTAATACTGGTGGAGATCAAGCCATCATAGTCAATGGCATTTACACCCTTGGCTATGCCGGACTTGAATTCACTACCGCACAATCTTTTCCTGCAATCATAGCGCCCAATCAAAAGATCTCATTTAACGTGATTTTTGATTCCAGCCTGCCTGGAGAAAAAACGGGCAATATTTATGTACAACATGATGGATCAAATGAGACCCTCGTTATTCCGGTTAATGGCGGCAGTGACGGCCAACCCCAGGTAATGTACAGAGTCAATGCAGGTGGTGGCGGCTTCATTGGATCAAGGGGCGTCAATTGGGACGAAGACCTCAAGGGCTCGCCCTCGATTTTTGTCAACAGCTCTCAAACCAACAACACCTACAGCATT
>CAYXEC010000002.1:0-27685 GCA_964463855.1 uncultured Verrucomicrobiales bacterium | reverse complement strand
GGGCTCGCCCTCGATTTTTGTCAACAGCTCTCAAACCAACAACACCTACAGCATTGGCACTGCCGTCACCCCGGGCGCCTCCGTCCCGGAGGGCACACCGGCCGGGCTCTTCCAGAGCGAGCGTTGGGACAGCTCATCCTCTCCTGAAATGCAGTGGAACTTCCCCGTCGATGCCGGCAACTACGAAGTCCGCCTCTATTTCGCTGAAATCTTCTCCGGCGCGGCCACTCCAGGCAAACGTGTCTTTGATGTCGCCATTGAAGGCAACACCGTGCTCGATAACTACGATGTCGTCGCTGATGCCGGCGCCATGTTTGTTGGTGTCATGAAAGACTTCCAGGTCGAGGTGTCTGACGGTCTTTTGACCATCGACCTCATCCACGTGGTGGAAAACCCCGCCATCAAGGGTATTGAAATCATTGCTGTTGCCGACCCTAACCCCAATGAATTACTGGCCTCAACGAACCAAATTGATTTCGGCTCGGTCGCTATTGATGAATTAGGTTCAAGGGATTTCACGCTGACAAATAATGGTGGCTCTAACGACCCTCCGATTACGATTGATCCAGGTGCAGCCACTATCCTTGCCACAAGCTCTCAAGCTGCTCAGGCCGAGAGCCCTGCCTACTCATCTGCAACTAATGTTCATTCCGGCAGCAACTCCACGGAGGCAGGCACTGAGACCCAGCTTCAGTATAACAACACTGCAACGGGCGGGGACACCTCTTCTACAACGGAGCCAGACTCCGGCACAACTTTCTCCGGCTACATGTCCGAGACAAACCCTGTCACAGGGGATTTCCAAGTGGTGGCAAACATCCAAAATCTTGTCAGCAACGGGGCCAGGCCCGAGGTCGGCATTCTGATCCAGGAACCATCAACGGGAGCAACCCGCTTTGTGCAACTGGGCATCCAGCTTGATGGCCGTTACTACCAGCGCTCGCTGAGCGATGTGAATGGGCAGCTTGTAGAAAAAGACACCGGCATGACTGGGCAATTCCCCAATGTTTGGGTTCTCATCGAGCGCGTTGGCGACGAGCTTACTATCGCTGTCTCAAATGATGATGCGCAATACCAGCTCATCGAAGTAATCACCATTCCAGGTTTATCTGATACCCTCGAGGCCGGCATCTACATTGACAGTGGCTCAGAAAACGTTGAGGCGACAGCCACGATGCAGGGCTTTGACGTCATTCCCCTACCATAACCAGTCGTGATACGATGGCTACTCATCGGCGATAAGCCATCATGGGGTCAATCCAGCGGAACAGCACCTCATCGTCACTCACACCTGCGCCTACATCCGCGCTGGGCTTGGCTTAAATATGGCACGCTTCATTTGCCGTGCAAAAATTCTACCCGGAAGGCCCCCCGCAACTGGTCAATGCCATACCCCGTCGCCTTGTCCTTAGGGTAAAGCTCCGCCAACCGCTCCACAAGCCCTTGGGAAAAAGTTGCCGGGTCCCCGTGGCAGTTCATGCATACATCCTGGGTCACGATGGGCCGGTAAAATACCGCGGTTCCGTCGTCCCGTGAGTGCATCTCACTCTTGGGCACGTCCTGCCCTGCATCAACCTGCTTTTGCCAGCCCGTCAGCACCTTGCGGTCAAGCCCGTCCGGCGCATTGCGTGGATTGCGTGGCTTGAGTGAAACGCGCTTGATGCTGGCTCCCTCGAATTCCTCTGACACCAACATGGTCGATGGTTCAGCCAGTTGCTGGCACACTATGAGCGCATGCTCGGGTCCGCCCGCCTGCAAGGCTGCCTTGAGTTTGGAACCCAGGGATTGCATCAGCTTGTCGGCAATCATATCACCCAGCTGCAGCGCTGCCTTGTGTTGTACATTGGTCGTTTTGGTCATTCCCCCGGCTCCACTCTGGAATTGCTTGTAACAAGCCTGGAACGACTTGGCTGCCTCACCAAACCACTTCCCGGCCTCCTCCGGGTTATTCTTCGCCTTGGCATCATTGGCAAGTTTGAGTTCGCAGATCCCCTTACGATAATAAATCGCGCCGAATTTGGGGTCATGGGCTATGGGGACACGGCCTCCGAAATGGGTCACGATCCCCTGCAGCGTGGCCTGGCAATTTAGATAATCCCCGTTCTCGTATTCCAGGGCGGCTTTCTGCACCAGTTTGGTCATATCACCGGGATCCGGGGCCTTCTGCTCCGTTGGCGGTGGAGCCGTATGCTCGACAGCCTGTTGCTGTTTTTTCTGGCAGGAAGAACATAAAACGCACAAGGCAATGCAGCAAAGGGATACGGTGAACTTTTTCATGACTTGTTGTTTTCATGAGCTGGCAGTGGTCAGGCCCACATCAACATGCAACACCCTGTGCCGTGTATGGGCAAGCGCGATTCCCGCTCAATTGATCTTGGTGCTTGAATCACGGGCCATGCCCGCCCACCCTTTCTCTACTCGACCAAAACCATGGCCATGAAACCTGTCCTCTGCCTGCTATTTTTCACTATCAGCACATTTGCTGAAAACAGAAAACCCAACTTCGTCTTCATCCTCGCCGATGACCTCGGTATTATGGACATGTCCTGTGAGGGTTCCACCCTGCACGAGACACCCAACATTGATCGCATCGCCCACGAGGGCATGCGTTTCACCGAGGGCTACTCCGCCTGCCAGGTCTGCTCCCCGTCACGGGCGAGTATCATGACCGGCAAATACCCCGTCAATCACGGCATTACCGACTATATCGGGGCTGCCGTGGGCCAGGCCTGGAAACGCAACGACAAGATACTGCCCCCGGAATACAAGCGCCACCTGGGCCACGAGGAAACCACCCTGGCCGAGGCCCTCGCCGCAGGTGGTTACAAGACCTTCTTCGCCGGCAAGTGGCATCTGGGTGACGAGGGCTCCCACCCGGAGGATCACGGTTTTGAGATCAACAAGGGTGGGCACCGTGCAGGCACACCTCCCGGTGGTTTTTTCTCCCCCCACAAGAATCCGAAGCTCTCAGACGGCCCTCCAGGTGAGTCCCTGCCCATTCGCCTGGGCGAGGAAACCGCTGCCTTCATCAAGGCCAACAAGGACCAACCCTTCCTCGCCTATCTTTCCTTTTACTCCGTGCACGCACCCATCCAGACCACCCCTACACTATGGAAAAAATACCGCGACAAGGCACAGCAAAAGCCGCATCAGGGTGAGCGCTTTCTGGTGGACCGCACCCTGCCCGTGCGCCAGGTGCAGGACTGCCCGATCTACGCCGGCATGATGGAATCCATGGACGATGCCGTCGGCATTGTGCTCAAGGCACTCGATGACCTCGGCCTGGCGGAGAACACCGTGGTCATCTTTACCTCGGACAATGGCGGGGTCTCCTCTGGAGACGCCTACGCCACCTCCTGCCTGCCGCTGCGCGGTGGCAAGGGACGCCAGTGGGAGGGCGGCATCAAGCAACCTTACTACATCAAAGCACCCGGTATTACCAAGGTCCGCTCGACCTGTGCCACTCCGGTAACAGGCACTGACTTCTTCCCCACCATTCTCGAGCTTGCCGGTCTTCCTGCGATGCCGGAACAGCATATTGATGGTGTTAGCCTGGTGCCTCTTTTCGAGGGTGGAAAGATTGCCGAGCGCGCCTTGTTCTGGCACTACCCGCATTACGGTAACCAAGGAGGTGAGCCCTGCGCGATCATCCGCAAGGGTGACTGGAAACTCATCTACTACTACGAAGACGGGCGGAACGAACTCTACCAACTAAGTAAAGACATCGGCGAGCAGAACGACCTCGCTGGAAAAAACGTGGAACTTGCCCAAAACCTGCGCAAGGAACTCGACGCGTGGCTCAAGCAAACGGCAGCCCGCATCCCGCAACAAGACAAACGTTACAACCCCACAGCCAAGAAAAAGCACCAGCAAAGCATGGCCAAGCAACTCAAACCGCAGCTCGAAAGAACCCACGCCCGCTATCTGGACGCGAACTACGTGCCCAACAAAAACTGGTGGGGCTCCAAGCTCACCGAGGACTGATGAGCACTATGCCAGTCCCGAGCGCTCCAGCAATGCCGTCTGGTCAGGGGCACGCCCCATGAAATTGTGGTAGAGCTCATCAGCGGGCGCGGAGTTTCCTTTACTCAAAATACTCTCACGAAATGCTGCACCGGTCTCGGGATTGAGGATGCCTTCTGCTTGAAAACGAGTGAAGGCATCCGCGTCTAACACCTCGGCCCACTTGTAGGAGTAATAGCCTGCTGCGTAACCGGTCGGTGACGAGAAAAGGTGACTGAAGCGACGCGCCATCGAGGGTCCATCCGTTGCCAGAGGAGCCTTGTAGTCTGCGAGAATCTCACGATCCACCTCGTCTAAATCCCTGCCGCGGTAATCATTGAGCTTCACATGCAGATCCAGATCAAGTTTGCCCAGCCCGAGCTGACGCATAAAACCACTGGCACTCATGTAGTTTCTGGCCGCCAGCATTTTTTGGTAGAGGCTCTCGGGGATTGACTCCCCTGTCTCGTAGTGACGGGCAAACAGATCGAGGCTCTCACGATCCCAGCAGAAATTTTCCATGATCTGAGAGGGCAGCTCGACAAAGTCCCAAGGCACATTGGTTCCGGAAAGGGACTTCACCGTTACCTCGGAGAGTAGATGGTGCAAGAGATGCCCAAACTCATGGAAGATAGTCTCCACTTCGCGATGGTCCATCAGTGCCGGCTTATCTCCGATCGGCTTGGTCATATTACCCACCATCAGTCCGAGATGCGGCTCACGCGGCTCGCCATTCATCGGCGGCATGCCGGTTTCAAAATAGTTCATCCACGCTCCACCACGCTTGCTCTCACGCGGATGCCAGTCCGCGTAAAATGATCCCAGTAGTTCGCCGGTCGCATTGTCAAAGAGATCATAAAAACAACACTCTGGGTGCCAAACTTCAATGTCCTCCCCAATATCGCGTTGCTCGATACGGATATTGTAGAGCTTGCTGACAATGCCAAACATGCCCTGCATCACACTGGGCAACGGGAAATAGGGCCGCAATTCCTCCTCATCGTATTCATACTCAGCCTTGCGGCGCTTCTCCGCCCAGTAACTCACCTCCCATGGCTGCATCGGCCCTGGCTCCGTCCCGGTCTGCTCAGCCTTCCATGACTGCAGCTCCTCGGCATCGTTCAGAAAAGCATCGGCGATCCGGTCGTGAAGATCTTCAGTGAATTTGAGTGCTACCTGACCATTACATGCCATACGCCGCGCCAGGATCAGGTCGGCAAAGTTTTGGCAGCCAAGCAGATCAGCCTTCTCTTGGCGCAGTTCCAGAATCTCCCAAATAAGCGCGGTGTTATCAAAATCCCCAACTCGGCCGATCGTGCCATTCGCCTCCCAGATTTCCCGACGCAAATCATCGTCGTCAGCGTATTGCAGCACTGGCCCCATCGATGGGTATTGCAGGGTAAAACGCCATTTGCCCTCATGCCCTTTGGCCTCTGCGTCAGCCGCTGCTGCCGCCTTGGCTGACTCAGGCAGACCCGCAAGCCGGGACTCGTCCTCAATAACCAGCTCCCAGGCATTGGTCGAGTCCAAGACATTTTCACTGAACTTCTGGGTGATCTCGGAAAGCCGGGACTCGAGCTCAGCCATCCGGGCCTTTTGATCAGCCGGCAAGTCAGCCCCGGACTGGATGAAGCTGGCGCATTGTTCATCGACAAATCGCTTGCGGGTTGCATCAAGATGCTTGGCAGCAGCAGAGTCAGCAAACGCCTTCAACCTCTCCCAAATGGCGTCGTCCAGAGGAATGGAGGCGTAAAATGCAGTCACCCTCGGCAGCGCAGCATTGAGCGCTTCACGCTGCTCTTCATGATTGCATACCATATCGAGATGATTGAGCCGGCTCCAGGCACGGTCCAGTGCCTCCGATGCTTTCTCAAGCGCATCAAAGGTGTTTTCATAGCTGACTGCAGCAGGATCGAGCTGGCGGATCTTCTCCAGGTTGACCCCGGCAATCTTCAAACCCTCATCAATGTCAGGCTCGACGTGCTCCGGGCTGAGTGTGGACCAACGGATGTGATAATCAGCTGCGAGAAACGGATGGCTTGTCTGCATACCATGAACTGAATGCATAACTGCCCTCAGTGCAAGTTTGCATTCTGCCACCTTTAAGTGAAGTACCCCCGCTGCTTCTCGCTGACCGGCATTTGCAACAAATCCATGACTGCAAGCATGTCTTCCCAGATCTTGCGCTTTTCTGATGTTGCCTCGTTATGCAGGATATGGGACGGATGATATGTCACGAGTAGCGGAATGCCCCTGTATTCATGAAACTCACCGCGTATGCTTGCGACACTGTCTTCACAATCCAGCAATGCCTGCGCTGCCGTGACTCCCAGGGCAATAATCACCTTTGGCGCCACCACCTTGACCTCCTCACGCATGAAGGGCATGCAAGCATCTATTTCCTCCCTCGTTGGCTTGCGGTTATTGGTGGTCTGGTTCGGCATGGCTGGACGGAACTTTACAATGTTGGTGAGATAGACGTCCTTGCGATCCAATCCCATTGCCTTGAGAATGCCGTTGAGCTTTTGCCCTGCCTTACCCACAAAAGGCTCGCGCAAGCGCTCTTCATCATATCCGGGCGCCTCGCCAACGAGCATGATATCGGCCTCCGGATTGCCCACGGAGAAAACCATCGTCTTGCGCAAACTGTCCAGCGCCTGCGCAGCAGGCCACTTGCCGGCCTGACGTTTCAATGAATCTATCTTCTCTGCCGCGCTGGAACCCGTGGCAGCGAGAGCCTCGCCGTCAGGCTTCACGTCTTGCACCTCTGCGGTTTTTGCCTGCTTGGCAGGGGCAGCGCTGGGCTGCTTGGCAGGCCGGGCGGAAACCTCGCTCTGAACATTCTTCCGCGTGCCGCTGTGGGCGCGCATGTAAAACTCCCGTAGAATTTTACGCGCCTCATCATCCACACTGACATATTTCTGCCCGCGCGCCTCCAACTCACGAAGATACTCAATCAGTGGGGCGGCAGATGGCATGCTTTATGCAAACCACAGTGCGGCAAAGACATCACGCATAAAATAATCTTTGTTCAGGCAATGTATCTTACCCACATGATTGCCTCTTGAAATACCATACACCTAACCTAAGTATATGCGGCATCACCACTTACCTCACAACACATGCAATCCATCAGTATTAGCGTCAGCCTCGCTATCCTCACCTCCATGGCAGCGGGTATTGCTGAGCTCAGGGCAGCAGTAAGATATATCGAGCCGGACAATACCACCGAGCTCTTCGAATTGGAACACATCCCCCTGCCACGCCACAGCATGCAGGAATTGGCTAGCGCACTGCTCGTTGCTGCCCAGCGGAAACATGACGACTCCCCGACTCATCAGCAGGCAACAGGCAGAATCCTGCTACTGGCCATGCAGCTCGATCCTCAAAACAAGCACTCCTACGAAATAAGTAACGCCCTGGCCGCAGGCAAGGCCTTTGCTGCGCCCACGGGTCAACAGCTACAGCAATCGCTCTCGGAAGTGGACGCCTACCAGCGCCTGCTCTCCAAGCCCGAGGCCGGCGAACAGGCCAATATGCTCGCACTCTGCATTGAGGATATCCGCAGTGTCCTCAGGCGTGGAGCCGCTCATCGCAAGGACACAGCAGACTGGAAAGGAACGCTGCCAGCACTCAATGACTATCAGGTGATGAGCCTCCCCCCAAAAAAAACACCAGCGCCAAAGGCAGAGGCCAAACCAACGCCCCCGAAAAAACCTGCACAAGCCAAGCCCCTTGCCCCCGTTTTTCATCTGGCCAGACAATCCATTCTCATGCCGGTGATGGCTCAAGACCCCGGCAAAATAACCGGGGAGCGCTTGGCTGAAGAGGGCGAGGACGCTGAAGAGAATCAGGCAGAACCAACAAGCCTCGCCAGCATGACTCTCAAACTCAATCCGTGCAAACCGGAGGAGCTGGCTACACGGATCATCTCTGTGGAGAACAGCGACATGGAGATGCCCATGCTCGATGCTCTGCTCAAGGAATGCATCCTCAAAAAACACACCAAGCTCCCTCCCGTGCGCGGCGAGGTGAGTTTCTCAGACATTGACGCCTTCTATGATGATAAACTAAGGCTGGCGGCCCCCCTCTCGCTTCTGCTTGAGGCATCGATTAAAAACATGCCTCTCAGGGAGAACCTCTGTTTTCTGGCAAGCGTCGAGCAAAACGGCAATATCACCGAGCCCGGTTACTTTTGGCAGGACCTTGCAAAACTCAGGCAGGTAAGCACAGGCGGCAGGCTCATTGTATCCGCTGATAGTGTGGAGATGATGCAGCAGGTTCTCGTTTATGAGGAACCCGACTTTTTTACTCGCTGGGAGGTTTTCACCGCAAGCGACCTGGATCAGGCACTGGCAGCAGCAGCCCAGGAGAGTTCCCCCGATATACTGAAGGCAAGTGAACTCTTCACAAGCATCCAGAACCTCGCCTTGGAAAACGATGTCGCCCCATTGGTTACTGATCGCGATATCAGGGAGAGGTTACGCGAAGTGGTGGAACTGGCACCAGAGCACCTCTCGGCTACCATGCTTCTTTTACAAGGAAGCGGCAAAAGGCCCATGCATTTCAATGAAAGGGCACTTGCTCACGAGTTGGTCTTAATCATTGGGGAGCTCTGTGTTGCCCTTGCCGCGCAAGCTGAGCAAAGTGACATCGAGGCTATTGACAAAACCCAAGAACAGGCGCGTGAAGCTCTTGATGCGCTACTGCCGTTGATTGGTCCCGGGACTAACGAATTCTTTGAGGACACTCTCGATTTTGCGAATGATTTTCGCAAGCTGGCATCGGTTCAAAAGCGCCTTCAAAAACGCCCTAATAACCAGTCCGCGATGGAAAAAGCCGACGACCTTCTTGCCGGGATGCACGCTCAGGGCAAGACCCTCACTGATCGTGCAACCAAGCTCCAGAAACGGCACGTCCCTGACGAGGAAAGCAAGGCGGAGTAACTTTGCTCAGATATCCAGATGTTGTGATGGGCAGGGCATGGCTACGGCTTAACGTGCCCACTACATTCCGCTCGATCCTTGCATTACGCCCTGATGCGGTTTTTTGCAGTTGCATTGGCATTGCTCACCATGGATAGTGTGAAGCACTGGTCTACACGATACAGTTTATTCAACCCTTGGCATATTCCCAACATGAATGACGGATTCCGGCGCTTCCTTGTTCTCGTGCTTGTATTTGTCTTGGCTTACTTGGCCGTCTCGATTGCTCTAAAGCTTCAGAAGAGAGAACCTCAGGGTATTGACCAAAACGGCCAAGTTACACTGCGCTTGAACCCAGTCATCCCCCCGAGCCAGGTGCAAATTCTCGACGCCATTAACCGTGAGAGCGCGGCACTGGTGGAGGCTGTTGTTCCCTCGGTCGTAAGCATTAATACCCATGGCAAGAGGAGGGTGCGCATTCGGGATATACTTGGTCGCGCCTGGTCCTATTCAGAGCCCATTCAAGGCCAGGGCTCGGGAGTCATTGTGTCCAAGGAAGGGCATGTGCTGACCAATGAGCACGTCGTTCGCGGCTATGCCAGCATCAGGCTCACCATGCATGATGGCACGGAGCATTCTGCCAGGGTCATTGGCACGGACACAGCGGCAGATATCGCCGTGCTCAAAATCGATGGCGACGGCCAGTTTCAGGCTCTGAAATTTGGCGACTCTTCTCCCGATAACCTCAAGGTGGGACATGCCGTTTTCGCCATTGGCAACCCTTTCGGCATTGGCAAGAGTGTCACGGAGGGCATTATTTCTGCCATTGAGCGCCCTGTTTCCGACAGCCAGGTTCCTCTGCTACAAACCTCTGCCCCCATCAATCCGGGCAACTCGGGTGGCCCGCTCGTCAATATCCGGGGTGAGATCATTGGTATCAACGCACGCATTTACTCCAGCGACCAGGATAACGCAGGATGGCAGGGGATCGGCTTTGCCATTCCCTCCAATGACGCGCGAAGGACCATGGAAGCCATCCTCTCAAAAAAACCTCCCGGTTTCCTGGGCTTGGCACTCCAGGATATCAATACCTCCGTTGGCGTTCGTGTCGTCTATCTTGCTCCCAACTCACCCGCAGTAAAGGCGGGCCTTGAAATTGATGACATTATTATCAGCTACCAAAGCGAGACGATTCAAAGCATGAACCAGCTAATCAACCTGATCCAGCGCAGTGAAATTGACGGGCTGGTTACTCTGGAAGTTTTGCGCAAAGGTGCCAAGCTGACGCTGAAAGCCACCATTGGCAACGCAGATGCGTTTCGATTGCAGCAGCCATCTCCCTAAGCGCCTGGGCGAGCCGTGTGTCTCAGCTCGACAAGCTGCCTCCTAGTATGCTGAGTAAGGTACTGCTTCCGGTGCGTTTTTATGTTTTCCGGACCAGGTTTTGCCATCGGCCTTGTTTTGCATGCCTTCACCCAAACGCTCAATATCCCGCCCCATGCCAATGAAAGTGTTACAGGAGCTCACGGCGAACAATGTAAGTATTGAGAGGACAAAAGGGCAGATTTTTCTCATGCGGATTACAATGATCCAGGCACGGCTCATTTTCAATCGCTTAATTTGTGCATTTGGTGATTGTCTCTCTCCAGCAAGCACGAACATATATGGGCTCCACAAATTCCATTAAAACTATAACTGCCGGCCACTCCCCTAACAAAGCCGGCAATAATGCCTGTCCTCTAATCAAGCTACTTTCACGGTGAAACCATACGTTCAACTAGCAGAATGCAAAACCCCGGAGGGCGAGCCCCTGGAGCTCATCGAGCACGATGGCACTTACATGATATGTTCCCGTGGAGAGCAACTCATGACCTCGTTCTCCCATGGCTCTGAGGAAGCCCTTGCAGAGCTGGCCTGCTCACCCTTCCGTCCAGTGAACCAGCCCCACATCCTCATCGGGGGGCTTGGCATGGGCTACACACTCTCGGCCGCAGTAAAAACCCTGCCTGGCAAACGAGTTAAATTCATTGTCGCGGAGCTAACACCTGAGATCGAAATCTGGAATCGCACCCACCTTGCGCATCTGCACCCGGGCCTTTTGGAAGACGAGCGCATTAACATTGAGATCAAGCCGGTGCAAAAAATCATTCGCCGGGCACAGAGTGAATTTCACGCAATTCTTCTCGATGTGGACAATGGCCCCTCCGCCTTCCATGGCAAAAACAATGATTCCCTCTACTCTTTGAGCGGCCTGCGTGAGATCCATCAAAGCCTGAAGGACGGCGGCATTCTCGCGGTTTGGTCTGCCCGCTCTGACAAGGCGTTCACCAAATTACTGCGCAAGGCGGGCTATGACGTAAGTGAAAATACAGTTGCTGCAGCACACAAAGGCAGCAAACGGAGAACTCACACCATCTGGCTGGCCAGGAAAAAATTCTTCTGAACAATTCACTTCTCACGAGTCTTACATTTGGTCACACTCATCCTCCTCGTTGTTGAAAGTCATGCGCCATCTATTACTTTTTATCACCCTTGCTGTTTCAAATGTCCTCGCTGAGGACTACACGGTTGAGCCCAAGAAGTTTAGTGTTGAGACTTCATTGGATGCCGCCTTTTTACCATCCAAATCAGTAGCGATCAAAATCAACCCGGAAGAATGGACAGACTTCACCATCACATCTCTCAGAGAGCACGGCACGAGGGTAAAAAAGGGAAGCCCTCTCATCGAAATTGACTCACGAGCACTGGACAAAAAAATCAGCACCCTGGAGAAATCCATCCAACTCGGCGAGCTCCAGCTTGCACAGAAGCAGCAAGACCTTCAACAACTCGAGATCACAACCCCACGCAGCCTCGAAGCTTACGCCCGCAGCGAACGTGAGGCCGCTGAAAACCTCGATCATTACCTCAGCACGCATCAAGCACTCGAAATCGAACGCGCCAAGCGTAACGTCACACGGGCTGAGTTCTCTCTTGCAAGTCAGGAGGAAGAACTCGGTCAACTGCTTAAAATGTATGACGAGGACGGAAAAACAGAGGAGACCGAGGAAATCATTCTCAAACGCGCACGTTACTATGTGGAATATGCCAAATTCTCTCTGGAGAGCGCCCGCAAGGAGGCAGACTGGGAATTGAAGACAGAGATTCCCCGCAGGCTTGATGGCAAAAAGCGGACTGCTGAAAATGCCCGTATTGCCAACGCTGAAGCCGTGCACAAGCTGCCCAGAGAGCTCAGAATCAAACAAGAGGAGACAGCCAAAGCCGTCAAGGATCACGAGGAAGAAAAAGAAAAACTAGCCAAGCTCATGGCAGACCGGGGGATGATGGATATCTCAGCACCTGTAGACGGAATAGTTTATTACGGCGAAATGAAAGATGGCAAGTGGACAGCCGACGCGGCTGACAAGCTACTCCAGGTCGGGGGCAAACTCAGGGCCCACACAACCTTGATGACCATCATTCCGGACAATGCTGCAGTTGAGCTGTGTGCCATGGCCAGTGAAGAAGAGCTCGCCGGCATCAGCACCGGGGCAACGGGTTACGCTACGATCAAAAAGAATCCGCTCAAAAGTTTCCCGGTAAAAATCACCAACGTCGCCAGCTACCCGTCCACCAAGGGAACTTTTCTCACGACACTTGCAGCTGACCTGCCTGCTGATCAGGCCGCCGTGCCCGGCACCAGGGCAAGTGTAAAAATCATCACCAACAGCATGGATCAGGCACTCGTGGTCCCGCTCGACTATCTGAAAACCACGGACAGCGGTGGTCACACCCTCCAAGTCAAACTTGCTGATGGCAAAACCGCGACACGCGGTGTGACCGTAGCGGCCTCCAACGACAAGTCGGCAGTGATCTCCGGGGGCATTGAGCAAGGCCAGGTCATTGTTAAATAATTCCCCGGGCCACTGGCTAAGCGCACTCATCACACTTGCACAGAAACACCATGCCCAGATTGCTCCTCATCGCCGGCATGCTGGCAAGTTTGCCAAACGCTGTGGAAAGCTCTGCCGAAGTCAGCAGCGAGGCAATCAATCAATCCATCGAGCGCGGTGTCAATTTTCTCATCGCGCATCAAAATGATGATGGCTCATGGGGCGATGCCACTCGCACCAAGGGGCTCAACATATACGCTCCTGTTCCTGATGCGCACCAGGCATTCAAAACGGCAAGTTCTGCCCTCGCCCTGCATGGATTGTTGGAAAGCGGCGACCGGCGACCGGCTAGCCTGAACGCCATCACCCGTGGTGAAAGGTGGTTGCTTGAAACACTTCCAGGCCTGCACAATATCAACCCCAGAGCCACCTACAATATATGGGCTCACGCATACGGTCTACGTGCACTCGCGTCGCTCTACCGGCACCATCAGGAACCCGTCAAGCGGGATGAATACCGCCGTCAGGCACTCATCCAGATCAAGCGCCTCCAGCGACATGAGGACATCAACCGGGGCTGGGGCTATTACGATTTTCAGGATATCACCGCCAGGCCCTCCGGTCTCACCATGAGTTTCACGACAGCCACCGCCTTGCTGGCCCTGCACGATGCTTCCAACACAATGGGCATCGAACTTCCCGGAGAGATGATCGAACGCGCCGTCAAATCCATCCAGCTTCAGCGCAACCCAGACTTCTCCTACACCTATGACTTCCGGCACCGCTGGTCACCCCGAAGCCCTATCAACCGCCCGGCAGGATCCCTGGGGCGGTCCCAGGCATGTAATGCGGCACTGAGAAAGTTTGGCGACACAACGGTCACCGACGCTGTGATCAGCACCTGGCTTGCGAGACTTTTCGATCGTCAGGGATGGCTGGATCATGGGCGCAAACGACCCGTACCTCACGAAGCTCCCGCCGCAGTCTCCGGTTACTTTTACTTTTACGGGCATTATTATGCAGCTGAGTGCATAGGACTATTGCCCACCGGGGAGCAGCCACAATGGAAACAAAAACTGGCCGCCACCATCATCTCCAAGCAGGAGAAAAACGGCAGCTGGTGGGACTACCCCCTCTACAACTATCACTATGCCTATGGCACCGGCTATGCTGTGGCCAGCCTGGCACGCTGCCGATAACCCCCGATTAACGGGCAGAACGACTTGTCTGGTAGGCAAATCCCGGATCAAAAAGCATCAATTCTATGTGTTTCTTGGTGAGGGACCCCATTGTATTGCACTCGCTAAACTTGTCTGAGCCATGAATGCGGTTGAGTCCGTTCCTGAGCCGGATAATGTTCTCCATGGGAGCGAGGTCCTCCCGCTCCATCGTGCGCAACAAGGCCTGCAGTCTCGTGCGCTCAGCCCTGGCGCGCCTGGCCATTTGCGTACGCTCCTCATCCGCGTACTGGGCAATGGTCTTGCGATTCATTTCCCTGAAACTCAACCTTGAGACCACCTTGTTGCTGTCAAAGTGATAAGCCATGTATGCCTTGGCCCTGCCATGGTAACTTTGCTGATCAAAGTCGATGGGCCTGACACGGTACTGAACAGCCTCAAAGTCGGGCGTGATTTCCAGCACATAGTTGACAGATCGCATATCACCAAGCAGTCGGATGAAACAGCGCTCGTTGAATTTCACAAACTCCTTGGCTACACGCACCTTGTTGATCTCAGGCTTGGGCAGATACTGATCGATGAAAACATCCCCTGGAATGCCTGCAATGTGCTCCTCAATGAGAGTATTGCCGCGCGCAAGATAATTAATCCTGTTGGGCGAGAGGATGTGCTCGAGTTCCAAACCGTAGATGCGGGAGGCATCAGCATGTTTCACATAAAAATAATCCGAGTTGTCGTTGTACTGGTTGGTGATCCTGACTCGGAATGGTCTCGAGTTGCCAAACTCACCGAAATCAATTCGGTCTACCATGAGGTGCTCATGATGGGCCGATTCACCCCCCGCCTTCAATGCCGAGTAGATTTTGGTCAGCTGAGGACGAAGTTCCATCATCACCTCGGGAGGATACATCACCGTGAGCCAGAGCGTCTCCCTGCCCTTGGGGTCCTCATAGGGTATGGATCCGGTAAAGCGCAACAGGTCATCGTAAACCAGAGGGATACTCGAATACCGGCCAAAATGGTAAAGATACTGTCCAAGCCAGGCTGTCGCCTCATAATGGATTTTCTTGCGGGAAATCATCACTGCCAGACTGACAGGCTCTTCACCAGACATCAAACGCAATCAGGAAAATCAATCAATTCACCCAGCATGCTTCTCGCCTGGTTTCATCCCCCACATGGCTTGGAACTAACCCCCGCCATCAACAAAATGATACTTGGGGGGATTCTCTTGACGGGCGACACAGGTGACACCTAATATCCCTGTCAAGCTAGGCAAGGGACGGCATCCCTGTCCATTTTTATCACAACCAACCAATACTACCGTGGATCTTAAGGAAATTCGTAAAATCGTCGAACTCATGGACCAACATGAGCTCAGCTACTTTCACCTCAAAGAGGAGGGAGTGGACCTGAAAATGAAAAAAGGTGCCGATATCGTGCAGATAGCCCAAGCAGCCATGCCCGCCGCTCCTGCCGCTCCTGCCGCAGCGCCTGCTGCCCCCAGTGCAGGTGGCGATGCTCCTGCAGCAAGCGCTCCTGCCGGCAATGAGATCACGGCGCCCATGGTGGGCACCTTCTATGCCGCCTCTTCCCCGGATGCCGCAGCCTATGTCAATGTGGGTGACACCATTAGCGAAGGGCAGACTATCTGTATTATTGAGGCGATGAAAGTGATGAATGAAATCAAGTCGGAAACATCCGGAACCATTACCGCCATCATCGCCAAGGACGGTGAAGCTGTGCAATTCGGCGACACCCTCTTCCAGGTTCAGTAAAACCTCACGCGTTCGGATCCCTCTACGCCTGTCACCTTCTGAAAAAACCATCCATGTTCAAGAAAGTCCTTGTAGCTAACCGTGGAGAAATCGCTCTCCGTATCATCCGTGCATGCCGTGAGCTCGGCATAGCATCCGTCGCTGTCTATTCCGAAGCTGACGTGGATTCCATGCATGTTCAGCTCGCCGACGAGGCCGTTTGTATTGGCCCCGCCCCCAGCAAGGACAGCTACCTCAAGCCAGACCGCATTATTGCAGCAGCAGAGGTAACGGGTGCTGATGCCATCCACCCCGGTTATGGATTCCTCTCCGAAAACGCCCGCTTTGTGGAAATTTGCGAGAGCTGCAAGATCAAGTTCATTGGACCCTCTGCCGAGGTCATCCGGCAAATGGGAGACAAGAACACCGCCCGGTCCACTGCCGTTGCCAACGGTGTTCCGGTAACTCCCGGCTCAGAGGGCATTCTGGAGTCGGCAGAACACGGCCTTGAGCTTGCCAGGGAGATCGGTTTCCCGGTGATGATCAAGGCCACTGCTGGCGGAGGAGGTCGCGGCATGCGCCCCTGCATGTCGGAAAAGGAGTTTATTGAGATGTATAATCAGGCAAGTCAGGAGGCCATCACCTGCTTTGGAAACGGCGACTGCTATCTGGAAAAACTTGTCCTCAAACCACACCACATCGAAATCCAGGTCATTGGTGATACCCACGGCAACTTTGTCCAACTCGGCGAGAGGGACTGTTCGATGCAGCGCCGCAACCAGAAGATCATCGAAGAGTGCCCGTCTCCCCTCATCTCTGATGAACTACGCAAGAGAATGGCCGAGGCATCAGTCAAACTGATCTCATCCATTGGCTATGAAAATGCCGGAACCATCGAATACCTCGTCGATGACAAGGCCGAGAATTTCTACTTCATGGAAATGAACACCCGGATTCAGGTTGAGCACCCAGTGACCGAGGAAGTCATGGGTTGTGAACTCATCAAGGAGCAAATCCGCGTGGCAGCAGGCCAACCGCTCTCTCATCATGTGCTCAAAACCAATCCTCGTGGACACTCCATTGAGTGCCGCATTAACGCGGAGGATCCTTATAACAACTTTGCGCCAAGTCCGGGAACCATCAGCCTTTGGTATACCCCGGGAGGCAAGGGAGTCCGGATCGACACCCATGTCTACTCAGGTTACAGTGTGCCACCACACTATGATTCCATGATCGCAAAGCTCATTGTCACCGCCTCGACACGTGAAATCGCGATTCAACGCATGAAACGCGCTTTGTCGGAATTCAAGATCGAGGGTATTAAAACCACGATCCCCTTCCAGCTTGAGATCATGAACCATCCCGACTTTGTCAATGGCCACTACGGTATTGAGTGGGTGGGCGACTACATCAAGAAAACCCAAGGGTAGTCAGGAATCCTGCTCAACGGCCCCCGTGAATTGGGCCCTCACTGCCAGACACCCATCTCGCTGAGCTGACGCTCAGCCTGGGGCTCCCAGCCGCGGTTGGCAACAGGAGATGCCGGTGAAGGATGCAGGATCTTACCCGTCTGGAATTTCTGGTCACCAAAATACTCTTTTACGGTTTCGCTTAGCTTCTGCTCAGCATAGGCGCCAACGCCTATGAGCCACTCGGGTTGGGTCGCGGCAATCACGGCAGCGAGATGCTTGCGGCACGCTTTTTCCACCGGTTCCATCTCAGCCTTGGGCAGCTTGTCCGGCGTGATGTTTTTGCCCGTTTCCCCCATCCAGACCAGAGGGCAATAATTAGCGACAAAATGGTCGCGGAAAAAATCCTCCGCATTGGGAAACTTCTCCGCAAAAAGCCCCCACAGACGGCGCCCACTCACCTCTGACTTATTGCACTCGAACCCCTCCACCGGCCGCTTGGGGTGCTCGTTTTCCGGCTTTCCCACGGGGCCTGATATGCCCATCCAGTCACGCACCAGGGAGACTTCACCAAAGGGCACGCCGGTTTGAGCC
Source organism: uncultured Verrucomicrobiales bacterium (assembly GCA_964463855.1). GTDB lineage: Bacteria > Verrucomicrobiota > Verrucomicrobiia > Verrucomicrobiales > Akkermansiaceae > Oceaniferula. The sequence goes on along the minus strand of CAYXEC010000002.1, from coordinate 9,948 downwards.
ATGCCCCAGGGCCCCGGGTTCATCCCGAGCATGATCACTTTCTTTTGCCCGGCACCGTATCTCCTCAAATAATCACAGTGTCTCTCCCACGCGTATTCCGTGGAGAGATACACATGGCTTACAGGCTCCTGAAAACGCAGAGGCTTCAGTGTCCTCACTAGCTCGGCAGCTGCATCCATCAGCATCTTGCCGGTTGAATTTTTGAGGTCGGGCATGACTCAATCACACACTGAATCTCCCAAACTTCAAACTTCAAACTTCAGCATCTTGCCCTACACTGCCGGCCCACACGATGCCCGTTGACCTGCCCATCACCGCTGACTCCATTTTTATCTATGGCTACTTCCTGTGCCTGGCTTTGATGGTGACAGTACTTCCCCTCTCTCTATACACGAGACGTAAGTATCCATCCATCAAGTGGCACCAGAAAGGCCTGGTGCGCACCGATGACATCAACGTCTTTGACCTTCTAGGGCTATCCATCTTCTTTTGCATCTATGCGGTTTTCTTGCTGGATTATCTCAACCCGCCGCCCCTGGACAGCAAGGGCAACCCCAAGGAAATCACTATCACCCCGCTGATCCTGGCTGTTGGCATCCTTGTGCAAATGGTGCCCCCAATGCTTGTTGCCGTGATGCTCATATCCCGCGGCGTGAGCTTGCCCAGATTCCTTGGCTTGAGATGGAAGCATGCACGCTACCTTTGGGTTGTCACACCGGCGGGAGTGATTCTCGCCTATTTGTTCCTCTTCTGTCTGGAGTATTACAGTTACAGCGCATGGCTTGAGCATTACTTTGGTAAAGACGCCCAACTACAGGAAACCGTCAAAACCTACCAGGAGTCCAATGCCGTCGCCATACGCGTCATGATCGCCATCAGTGCCATCCTGGTCGCCCCCGTGGCCGAAGAGATCGTCTTTCGTGGCTACATCTACACAGCGACCAAACGCTTCTCGAGCCGGCTCTTTGCCACGCTCCTGTCTTCCCTGCTTTTTGGGGTGGTACATTTTAATGTCACCGCACTCATACCTTTAATCTTCCTTGCCATTATTCTCGCCCTGTCCTACGAACTCAGTGGATCCTTATGGGCTCCAATTTCCATCCACGCCCTGTTTAACGCCAGCCAGATCTTTTTTCAGGAAGTGCAATTCCACTACCAACCGTGATGCGCATCAGCCGGCAAAACATACTCATCCTGCTTCCAGCACTCGCATTGAGCTGCTGTGGCAAACGTGAGCTCTCTGAGAACAGTAACCCTGAACCTCAGCAGGTGGCCACGGAGGCAACAGACAAGAATCACAACGACCTCCACGCCAGCCTCGCCAAACTACCCGGCCAGAATGCCATCTCGCAGCGCTGCCAGGAGTGCCACCAGGACATCCACCACCACTGGCAAAAATCCCACCACGGCCAGGCCAACCGGCTGCTCGACCTCGCTCTCGACAGCGAGCCCTTTGCCAATAAGAAGTTCGATGGTGTGGAAAAATGGCGTTTTCACAAGGAGGGGGAAAAACTCACCGTCACAGCCAATGACAAGGAGCATACCGCCGGCATGGCGATCGGGGTGGACCCCTTGGTTCAGTATCTGGTCGCTGCCAGTGGCGGCCGCTGGCAAACACCGAGTGCCGCTTGGGATCCCCACCAAAAAGAATGGTTTGATGTCTTCGGTGGTGATCAACGCACCGAGGCGGACTGGGGCCACTGGTCTGGGCGCGGCATGACCTGGAACACCCAGTGTGCCTGGTGCCACATGACCGACTACCAGAAAAACTACGACATCAAGACCGACACCTACAACAGCAAGTGGAGCGAAATGGGCGTTGGCTGCACCCAGTGCCATGGCGACGTAGCAGACGAGCCACACGCGGAATCAGGCTGCCTGATCGACATCCCGAAGCACCGGGAGATGAAAAAAACCAACCCCGACCTCGTCTTTGAAAACTGTGCCACCTGTCACAGCCGCCGTGCCGCCTATGACGACCACTTCCACGTCGGCGCCAGGTTCGGTGATCATTTCCAGCTCCAGCTTCCCACCCAGCCCCACCTCTACTACGCGGACGGGCAGATACTGGATGAAGACTACGTCTGGACCTCGCTGCGCATCAGCAACATGGGCCACAAGGGCGTGCGCTGCTCGGACTGCCATGACCCACACAGCAACCAACTGAAGCTGCCGCTGACCAACAATGCCCTGTGCATGTCCTGCCACTCGGGCGGCTCCAATGGGCGTATCAGTGGGGCTACCATCATCGACCTGGTCAGCCACAGCCACCACTTCAACGTCGGCAAGCACAACGATGTTGGCTCCGGTCACTCCTGCGTGGACTGCCACATGACCGAAACCACCTACATGGGCCGCGACCACCGCCGGGATCATGGCTTCCACGTGCCCGATCCCATACTCACCAAGGAGCACAACATCCCCAACGCCTGCAACAAATGCCACACCGACGAGGACACAGACTGGGCCATCAAGTGGACCAAGGAGTGGTATGGCGACAAACTACACAGCCCTGAGCGCAAACGCCAGCGTGCGCGCACCCGTGCCATTGCCGACGTCTACGCCGGCAACACCAACAGCCCGGAAGGTTTACTCGCCGCCCACGGCAACGAGCCCAATCCCTACTGGCAAGCCTCCCTGCTGCAGATCATGCAGGTCTTTGCCACCGACCCACGCGTCCAGCAAGCAGCCCGCCGGGGAGTGCACAGCGAGGAATCCATTGTGCGTGCCGCTGCCTGCCAGCTGCTTGAGTTCAGCCCGGAAAGCGGGCCCTGGATAGAGCCGATGCTACAGGACCCCGTCAAGGAAGTGCGCATGGCTGCCGCCTGGGCATGGCGCACGCGTTTGTCTCAGCAATCAGCCATCCTCAAGGAGCTCAAGGAGACCAGTGAGTTTGCCGCGGACCAGCCAACGGGAGCCATGCGCATGGCACAGCTTGCCTCAGAATCCAACAACCTCGAAGAGGCAGAAAAGTGGATGCAAAAAGCCATTTCCCTGGATCAGACATCACCGAGGACTCACGAGTATTATGCGATTCTCCTCGGCCAGATGGGCAGGCCCAAAGAGGCACTCACACAGCTCGAAACCGCAAGCAGACTCGATCCACAAAACGGCCATCTGCTCCATCTGCAAGCCCTGACCCACGCCGAACTGGGCGACCTTGCCAAGACAGAACAGCTGCTGCGCCAAGCTATTGAAATCAGCCCCGGCCACGCCCAGGCCCACAAAAACCTCGGCCTGCTCCTCGCTGGTCAAAACAAACTCGATGCTGCCATCAACTCGCTGCGCCGGGCCGAACAGCTCGAGCCGGGTGACCCCTCCATACCCTACGCCCGCGCCACCATCCACCTGCGCAAGGGGGAGAAAATGGAAGCCTTCGAGGCCTGCCGCAAGTGCCTCGGCATTGACCGCAACTACCAGCCGGCAATCCAGCTGCTGCGTCAGATCGGCAATCCCGGTGCCCCCGCCGGGCAGTAAGTAGGTCGCAAAAGTTCAACTTCTTATCGCGATTTTCTGATACACGGCTGGGTTTACATTCGTAGCCTACGATTATGGCCAGTGATTCATCATACCCCAACCGCCGCCAGTTCATCGGCATGGCGGGATCCAGTATGCTCGGGTTACTGGCTTCACGCTCTGTTTTTGCCTCCCCCGGCAGCCATGCCAGTGATGAATTCCTCTTCCTCGAGGCCGAGGGCTTTACAGAACGTGGCGGCTGGGAGCTGGACCAGCAGTCCATGGACCAGATGGGCTCACCCTACTTACTCGCACACGGGCTGGGTATTCCTGTCGAGGATGCCAGAACGGAGGTGCGGCTTCCCTGCGCAGGCACCTACCGGGTATGGGTACGCACCCGTGACTGGGTGGCCCCATGGAAAGCCCCGGGAGCACCCGGCAAATTCCAGCTTTTAATCGACGGCACAGCTCTGGAAGAAATCTTCGGCACAAAAAACGCCGAGTGGCACTGGCATGATGGTGGCACGGTCGAGCTCAAGGAAAAAGCCACCATCGCCCTGCATGACCTAACCGGCTTTGAGGGCCGCTGTGAGGCAATTCTCTTCTGCAAGGATACGGGCTTTCAACCCACCAACGATGTGGCAGCCCTCACCAGGTTCCGCCGGAAACTTCTCGGCCTACCTGACGAACCTGAGGACGCAGGCAACTATGATTTACTTGTCGCAGGCGGCGGGCTTGCCGGAGTATGCGCGGCTTTGTCGGCTGCCCGTCAGGGGCTCACCGTCGCCCTGATACAGGACCGCCCCGTCCTCGGAGGCAATGGCAGCTCGGAGGTTAGGGTCTGGCCAGAGGGACACACCCGCAAAAAGCCATACTCCCATGTCGGCGATATCACCGAAGAGATCCTGCCGCCTATTCCCAGAAAAGGAGTGATGAATGGGCTCGGAGCCAGGTTTTTTGATGACACTCGCAAGCTCGATGTCGTCAAGCGCGAACCACGGATCACCACATTCCTCAACAACCGCGTCATGCAAGTGCAGGTGGCAGGCAAGACCATCAATTCTGTTATCATTCAGGATACCCTCACTGCCCAACAGAAACGCCTTGGTGCCAAGTTCTTTGCCGACTGCACCGGAGACGCCAAGGTCGGTTACCTCGCGGGTGCAGACCATGAGTATGAGTTCTCTACCGAGAACCCGCTTATGGGCAGCACCAACCTCTTCAGTGTTATGGATGCATCCAACGAGGAACAAGTTCTCGGTTGTGAGTGTAAGGACAAGACGGCGCTCACGATGGCATTCGCAGAAGGTAAATTTGAGCAACCTTTTCCCCGCTGCCCATGGGCTCTCGATCTCTCCGACAAACCTTTTCCCGGGCGTGCCAAATACGGCAACCCGAATGAGAATCTCAGCCGATTCGAGCGCAAATGGTTCTGGGAAAGCGGCTTCGACAAGGATCAGATCAATGATATCGAGCTCATCCGCGACAACAACTTCCGCGCCATGTATGGTGCATGGGATGCCCTCAAGAATGTCGATGGCCTCTACCCGAATCATCGTCTTGGCTGGGCTGCCTTCATCGCCGGCAAGCGAGAGTCACGCCGCCTGATGGGTGATGTCGTGCTCGACGGCAAACACTTCATGGAAGGCCGCGACTGGGAGGACAAGGCCTTCCCCTGCTCATGGCACATCGATCTACACTTTCCCAACGAGCATTACAAAAGCGGTTTTAAGGGCAAAGAGTTCATATCCGACTACACCCGGGGCAAGGACTATACCTACAAGGGCATCTACTGGGCACCCTACCGCTGCCTCTACAGCCGTAATATCGACAACCTTTTCATGGCGGGACGTGACATCAGCGTCAGCAAGACCGGGCTCGGTCCCGTGCGCGTGATGCGCACCTGCGGCATGATGGGCGAAATCGTCGGCAAGGCCGCCGCTCTCTGTGTGAAAGAAAAAACCTCACCCCGGGGCGTTTATCAGCACCATCTTACAAAGCTTCAGGAGCTAATGAAGCAACCCGGCTCCTCCAGAGTGAGTTAGCGGCCAGGCACTCAAACCACGACTCTTGCCGAATCCGATCAAAACCCTGTAACACGCGGCACCGCCTCGGTGAAATTTGGTATAGTCAAGGGCGGGGGTGCGGGTCACCTCGGATAAGGATGCCAAGGCCTCTGCCTGGTTGACTTGCCGATAAAATCCAGTGATGGGCTCGCTCAATGAGCCCTTATTCAGAGGGCTTGCCCTTGGCAAAGAATACAAGCCCGATGACTAAGTCTAAAAAAGCCGCGGCCCCAAGCAAGTATGCCGGCATCGTATTGCCTTGAGTATACATCCAATAGGCCAGTCCACAGAGGAGCGGAACTCCGGCGAGAATAGCGAGGCCAACGATTTGAAATTTACCCATGGGAGAATATTCCCACACACACAGGTGCAACGACAAGGTCTATTTCCCTCAATGCTGGCTACAGAAAGCTCACCTTGCCACTGGCGACATCATACATGGCACCGACGACTTTGATCTCATTGGCTTGCAGCATTTCGTTAAGCACGGAGCTCTCGGCTTTGATTTTTGCCAGAGTCAGCTCGACATTCTTGACAGCCACAGCATCGACAAAGGCTGCATTGGCAGAACTGCGGTCCGTTCCCTCGGGAGTATCAACGGCATCCACAGCAGGCGTGATTTTCTCCAACATCTGGGTAAGATTGCCGAGCTCTGCCTTGTCACAGGCACCCTTCACCGCTCCGCAGGAAGTATGGCCCATGACCACAATGGCTTTCGCCCCGGCGACCTTGCAGGCGAACTCCAGGCTGCCGAGAATGTCCTCATTGACAAAGTTGCCAGCAATCCTGGCATTGAAAATATCACCAATGCCCTGGTCAAAAACGATCTCCGTGGGGATGCGTGAATCTATGCAACTCACCACCGCGGCGAAGGGATATTGCCCGGCAGCCGTATCAGCCACCTGTGACTGGTAGTCCCGATGCGTTGATGCCTTGCTGGTGAATCTTGCATTCCCTTCCTTGAGCATCTCAATGGCTTGGGAAGGAGTAATGGCTGCCTGGCTTTGCGCGTTCTGTGTCGTCGTCATGATATGGATGTAGATAATCAGTGCTGCGAGAAACGCCAGCAATTCTGGCCAGAAATAATAAAAAATCCCAATGTCCAAGCACATTGGCAGCGCATGGCGATGTGTCGCAAAAGTGCAACTTCCTGTCGTAATTCTCTGGTATACAAGTCGCGACAGATCCTTAGTATGACAATCAGCTTTCACCAATGATTGACTTGCCAAAGCGATCGATGGCTCCGGCCAATGGGAGTTCACCCGTGAGTTTGAACACGTCAGCGTCTGGGTCGACACCGAGAAAGGTGAAGCCAAGCTGGTTTGGAGGCGGTAAAGCAAGCATCTCAATAGCACAAGCCCCCGCTTTTGCTGCTCAACTGCTATAAAATACGGTCTATCAATGCTTCTTACGTTTTTTAAACAAGCCGAGGCGATGGGCTTTGTTGATGGCAGAAGGGGCATTATGCACATGGAGTTCCTCATAGATTTCCTTGATGTAGGAGTCCACGGTTCCGTAGGCAATATTGAGTTGGTCAGCGATTTCCTTTTTGACCAGACCTTCGGCAAGGAGCGAGAGGACCTCCATCTTCCGCTTGCTGAGTGAGAGGGTGTCGCACACGGGCTCATCAGATATATTGCGCATGATCAGTTTCGCCACACTGGGATCCAGAGAGGCGCCTCCACCCATGACGGTATGGATGCCCTCGATAATTTGATCCAGGCTGGCACATTTCAACAGATACCCGGCGGCTCCATGTGAGATGGCAGCCAGAATGTCTCTCTCCCGGTTTGAGTTGGTAAGAACAATGATAGGTGTGCTTGGAGAAGATTCCCTGAATTTCGGGATGGCATCAATACCACTCATGCCAAGGAGCCGGAGATCCAGTAGGATAACATCAGGGAGACTCCTTTGCAGACTCGAGAGTGCCTTCTCAGCGGTGCCATACATGGAGGCCAGGTGCAGATTGGGAGTTTTATCGATGGCCAGTTTGATCACGTCCCGGTATTCCGTCTGATCTTCAACGAGCATGATGTTGATTTCATCTGTCATGGGTGTTTCCTGGTTTGTTTTTTCACAGGGAGGGAGAGCAAAATACAGCTGCCACCTTCCGAGGCTGGTGCCGAGCTGACCGTCCCCTTGATGATTTTGGCCCGGCGTTTGAGTGAAGGCGGAGTGCCGCCGGCAAAGCCTTGGCCGTTGTCGGAGACTGTGAGGGTGACGCTCTTGGGGCTGGCAACAAGGTCAGCCGAAAAATGGGTGGCCTCGGCATGGCGGCTGATGTTGACCAGGCACTCCTTGTAAAAGAGCAGCAGGTCAATTTGGGTCTGTTTGTCGAGTTGAGCGAGATGCTCCTCTCCTTCGATGGTGATCTCATAATCAAGTAGCAGGCGCTTGGCCGTGCGATGCATGTCTGCATGCAAGTTGGTATAGAGCGTGTCAGCTTCGAGCAGGTTAGTGCAGTGGCGGATGGCGGAGCCAAGGTCCTTGGTGGAATTGCGAATGTTCTCAAGAATGGGGTCGAGCTCAGCGGGAGAGTCTTTTGTTTTTTTGGCGAGTTCACTTAGGATGCCAATGCTTTGCACCTTGGCCCCGAGTTCATCATGCAGATCCGCGGCGAAGCGCTCCTTGATCTCATACATCTGGCGGGTGCGCGCCGCGCGCATGATCAGGATGACGATCACAATGCTCAAGGCCAGCACAATGGTCAGCATGCTGATTATTCTCAGCTTCGCCTTTTGGTCGGCGTAGCGTACGCTTAATGCTGCATTCACCCGTGGAAGCTCACCTTCCAGCTCATGCCGCCGTGCCAGCTCGTTAAGCCATTTTCTGACAGAAAGAATCTCCCCATAGGCGTTGCGTGAGTCCGTTAAGTTGGTGCGCGGACGCCTTTCGTGCACGGGGATGTCTTTGGCAAGAACGGCTTTCCCCGCTGCCACATTGGTGCCCTTACTGAGAATCTCGACTTCAGCAAAGCCGATTCTGGGCAGCGTTTCCTTTATCGTTTTGTCCAGCCGGTGCCCCAAGGCGGTGAAGCGAACGTAGCGACAACCGGTTTCGGGGAAGTTCCACATCATGATCGGGGTAACATCAAATAGGGACGGGTGCCTGGTTTCCAGAAGCTTGCGGGCGTCAGAAAAATCGGCGCGGTTAGCGCCCTCAACGAGGAGGTGGCTCGGCATTCCGGTCCCGCCAGGGGAGCCCTGGGGGACGTTGTCGCTCTGCTCAACCGTGTGAAGATGAATGCCTGAGATTGACGTGCTTTTCTCAAGATCTATGGTGAAGTTGAGAGGTTTATCGAGTGAAAGGTGAAAAGGACTTAGGTAGGCGACACTGGGTTTTCCTTGGGCGGAATTCATCAGGTAGGGCATTGCGCCGTCGGTCAGAAAGGCTGGGTTGTAGACATGTGAGCTGTCCGGCATCATTCGAGAGCTGGTGACGGAACAGCGGAGAGCGACGTTTTTTTGACCACTGAAGACGAGCACTTCCGAGAGCTTAAATATGAATTTTTGATCAAATGCGCGTGCTGACATGCGGGTGGCATCGATGCGGATTTGTGAGGCCGATTGCCCATTTAGCTCAATGACCACGGGGGAGATGCGTGGGTGGTCATCGGCGGTTGTGGAGAACTCTGCGAGTATCTTTCCATCTTCATCCGTAATCATAAAACTCTCGGGAAAGCCGTCCGCACGATAACCCCCCTGTGGAGTGCGGACCAGGCAGGGCACCAGGATGATTTGGTCAATGGCCGTATTCTCTGCAAGCTCGATCTGCACCCACTCCTGGCGATCCGGCGTCGTAAATTCCTCCGAGCGGTAACCAATGGTCCCAATTCCCCCGCGAGGAGCGAAGTGGGACAGACGACTGAGCTCTGATTGAATCTCGCCAGCTCTTTTTTCAAGTGCCGTAAGAGAGAGCTTGTTGATAGCATTATGCAGGCGCGTTGCAGATGTTTGGGCAGAAACCATCCCATACATGAGTGCGATGCTGACCAGAGCGCGAAGGAAACAATACATTTGAGCTGTTTATGGGATTTGCCTAGCGAGGGGTAATCGTTTGCGGTGGTATGAAATGGGAACGAGAGAGCTGCCAATGACTGCAAGTTGATTCTCCCATTTATAGGCAGGTTGCGCCACCCCGTGAACACGGGGTGCACGAAGTTCATTTTTTTGGTATGATGATTAACGCTGTTGGATGAGTTTGTTTATCATGCGACTCCATCATAAAACGATGGCGCTCACAGCACGACATAACATAGCCCAAACAACCTAAATAAAAACCTAAATAAAAACCACAATGAAAACTCCACATCATTTTACCCACAGCCTGTTAGCCCTCGGCTTTGGCCTCTTCAGCCTACCACAAGTGCAAGCCACTGATTTCGTATGGGACGGTCCGGCAACAGGCAACTGGAGCACCAACACGA
>CAYXEC010000001.1:91551-94021 GCA_964463855.1 uncultured Verrucomicrobiales bacterium | reverse complement strand
TGAAATGATTCCATTGGAACCATTGCCTCCCAGATCGAAGGGGTTGATGATCCAGTCAAAACCCAGCTCGTCGGTATTTTCCTGGGATATCTCGATAAACTTCGTCATGATACGCACTTGCCTGGGACCGGCCTGGCGCATGACTTCTACGAGCTGCTCAATGAGATCGAGGTTACTCAATGTGTTGTAAACAACCAGTGTACTGGTGGAAGCAATGTAATTTGCAAATGCCTTGTCGGGGAAAGAGACCCCATTCTCAAGCAATAATGTTTTTGCAGAAGCACGCTGGCTAAGGCCGCTTGCCTCATCATCGCCACCACCACCGAAGGGATCGTCATCGCCACCTCCTCCGCTAGAGCCTTGGGAGAGCCGTGAGATAAAGTCTGGCGGCACGGTGAAGGTGCGCGGGTAGAGATCATCAGCCTCAAGTGCCCCCACTGGCAGGATGATCACCGCGTGATCATCGAGCTTCCAGCGAAGCCTTGTCTTGTCACATATGTATTGCACTAATTTACCCAAAGGGACGTTCTGCACGCGGAGCTCATCGATTTTAACTCCTCCAATTTCACTGCCTGTGCTAGCCTCGACACTTGCGTCCAATCCCTGGTCACCGCCAAAATCTGCCCCACCCCCCTTGAGACCTGATTCACGAATGATGAAGTTGATCCCTTTCTTGTTCTCGTCTGTCTCGATGTCAAATTCACGAGCACGAATGCGCAGGGTTTCCAGTGCCTCCTGGACAGTCACATCCTCAAAATCCACATCGGGGATGATGATGTTGTTGAGTTTTTGTTGCAGGTATTGTATGCCTGATGCTTGTGAAGAAGGACCATCGCCGGGACCAAAATCAGGTAATTCAGGCGGGATGGACGTCTCCCATGCCTTGTCAACTTCCTTAAGCAACTCAGCACGGGTTTGGTCATATGCGGCGCGATAATAGTCAGACTTGGCGACTGCAAGCCTCTCCATCCATCGCCGAGCTGCCTTGTTGTAGGGATCTATCTGCAGGATCTTCTCAAACTCAGCTTTGGCTTCATCATATTTTCCAAGGTTGTAGTATCCCTCCCCCGTATACAAGTGTTTGCGGACCCGGTCCACATCCTGCACATGGTCAAAGGTCAGTGACGGATTGGTCCTGATGGGGTCATCCAGATACTCGAGCTGTTTTTTTGCCTCCAAATTGGTCGGATCCTGAACGAGCAAGCTTTGGAGCATGTCGCGTGCCTGGTCATACTTGCCAATGCGCCGATACTCCTGGGCAAGTGCTGAAACCGCATCACCCAAATGACTGGTGTAAGTCTGACGACGGTCTGTCAGTGCAGGCCCCGGTGGAAGCATGCTCAGAGCACGCCTGTACTGGGTAACCGCCTCCTCATACTGTTTTGTGCTGTATGCCGACCTGCCCAGAACAAGGGCCTTGTCAGCCTCGACTACAAGATTGGCCCGTCGGGCAATCTCACGCTCGGCAATACCATAATCGCTGTCTCCCGAACTCTGGGCATTGACTGGATCCGCCAGTAAGGACGAACTAACTACCAAGGCTGTGAGCACAGCTGCCTTGTTCTTGGGTATGCTTGCAACAAGATATCGAAATCTATTTCTCACATCTTGATTGTATGGGTGGGTGAATGTGCTTTGCATAGTATTTATCAATGCATTTAACTATTTTACATGGCCAATGTGAAGCATTTTTTCCGATTATTTTATAAAATAATCCCTGGAAAATCATGGATTTCGTAATCGAGTATGAATTTTGCAGCGATTAGTTGCGGAATGGCATGGTATACTCCCGCCTCTCCCCATTGCCATCTGTGTATTCCACAACGACCTCGAGTTTATTCAAGTCGATGCTCTTAAGCAGGTAGGGTTTCTGGTCCGCCTTGTCATCAAAAGGCAGCGAGAACCTGGTGTTCTCTTCAACTTCAAATGGTTCGCCATCCTTGCCGAGCGCATGGAGAACGAGCTTGGCAGTGCTATCCATAATACCCAGGGTGCGATCCGGATGACCATCCAAATCCCCGCGCTTGTCAAAGCGGTAGAGTGTCCCTTTTTTGTTGGGTTGGAGATCTTCGATAACCCAGATAACATCAACCACCCCATTGGCGTTGCGCCTTCTGTCCAGCTCAGCAAACTTGAACCTTTTGTCCATGAGTCGTTTTTTGAATACGATCGTGCCACCAACTTCCACCTCCCCCACTGTGTCATTGAGTTTGAAGCCGTTCTTGTTGAGAAGATTGAAAAACGACTTTCTGCCACCACCAATCGCCTCCCTCGGCTTGATGTGCGCCTGAGTGGTGTTCACACTGAGAACCTTGAGCTTATTGACGGGCTCCGGATAGTCCGTAGCAAGCCTCGGGTTGGTTTCCGACTCATATTCCTCACGATTAGAGAAGCCATCATCATCCGGATCTCGCTCGGGAGCATTGGCATAACCGGGATCAAGCTCGTTCTCCATCCACCATGTGTTTTT
>CAYXEC010000001.1:0-91541 GCA_964463855.1 uncultured Verrucomicrobiales bacterium | reverse complement strand
TGTTCGGTATGCCGGGGTGAACTGGTTCGTCCTTGAGCATGTCGACAGGATTTTTCGGGTCATCGCGTTTGGAATACAAAACAATACCTGTAAAGAGATCCACTTTGCGCCCGTCCACATCAGCTTGATGGATCTGATGGTCCATATACATGGAGACTTTGGCCTTTTCCACCTCTGTAAAACCCTTCACGCCAACTTCGGTATTTTCCCTGGTGCTGTGGAGACGGAAAGCATTGGCCTGGTCGTCCCTGTTTTTGAAACCCATATATCCAAGTGCTGCCATGGCTGTGAGGGCTGCCCCCAAAGTTACTTTTTCATAATGATCGGATAACCAAGACATGATGCGGGTGGATTATTGGGTGAAATTTTTGGGTGAAATTTGGTGATAACCTCTGTGCTAAGCACCAGCAGGCGAGGCCGCATCGTCTTTGTTCTCAGCCTCCCTTTTGGCCTTGAATAAAAGAATATCGAAGCGGATGTGTACATTGAGATTCTCATCACCCAGAACCTGCTTGATGATGTAGTCATCATTGGATTGAGGTTGAGCAAGAGGCTCCGGCTGCAGCTCTATGGGACTTGGTTCCTGATTGGCGCCATCATCGTCAGGTATGACAAAGCCGACATCACCAAATACGTTATCTGCTTCAAAGGGGCCAGCTTGCGCATCAATGCCGCGTTCTTGTATGGCCGGAAAGTCAGCATCCTTGGCGCTTGGAGCGTTTTGTTTTTCGTTACGGATACGTAGCGCACGAATGGCGTATAAATACTGCTTCGAGTTGGCCATTTCTCTCAGGAAATTGCGCACAGATGACTCACTGGCTGTAAAGGTGATCTCCATGGGCATTGACTCGAAAAGCTCGAGGTCCTCGGGATTGGCCGCCTGACTGCCTCCACGGCGGCCTTTTGCGCCTGGACTGACAGGAAGCCCCCTCTCAATGTCAATGAGCTCACGCCGAACGTTAATGAGAGACTTGGGCTTGTTTTCAGCAAGTTTTTGAAGCAGCCACTGGATAGCTCCAAGTTGGTAATTCAATTTGGGGGTGGCATACGGCGCCGCTTGAACCTTGGCATAGGTTTCAAATCCAAATCCAAACTTATCCGGGAGAGTGGTCCCGGCTTGATCATAGGCCATGCGCAAATCACCCTGCATTTTGATCATGGCATCCGTGAATTCACCCGGGGTCAGCTTGGGCAATTGCTCAGGCTGATACTCAAAAAACGCATCGCGAACCTCATCGATGGCATTCTCGTATTGCTCGATAGCCTGTTCACGCGCCTTCTGGTTCGCCGCATTGGGGTAGGGTTTGGAGGTAACCAGAGCTCGGTGCATATCCTTGAGCTCGGTGAATTGGCTCATGTTGGCCTGATACTCATCTCCCTCGGAGTAGCCATAGTAGAATATGCCTCCCACGAACAGGAGTGTCACACCCAACAATCCGCTGACAAATTTATTTTCCCTGATCCAATCCATGGCCCAATGATATGATTTTTATTCGGTTTGTATCCAATCTGTGTGGTGAAAATTGTTGGCGTCTATTCAAAGAGCGCCATGCTTGAGCGTTACCCTGAGCGCGCGGGCAGGGCGATGGGCTTTTTGAGAGGTAAGATGATTTCGAACCTTGCTGCATAGGCCTGGCCAAGATCTGTTGGTTTGAGAAGTATGGTTTGCTGGGTAGGCAGCACTTCAAAATACTTTGAGCCGTTGCGCAAACGGTCAATGAGGACGTCCACTTCCTTGTGGCCGTCCTTGTTGCGCCAGAATCCGACTACCCTGATCGCCGTGATTTCGGGCGTTGCCGGCTTGTTGGCACCCCTCGCGCCTCCCTGACCTTGATTGGCTGACAGGGCATCAATGTTGATCTGGGCAAGGGCTGACTTGCCGTTTTCTATATTGGCAAAGTCACTATTGATGACGGATTGCAACACGGCTGAGGGGTCGTAGTCCAATGAGGCATCTTCCTGCGCATTGGGGGAAGTCTCTTCAGCAGCGTAACCCACGACCGCATCAAAATCGACCAGCCAGACCACATCGCTCTTAAAATGGAGCGCGAGATCGTCGAGTATTTCGATCCACTCCGTGCGCGCTGCCTGCTCCCTGATCAATTGCTCGGCAATGAGATCGAGCTCGGCTTCTTTTTTATCGAGGTTCTTCAGGGGCGTCGCATAGCTGTTTAGCTCATCCACCCTGCCAGTAACGTCCTTCAAAGCGACCTCAGAAAGGCCTTTGCGGCTCATGTTTGACGATGACCAAAAGGCCCAGCCTGCGATCAAGGCCAGGGATGCGGCAATCAGCCATGGCTTGCGTCGTGTTGTTTCGCGCTCCCTTCTGACCTGTTCAGGGACGAGGTCAATCATGAGGTGAGTCTGCCCTTCATCGCGCAGCGCGAGCCCGATCAGCTCACCCATCATGTGGGCCTCAGCCTTGGCTTTTTCCACATCGATCTCAGTGCCCGCAGAAATCGCCTTCAGTGGATTAAACAGCTCGACTGGCAGCCGGAGCTTTTCCTCGAAAAACTTATCAATGTAGGGCAAGTTCGCACCACCGCCTGAGAGCAAGACCCTCTGCGGGGCCTTACCTCCGTGCTGGCTACGGAAATAGTTGGTCGTCCTGGCAATTTCAGCGGGCAGCTTGCTGAGCGAATTGCGGATGACAGTGGCAAGGGCGGCGGAATCTTCACTGAGTTGAGATGTGTGCGCCGTGTTGAGCGCTACCAGACCGTTGTTGCACTTCTGGGCCTCAGCCTCTGCAAAACTAATGCCATACTCCTTGCAAATGGCCGAGGTAATGGAGGCTCCCCCGACAGCCACACTGCGAGTAAACATCTTTTTACCCTCCAAATAGATGAGGTTACACGTCTTGGCACCTATGTCGATGAGCAAGGTGGTGCCCTCAAGCTCGGGATAGCTAAAACACAATGCATTGTAGAGGGACATCGGTGAGGCATCAACATCGATGGTCCTCAATCCCGCATCACCGACAATGTCATTGAGATCATTGAGTGAGTCTCCCTTGATGGCAACCAGAGCCACCTCCTTGTCTGTGGAGCTGGTGTCGAGAAGCTGCCAGTCCCATATCACCTCCTCGATGGGAAACGGCACATGCTGCTGGGCCTCAAAAGCAACCAGTTGCTGGATGTTGTCATCCTCAATGGGTGGCAACTTGATAAAGCGAGTGAAAACAGCCTGGCCGGAAATCGCATAGCGAATCCTCGTGGCTTTACTGATACCGAGTCGGTCGATGAGCTCCGAGATGGCAACCCGTATCTGGGGAAGCCTGGCCATCTCGGCGGCGGGGTCGGCAAGAATGGAGGTCGCATCGTACTTCTTCAAGGTGAGTCGCCCTGACTTGGAAATCTCAAAGAGAGCCATCGCGATGCGCTGGGATCCAATGTTGAGGGTGACGAGTTCCTTTGCCTTAGCCATGGTTTGTCAAGTAATTCAGTGGAAGGGTGATTGTAGGATGCGATAAGTAATCAGCATGATGGGGCAAAACGGTATTTCGCAGGGGGGCTTTTTTAGCGACTCTCATCAATCTCGGCATAACGATCCCACCAGAAAAATTTGAACGGGGTTTCATTCTTACTGCGCAACGGGATCTTGTTGTAACGTGCAGCTTCATCCCACCATTTGCCTTGCGACTTCGATTTCGTGGTGAAGAGCCCCGAGCTTTTCACCGGTTGGGTGCCGTTTACCAGAATCTCACCACCCACATCGGTGACAAGGTTTGCCGAGGCCCGGTCACGGCCACTAATGCGCTTTACTGCATTGGGTGAGAAATAAACAGAAACGTAGATCCACTCGTTTACGGGAACATTGACATAGTTGATTTCCTTCTCCAAGACCCGCTCCCGGGTGGATCCATTCTCCGTGACCTCAGCTGCCACAAACCATCTCACGGTAACACGATCCGCAAAATCCTCGTCTTTATTCTGTGCCTCGATCCTGATTTTCATCTCCACCTCAAGCCACTCCTTGGGGTCAAATTTCTTAACGGCGGTGTCCCCATTAATCGTGGGAGAGACCATCGACTCGTAATTGGGCTTGTCCCACTCCACCTTGTATTGCTGTGCTAACAGCACGGGTGACATTGCCATGAGGATCGCCACCATGGCAGACCTTTTCAATAAGGTGGGGAATGCTACATTCATACTCAATTATCTCTCGATGATAATACCCGTGTAAAACGTCACTTGACCAGCAGAAACGAAAAAAGATTATACTTTTTATGATTATTACCCCAATAACTCTTAATCACACCTGATACGTTACAGGGGGATGGATGAGTTCCTGCACATCTCGCTTGTGCATTGCCTGACAGTATGATTTGTAAAGCGGCGACATGGCCAAGCCTCAAAAAACAGCGATTCAGCCCACGCGCGAAGAAGATTTTCCAGAATGGTATCAGCAAGTGGTCAAGGCTGCAGATCTTGCTGAGAATTCAGAAACCCGCGGCTGCATGGTCATCAAGCCATGGGGCTACGGCATCTGGGAGCTCATCCAACAGCAGCTCGATTGCCGCTTCAAGGAGACGGGTCACCAGAATGCTTACTTCCCATTGCTTATCCCGCTTTCCTACCTGGAAAAGGAAGCTGAGCACGCAGAAGGCTTTGCCACAGAATGTGCCGTGGTCACCCACCACAGACTCGAAGTCCAAAAAGACGAGGACGGCAAAACGAGAATGATACCCACCGGTAAGCTCGCCGAGCCTTACGTCATTCGCCCAACCTCAGAAACCATCATCGGTGCAGCCTTCTCGAGGTGGATTGAGTCCTATCGTGATCTGCCGCTTCTTATCAACCAGTGGGCCAACGTCATGCGATGGGAAATGCGACCCCGCCTGTTTCTGCGCACTGCAGAGTTCCTCTGGCAAGAAGGTCACACCGCCCATGAGAACAAGGAGGAGGCCATCGAAGAAACGAGAACCATTCACCGGCTCTATGAGGAATTCCTGCGTGACCACCTTGCCATTCCCGTCATTGCCGGAGAAAAAACCGAGGCGGAGCGTTTTCCGGGTGCGGACATGACCCTCACCGTGGAAGCCATGGTTCAGGACAAAAAAGCCATTCAGGCGGGTACTTCCCACTATCTGGGAACCAACTTCTCCCAAGCTCAGAACATCATCTTCACCGGGCGGGACGGTAATCAGCAGCATGCCCACACCACCTCATGGGGTGTGTCCACCCGGCTCATAGGAACCCTGATCATGGCGCACTCTGATGATGATGGCCTGGTACTGCCACCACGTGTGGCACCACATCAGATCGTCATCATGCCAGTGACTCCCAAGGAGGACAGCAAGGCTGCAGTCATTGACGCCTGTCATGCCCTGGCGGAGATACTTCGGCGTGAGGTATATCAGGCTGGGCAGCCTATCCGGGTTCATGTTGACGAACGGGATCTGGGGGGTGGTGTCAAGAAATGGGAGTGGGTCAAAAAGGGTGCCCCCATCAGGATAGAAATTGGCCCTCGCGACCTTGAGTCAAGCAAAGTGTGCATGCAGCGACGCGACCGGGGCCCCAATGACAAAGACTTCATAGCCAAGGAGGATTTTATTCGCAACGCCGTGGAAATCCTGCAGGACATTCACAATAACCTGCTCGCCCGTGCCACCGCATTCCGTGACCAGAACATTTCGGACTGCTCGGAGCTTGCCGGTTTCGAGCAGCATTGGACACAGGATGCCCCAGGCTGGCTGCTGACTCCATGGAGCGGTAGCCGCGAGCAAGAGGAAGCGCTCTCCAAAAAACACAAGATATCGATCCGCTGTCTACCCCTTGATGCCCAGGAAAGTGATCTCGCCCCGTGTCTGGTTACGGGTGAGCCCACAAGCCAGCGGGCACTCTGGGGACGTAGCTACTGATCATTTTTAGCTTTGGTATTTTTTATTTATTACATAGAGTCTTTATCAAATGGGAATTTTCAACAAACCAAAACTCAGGGGCACGGGCACGAAGCGTGACAATATGCCTGACGATCTGTGGACCAAATGCACGGATTGCGGGGAACTCATCCACTCGCTGGACCTCAAGCAAAACCTCAACGTCTGCCCAAAATGCGAGCATCACTTCCTCCTTGGCTCAAGGGAACGCATCGAGCTTCTTGCTGACCCCGGCAGCTTCCAGGAAACCAATGCCGAGCTCTTCTCCAAAAACCCACTCGGCTTCGACAACTATGAGGAGAAGATCAGCATGCTGCGCGACAAGACCAAGCTCAACGACGCAGTGGTCACCGGCTCGCTGACGATTGAATCCAAACCTGCCATGATCGCCGTAATGGACTTCAAGTTCTTTGCCGGCTCCATGGGCTCGGTCGTTGGTGAAAAAATCACCCGCGCCGTTGAGCAAGCCATTGAGGAAAAGCGGGCAGTGATTATCATTTCTGCATCCTCCGGTGCCCGCATGCAGGAGGGCATGCTCTCTCTGATGCAAATGGCCAAAACCTGTGCCTCCCTGGCGCGCCTGTCGGAGGCGGGGCTGCCCTACATCTCGGTGATGACCCACCCCACCACGGGAGGAGTGACAGCATCTTTTGCAACCATTGGTGACATCAATCTCGCTGAACCGCAGTGCATGATTGGCTTTGCCGGTCCAAGAGTGGTCAAGGAGACAACCCACCAGGACCTGCCCCCAGGCTTCCAGACGGCAGAGTTCATGTTGGAACACGGCTTGATCGACGCCATTGTGAGTCGTTCCAAGATGCGTTCCAAGCTGGCTCAACTCCTCAGATACACGATGCCCTGATGTGGCCGGTATTGGTTGTTTGCCAATCATGATGCCGGGTGTGCATTGATCCCGAAGCGATGACCTACACCGAGGCAGTTGACTGGCTTTACGGGACCCAGCAGTTTGGCATCAAACTCGGCTTGGAACAACCACGCAGACTACTGCGCGAGTTTGAAGCCAACCCCGCTCCGGAGGTAAAAGTCATCCATGTTGCCGGCACCAATGGCAAGGGATCCACCTGCGCCATGATCGATGCCATCGCTCGCAGCTCCGGTCTGCGCAGCGGGCTTTTCACCTCACCTCACCTCGTTGATTTCAGGGAGCGCATACGGGTCAATGGAGTAGAAATCAGTGCGCAACAAACCGCTCAATACCTCAGCGAACTTCGGGAACTTGTAGGCAGCTGGGAACATCACCCGACATTTTTTGAGCTCACCCTCACTCTAGGCATGAGATACTTCCGGCAGCAAGCTTGTGAGCTTATCGTACTGGAGACCGGCATGGGTGGCCGGCTCGACGCCACGACTGCAGTCCCAGCTGATGTCGCCGTCATTACACCGGTGGGCATGGATCACTCACAATGGCTTGGCGATACTCTCGCTGAAATTGCATCGGAAAAAGCGGGCATCATGGTCGCAGGCAAACCCGCCCTCTCAAGTGCCCAGGAACCTGACGCTCAGAAAGTACTTCAAGAACATGCCCGGGCCATCGACGCTCCGATCCAATTTGTCATGGAGCCCTATACTGATAGCCCGGTCAATCTTGCCGGCTCTCATCAGCTTTATAACGCGGCACTTGCCGTATCTGCAGCCAAGCATGCCCATCTTCCTGTTGACTCGAAAAGCATCTCCAAAGCCCTGGGCAATATCCGCTGGCCAGGACGTTTTGAACACTGTGACTCACCACTCTCGCCCCACGGTATTATTCTCGATGCCGCCCATAACCCGCACGCTGCCCGTTCTCTGGTCTCAACCTGGCAGCAACAGTACCCCGGCCGGAGGGCCACCATCGTCTTTGGTGCCGTGGAGGGCAAAAATACCGATCTCGTCCTGGCCACTCTATCCCAAATTGCCGAGCACATCCACCTCACACCCATCCCCTCCCCCCGCTCACTGGATGCTGGGCAACTGGCCCGGGCAGCAGGTGACCAAATCCCACATTCTGTGCATGCAGACATCACCGAAGCTGTTGACAAGGCATGTCATCAATCACCAGACTCACCCGTCCTCGTCTGTGGGTCCATTTTTCTCATCGGTCAGATCAAGGCCATGTTGACGTCTGAGATCTCACGCCCAAGCAGCCAGTAGGATAAAAAAGACTTCCCTTTATTTTTCAGTCAACGCACACAGCACCCACCATAGATGTTCTTTCAATCACTTCTCCGCCGCAATGAAATTGGAGCCAATTGCTATCTCGTCGACCTCGATGGCCACCGCATTGTGCTGGATTCCGGCATGCACCCCAAGGAGGAGGGCATTGACTCCCTGCCCGCGCATCACGAGCTGCCCCCAGGGAGTGTGAACTCTATCTTTGTGTCTCATTCGCACCTCGACCACTCGGGATCACTCCCGGTGCTCATGAATGACCAACCTGATGCCGAGGTATATATGACGCCGGCGACCTCGATGCTTGTCGATGCCCTCTTGCACAATTCGGTCAATGTGATGGAGAGCAAAAGAGTAGAGCTGGGAATTACTGACTATCCGTTCTACACGCACCATGAGCTCGACCGGTTGGAGAAACGTTGGCGCACATTCAACTACGAGCGCCCTTTCCATCTGAGTGAAGGTGTCCGCGCCACCTTCCACGACGCGGGACACATCCTGGGCTCAGCCGGCGTGATGTTGGAAACCATGGACAAAAGAATCTTCTACACCGGGGATGTTCAATTTGAGGATCAAACCCTCATTCCGGGAGCGGATTTTCCCGAGGAGGATATCGATGTGCTCATTGTTGAGACAACGCGTGGAGCATCACCGCGACAGGAGCCCTATGACAGGCATGAGGAGGAGAACCGTTTTGCCGAATCCATCAGGCAATGTATTCATGATGGTGGTTCTGTGCTGATCCCTGTTTTCGCCATGGGCAAGACCCAGGAAGTGATGACCATGATTCATCGCTTCAAAACCGAGGGCCTGATTCCCGATGTTCCGGTTTATATCGGAGGACTCAGCACCAAAATGTCAGTCATTTTTGATGAATTGGCAGACTCCACCCCCCGCAATCACCCCGGTTTTCGTGTCCTCAAGGACATGGAGGTCAAAACGGGAGGCCGGCGTCGCAAGCGCGCACCCATCGTGTATCAGCCGGGCTGCATTTATGCTCTATCCAGTGGCATGATGACTGAAAAAACCGTCTCAAACAGTTTCGCCCGTGGCTTTCTAGACAACCCCAAGAATGCGCTGCTTTTTGTCGGCTATGCGGATCCTGATTCTCCCGCAGGCCACATTCGTGCTGGCAAGCAGGGCGACATGATCCAGCTGGATCCTGAGCAGCCCCGGGTTCCATTCCACTGCTCGATGGATGTCTTCGATTTTTCCGGACACGCCACCCGGGACGACCTGATGGATTACATCCTGAGGGTCCAACCAAGTGTCACCATTCTTGTGCATGGGGATATCGAGGCAACAGAGTGGTTCGCCCAGCAACTTGCCCAGAAGCTGCCAAGCTCAGAGACCATCATCCCAAAACCGGGTTCTAAATATTTCTTCTAGACAGGGGTGATTGCTGATATTTCACAACAAGGCGTACAGAGCTTTCTGGACATGACTTGCCCGTCTTGCTAAACGAGAAACACGTGCATTGCCCATTGATCCATCTGTCAGGTCGGCTATGGCTATTGAGCTTCATGGCTATCGCGGCTTCGTGGAGCACTTTTAATGTGAAGGCGGACATTCAATGCGCCATGGTCAATGTTGATGAGTTGCTCAAGCACTACGAGAAAACCATCAAGCAAAGAGAAGCACTTCTGGCCAAGCAGGATCAATACAATAAGCGTCTCGATACTCTGGTCTCACGTCGCCAGAAGGTGACTAGATCCATCACCACATTGCGGGAGGAAATCGATCAGTATACCGAACAGACCCTGCAGGCATATCTCGACCGCATGAAGCAGCTACAAAACCAACACCGGTCGCTCACACAGTCTATCGACGAGCTGGAAAACCTCCACCTCAAGCAGGCTAAAGAGGATTTATCCAACTTGATAGGCTCATCACTTGACGAGATCCATGCGGTGATTCATCGCTACGCACAAGAGCATCAGTATCATTGGGTGATTGAAACATCAGGGCGCTCGAGCAGCCAAATATCCCCTCTCATTTACGCCAGAAACGCCCCGGATATCACTCAACAGTTACTCGCCCTGGTCAATGAGTAACGGGCCCGTGATTGAAGGGCTGAGGCCAATGTGCCACCCACGTCGGCTCAAGCAATAGTCGCGAGGGCCTGGGCCAGGTCCGCTATGATGTCATCACTATGCTCAATGCCCACACTCAGGCGCACCATGCCAGGAGTAATTCCCCCGGCAAGTTGTTGATCAGCACTTAGCTGACTGTGTGTGGTGGTCGCGGGATGAATCGCGAGACTCTTGGCGTCGCCCACGTTGGCGAGATGCAGGAAGAGTTGCAGTGATTCGATGAACTTCTGACCAGCATCACTGCCGCCCTTAAGCTCGAATACCACCATCCCGCCCCCTTTGCCTCTGAGATACTTCTGGCAACGGCCATACTCGGGATCATCCGCCAAGCCCGGGAAGCGCACCCACTCCACGGCATCATGGCCTTTGAGATACTCCGCGACCTTGAGCGCATTCTCTGAGTGCTTTTCCATACGCAGGGGCAAGGTCTCAATACCCTGAAGAAATTGCCAGGAGTTGTCCGGGCTGATGCAGGCCCCCAGATTACGCAAAGGTACGGTGCGCATTCTCAGGATGTAGGCCAGAGGTGCCAGAGGCGCGGGCAAATCGTGCCCCCAGCGCAGGCCATGGTATGAACTGTCGGGCTCATCAAAGAGAGGGTGCTTGCCCCCGGCCCAGTTAAACTTGCCCGAGTCAACGACAACGCCACCCAGCCCATTGCCGTGGCCACCAAACCACTTGGTCAGGGAATGCACCACGACATCAGCACCGTGATCGATAGGCCTGGTGAGATAGGGTGTGGAGAAAGTGGCATCAACGATCAATGGCAAGCCGTGGGCGTGCGCAATGTCGGCAATCGCCTCCAGGTCAGCCACCTCAAGGGCCGGGTTGGATACCGTCTCGCAGAAAAGCGCGCGCGTATTTTCATCAATAGCCGCTTCAAATTTGGCCGGATCTGTCGAGTCCACCAGGCTGACATCAATGCCCATCTTGGGCAGGATATCGTTGAACATGGTGTAAGTGCCTCCGTAAAGGTTGCGCGCAGATACAATATTATCTCCCGATTGTGCCAGGTTGATGATGCTGTTGAAAATAGCCGCGGTTCCGGAAGCGAATCCCAGCCCGGCCATCTCGTGCGCGCCCTCCAGCAGGCAGACCCTCTTTTCCAGGACATCTGTGGTGGGATTCATCAGGCGCGTGTAGATATTCCCCAGCTCCTTGAGCGCAAACAGGTTGGCTGCATGCTCAGTGGAATCAAAGACAAAGGAGCTGGTGCGGTACACCGGCACTGCACAGGCATTGGTGGTCGGGTCAGGCTTCTGACCACCGTGAAGACAAATGGTTTCTTGTTTCATAATATCAGCGGGAAGTGAATTAGCGCATGGCCGCAAAACGCTGGCGAAGGAGATCCTTCTGAGCCAGGTCTGCCGTTTTAGCTTGAGCATCCACTAACCACTGGTTTTCGAGTTCGTTTTTAGTGGGGCGGTGTGCCTCGAGATAAACTCCGAATTTCCCGGGAGGAGCATGCTCGGTTTCCTCGGCAAGCGCCATGGCCTCTGCCGTGGATGTCATGTCTCTGGATGTCTCATCCACCAGCTCAAAAACCCCTCCCTTGCGCGGAATGCCATCATCAAAGGCACCGGGGTAAAACATGGTGCACTCAGAGAGAGTCTCAACAACGGCAAACCCTGGGTGAAGAATGGCACGCTCAAACATCTCATTCATGTGCTTGACCTGCACGGCATGCGTGCGCGCGATGAAGGTGGCACCTGAAGCTACAAGCTGCGACATGGGATTGATAGGCCGATCGACCGAACCTCGCGGATCGGTTTTTGACCGCCGCCCAATGGGCGTGGTGGGACTGGTCTGGTTTTTGGTAAGACCATAGACCTGGTTGTCCATCACCACGTAGGAGAGATTGACATTCTTTCGCGCTGCGTGGTTCAGGTGGTTTCCTCCAATGGAGTAGCCATCACCATCACCTCCAAACACGAACACATGCAAGTCAGGGCGGGAAAGAGAAATACCGGTGGCAAGGGGTATAGCCCTGCCATGGATAAAGTGAATGCCATGCGCGTTTACAAAGTAAGGAAAGCGCGATGAACAACCAATGCCTGCAACGCAGACAATCTTTTCATGGGGAATGCCCAGTTTCTGGACAACATTGAAAAAAGAAGCAAGAACGGCAAAGTCGCCACAGCCTGGACACCAGGTTGGATGATCGGCCTTGAGCTCTTTCTTGGTGAGTTTTTCCGTAGGTGCGGACATAATGTAAATAAATTGGTTGGTGGTGGGTACGGGTGATTACCCGGCAAGAAGTTGGCGAGTTTTGTCAGCGATCTCGCTGACTCGGAATGTGATACCCATCGTCTTGTTAATCGATTGTATGCGGGAATCGCAGGTGACAGCACGCAACAAAGTGGCCAGCTGACCCATGCCATAAACCCCTGAATCGTTCATCTCAGGCACAATCACGTGTTTGTAGTTCTTAAAAATATCACCCAGATCAGTTCTCAGGGGGTGGATGTGGCGGATATGCAGGGAGCCCACCTTATGCCCCTCTTTGCGCAGCATGTCCGTGGCCTCGTGTATTGGACCATAGGTCGAACCCCAGCCAACAAATAGAACATCGCCCTCTTCGTCTCCATAGAAATCAGGCTTGGGCAGTGACTCGGCAAGCTCGACAAGCTTGTTACGTCTTTTGGCCGTCATGGCAGCGTGATTTTCCGGGTTGCCGGATGGATGCCCCCACTCATCATGCTCCAGACCTGTTACCACAGGATACTTGCCCCCTGCAGAGCGGGATCCGGGCGGCGAGTGGCGGGTGATGCGATCGAGTGGATAGGGTTTGAAGTCCTCGCCACGTTCCGTGATATCGAGCTCGGGCTCCACCCAGTATTTCTCAAGATCGGGCTCTGCAAATGCCTCAATGCGCGTGGCGATGGCCTGGTCAGATAGAATCACCACAGGGGTGGAATACTGGCGTGCAATTTTGCATGCCTCAACCGCCGTGTAGAAACAGTCTTCCACATTGCGTGGGGCCAGAACCACACGAGGGGCGTCACCGTGGGAGCCATAGATAGCTTGCATCAGGTCAGATTGCTCGACAGATGTGGGCATCCCCGTCGAGGGCCCTCCCCGCTGGATATTGACAACAATGAGTGGCAATTCCGCCATGGATGCATATCCCATGGCCTCGGCTTTGAGGGCAAGCCCGGGGCCTGATGAGCCGGTGATAGCCAAATGGCCTGAATAAGCAGCACCAATGGCAAGAGACACCGCCGCCAGTTCATCTTCGCACTGAATGAACATTCCCCCGTACTTGGGCAGTTCGGAGCGCAGTTGCTCCATGATCGTTGTCCATGGAGTAATCGGGTAGCCAGCTCCGTACCGGCAACCTCCGGCAATCAGCCCCAAGGCCAGCATCGTGTTGCCGTCTGTTGAAATTCTCTTATCCCCCGCATTTTGCCCGGGAGCCATCGGCATGTGGTTAATGTCATGCACAGGCCACATGTAACCGGCGTCGAAGGCAAGCATGGCGTTACGCAGGATATCCTCGGATTTGCCCCCAAATTTCCTGGCAATGATGGATGTGATGGATTCACGATCCAAGCGGTAAACCCCACAAAGCATGCCCAGCACAAAAATATTTTTACCACGGTCCTTCGCCGAGCCCCCGATTGCCTCAATCGTGGCCGTGGTAAAGGGAACACCAATGTGAATGATGCCGCGCTCTTCCTTGACTGCCTCTACCTGGTCAGAATCGTAGAAGCAAATGCCCCCGTCTTTCAGGGATGCCAGATGGTTGTCATAGGAGTCCTGATAAAAAGCAACCAGTGTATCTGCCTCGTCGCCAGGATGTAAGACTTTGCCGGACCCAAGGTGCACCTGAAAAATGGATGGCCCTCCAGAAATGGTGGACGGGATCGTCATGTAGGTCATCACCTCCTGGGCAGTCGAGCCGGCAAGCTGGGCCAGGAATGCGCCCACGGACTGGATGCCATCCTGGGAATATCCAGCGAGGCGAATCACAGCGTTGGTGCGCGCGTTTTTTGAAGCAGAGAGAGTTGGCGTGCTCATAAATGTAGTGGCAATGGGCACGGAATAGCATGAAAGGCCAATATCTAAAGCAAAAAGAGTAACTCCAGCGCATTGTATTTCAGGGAGAAAAGCAAGTTCGGGCTGTTTCCCAGACTTGACGTCGAGGTCAGGCTGACTATGCTGCGTCCCCCTCCGGAACAAGAGCCGGACACCAAGCATGGCACTCATCGTTCAAAAATACGGCGGATCATCCGTTGGAACTCTGGATCGCATTCGCAATGTAGCAGCTAGAATCAAGCGTGTTCTTGATGAAGGCAACCAAGTCGTTGCTGTGGTTTCAGCCATGGGGGGGGTCACGGACAAACTGCTGGGTATGGCCAATGAGCTTAACACGCAACCATCAGAGCGTGAGCTCGATGTATTACTCTCCAGCGGGGAACAGCAGTCCATTGCCCTGGTTACCATGGCACTGCAAAGCATGGGGGTCGATGCAGTATCCGCCACAGGTCGTCAGGCCGGTATTCGCACGATTGGTAGCCATACCCGGGGCAGAATTGACGAAATTGACCCCTCATTAATTCAAGGCTATCTCTCAGAAGGCAAAGTGGTTATCGTAGCCGGCTTCCAGGGTGTGACTCAGGATGGGATGATCCACACGCTGGGGCGCGGTGGCTCCGATCTCAGCGCCATAGCCGTCGCGGCATCGCTCAAGGCGGATGTCTGCCAAATTCTCACCGACGTCGATGGGGTATACACATGCGACCCACGCATCGTTGCCAGGGCACGCAAACTGCCTGAAATCTCCTACGACGAGATGCTGGAAATGGCCTCCTCAGGAACCAAGGTCATGCAGTCTCGCTCTGTTGAATTTGCCAAGAAATATGGCGTCGTATTCGAGGTTTGTTCCAGCCTCAATGAAAACCCAGGAACCCTAGTTACCGAAGAACATCCAGCCATGGAAGCAGTAGTCATCCGAGGAGTCTCCATTGAGCGCTCCCAAGCACGTATTACGATAACAGACATTCCGGATACGCCGGGACACTCAGGGAAAATCCTCGGGTGCCTGGCAGACGCCGAAATCAATGTGGACATGATCGTCTCTAACATAGCCAGTGACGGCATGGCACGCCACTCCTTCACCGTGCACACCAATGACCTGGGCCGAGCCCAGGCTGCACTCAAGCCGGTTCTTGGCGAACTCTCAAGCAATGCCAAAATGGAGACCGAGGCTGCCCTTGCCAAGCTCAGCACGGTAGGCATTGGCATGCGTTCCCACTCGGGAGTTGCGGCTAAAATGTTCCAGGCTCTGGGAAATGCAGGCATTAACATCGGCATGATTTCCACCTCCGAAATAAAAATATCGGTAACGGTCAACGAGAGCGAGATTGAGGAGGCCGCGCGTGTGGTTCATGAGGCATTCGAGCTGGATAAAAAACCCGCCAGCTAGATTCTTACCCACGGCTCGTCAATGAGCCAGCCCATCAAGCAGGCAAGGTGAAAACTCCTCTGCAGCAACAGACGTCTTCTGCCCAGAAGACTGCCATCTCAGGCGCCTATGGGACTTTCAGACAAAATGATGTCCTCAAAGCCCTCATCTTTGTCTGTTTGATTCTTGCCGCCATGTTGACACTTCTCTCACTGGTTGCACCGGCGTTCATATCCCCCGAAATCAGGGAAAGTCGAGACCACCACCTGGCAATCACCTTGGATGCCGTTGCCTTTGCCGGAACACTCTTCCAGATCCTGTGTTTGCCATTTTACTGCCTATGGGTAAACCGAACTTGTAAAAACGCCTGGCTGCTCAACCCACCCAAGATGAGCACCACTCCGGCGTGGGCTGTTGGCTGTTACTTTATTCCGGTGATTTCATTCTGGAAACCTTATGCCAGCATGTGCGAAATGCGCCAGGCGACATATGGCATGGGCAACCAGTTAAGGAGCTTGTTGGCATACTGGTGGTTTTTCTGGCTGGCCTACATGCTCTTGCTTGCAAGCCGGGTCTGCGGCCAGCTCTCCACTGATGAAGACATCCTCACCATGCTTGATAAGCTCAGCCTCGTTGCGGGCATCACGGGCATTGTGCTTAATTATATGACAGCTGCCCTGGTCCTATCGATGACCAACGCACAAAACAAGCGAGCTGCTGAGTGGCATCGTTAATGACATTTTGACATCAACGCACTTTACAAGATCGTGGTAATTGCCGAGTTTAGGCAATGCGTTTTTTGTGGCGATTGCTTGGGACCTCATGGGCCGTCATAGGTGTAAGTGCGCTACTATTGCGCGCCATCATCAGCCTCTCTGCACATGCTATCAATGCCATCAAGGGTGGCCTGACCCCATGGCAATGGGGCATACTACTTGCCTTTGCTGTGTTCATGCTCGTCGCCGAGGGTTACCGTGGCTTCCAGAAAAAGTTCTCACCAAGAACCGCTGCCAGAGTGAAATATTTGGGTGATCACCCCAGCCCACTTCGTGTTCTTCTAGCCCCCCTGTTCGCCATGGGATTTTTCCACGCCAACAGAAAGACCCAACTTACCGCTTACATCCTGACAAGCGGTATCATTTGCATGGTGCTCATCGTCACCTTCCTTTGTCCCGATCCGTGGCGCGGCATCATCGACTTCGGAGTTGTGCTCGGCTTGTTATGGGGTCTGGTTTCCTTCTGGATCTTCACCATCAAGGCCCTGACGGACAAAAACTACCCTCACTCACCACAGACGCCCAACCTCTGAGCTCAGAGTCTGACGCAATATTTTTTCTCTGCCATATCGGGAATCTCCGAGCGCTCCACCGTGAAGCTCTGCCGGTGAATGGACATCAGCACACCGATGGCGAGCAGAGTGAATAGGACATTGGTACCGCCATAGCTAATCAAGGGCAGGGGCAGGCCGGTATTGGGTAATACTGCGGTACATACCCCGATGTTCATCATGGCTGGTATGACAATCACACTGGTCAGGCCCACTGCCAAAAGCCGGCCAAAAACATCCCTGGCCTGCATGGCAATGGCGATACCGGACACCATAATGACCACAAAACACAAAACGCTTCCCAGGGTGAACCAGAGACCGAGCTCCTCACCAATGACAGGGAAAATAAAGTCAGTATGTGACTCAGGGAGATGATACCTGCTTTCATAGCCGTCCCCCAGGCCTTTGCCTTGAATACCGCCATTGTGGAAGGCATCAAGGGCTACGCGTTGCTGGAAGCCCTGCCCTTGTGCAACTTCCTTTGATTCGAGGTCAAAGATCGCCTTGATCCTGCCCATCCGCTCTGGGTTTTGCATCACAACCAACGCCATGCCACCCAGTGCCGTCAAAGCAGCAGCTCCCAAATACGGGAGCCGGACACCCGCTGCATACATAACCAGGACACCGGCGGCCCCAAGTGCCGCTGCCGTACCCATGTCCTTTTCAAAGAATATGAGCAGCACGGGAAATCCCAACAATATCGACGGCCAGACGAAACCTTTGAAAAACTTGCGCCCTTCCGTCTGGTAATGCGCATACCAGGCTGCCAGGGCAATAATGACAAAGATTTTGGCTAACTCAGACGGCTGAAACTGAGGCAGCCCTGGAATTTTAATCCAGCGAGCCGCACCCTTGATACTCTGACCAACCCCCGGCATATAGCAGAGGGCCAGAAGCAGGCATGATCCAACGAGAGCCGGTATCCAGAAGGGACGAAGCCTTCTGTAATCCACATTGGATATCACCAGGGCTCCCAGCAAACCTAACATGATGAACAGCCCCTGCTTTTTAACCAGGTGATAATCCTCCGCCTTCGCACTTCCGACACCGGTACTCGTGAGCATGACAAGGCCCAAAGTGACCAGGGCAATCACCGCCAGGGAGAGCAAGATGATATTTTTTCTACCCATGGAAAATGTTATGCGAATGGATTCATCTGGAAGCAGGGGCGCCTATCCTACAACTTAGTGAGCCGGTATTTTAATGGTACGCCCAGCGTAGAGCTTGTTGGCGTCCTTGATCTCATTGAGCTCGAGCAGGTCATCACGACCGACTTTGAAACGGCTCGCAATGCCCCACAAAGTATCACCGGGCTGGATCTTGTAAGTCTCACCACTGTCCCTGACTCCACTCGCAGCAGAGGCTGGTTGCTCCATCTCATCTTCCACCGGGATGGCCTTGGGAGCCTTGCTGACATCATTTTTCAGTTTGGGCTTCACCACCTCGGCAGCCTTGGCAACGACGGGCGTATGGACTTGAGCGGACTCCTTTTTCTTGGCAACCACCACTTTGGGGGCTGATGGTTTTGGAGCGGATGCTTTTTTGACCACCACTGCGGGCGCAGGATCCACAGGCCTCGCCGACAGCTGGGCGGGAAGATCAAGTACCACTCCAGCTCGCAAGGGGCGATCATTGTTGAGTGCGCGCAGGGCTTTCTCGGAGACCTTGCGATTCTCAGCAATGAACGGGTATGTATCTCCCTTCATGACGATATAGCGGCCCATGGCTGCAGGCTCGGGAAGAGCTGCGGGTGCGATTTTTTTCTTTTTGACCACTGGCTTTTCAGCCTTGGCTTCAGCTGGCGTGAAAACTGCGGCCTTCTCCGCTGATGTCCCACCCTGGCCCCGATTCGCGCTCGGGGTCTCACCTTTGGGGAATACGCTGTGTATATAAATGGCAGCCACTGCAAGCACGTGCAGAACCAAAATGACAAAGAGCGCTTTACCCACACCTATGTTAGGCACATCGGAGCCGAGACCGGCATGTCTGCTGGATGCTGCGGTAGTGGCTGCATGCAATTTGCGCTTTCGACCCGTCTTGGCGTAGAGCACTCGATAGTTCGACCTTGTTGGCTGGTTTCTTTTTATTTGGATTTGTTTTTTCATAATGACGTTGTTGGTTGGTTGTTTTGAGGTTGGAAGTTAATTCAAGTGGTTGACAATTTCGCGGAAGCAATCACCGCGTTCCTCGTATCCGGAAAACATGTCAAAGGAAGACGTCCCTGGTGAGAAAAGGATGACATCACCACTATGAGCCTGGATGCGGGCCTGTTGAACCGCCTCCTCCAGACTGTCCACCATGGTGACGGAAATGCATTCTTTCAGAGGCTCGAGGGTTCTGGCCAGCTGCCCCGCTATTTCACCAAAGACAACGACTCCCTTGGTGGTCTGCTTGAGACGGGGCAATAATTCCGTGTAATCAAGACCCTTCTGCTTGCCACCGGCAATCAGAATGACCGGGCGGCATTGAGAGCGTAGCGCACTTTCCAGCGCGTGCAGATTCGTGGCTTTCGAGTCATTGATATACTCGACTTCATCGAGTGTTCGGATGAGCTCGCAGCGGTGCGGTGGAGGAGTAAAGCCCCGGAGCGCCTCATTGGCATCCTCGGCCTTCACTCCCAACACTGAGCAAGCAGCAAATGCAGCCATGGCATTCTCCGCATTATGCAAGCCCCGCAGACGTGTGGCAGAGAGGTCAATGACCTTGTCACCGTTCTGGCAGATCCATCCGTCCTGAAGGGTGAAATCAGCATCGGCCTCTGTGGAAAAAGTCACCACACTGGCTCTCAAATCCCCCACATCCTCACCGGCACGAATCACAACGTGATCGTTTTCATCAAGATTTTCAAAGATGCGCAGTTTGGCATCCTTGTAAGCCTGCAGTGTGGGATAGCGATCCATGTGATCAGCAGAGAAATTGAGCCAAACTGCCACATCGGGATGAAAATCCACGACTGTCTCCAGCTGGAATGAGCTCACCTCCAGTGCTGCAGCAGCAGGTGGCTCATCCATAAGGGGCAATTCAGAGAAAGGTTTGCCATAGTTGCCACAGGGCACGGATGTGATACCGCTATGGTTGAGTATTCGGTCAACGAGCTCTGTAGTGGTCGTTTTCCCGTTCGTCCCGGTGATCGCTATGACGCGCCCTCCATAGAAGCGGTATGCCAGCTCAAGCTCACCAATCATCTCGCCCGCGTGTTTACGGTAAGCCTGCGCAAACTCGCCATTGCCATCAATACCCGGGGAGATGACCAGAACGTCACAATGACTTGACTCACCGGTTGCTGCTGTGGCCTTGGCAACAGCTTTCACACCCTCGGGCAGCCCAGTGATGGAGTCACATGCATCATGAACCTCGACCTCGGCTCCTGCCGCCAAGGCAAGCGCAGCGGCAGACCGGCCACTGGAGCCGGCACCGAGAGCTATGACGTTCTTGTTCTTGAGATTCATATTAGACAATTTTCAACAGGGCGATACCCACCAGCCCGCTGAACGCGGAGATGATCCAAAAGCGAATGATGACCTGACTTTCATGCCATCCTCGCAGCTCAAAGTGATGATGGATGGGAGACATCGCAAAAATACGTTTTCCTGTGAGCTTGAAGCTGCCCACCTGGAGGATCACGGACAAGGCCTCCATCACAAACACCCAGCCAATGACGACCAGCAGCAGCTCCTGCTTGGCGCAGATGGCAGCTGTTGCCAGCCCGCCACCTATGGCCAGTGAACCTGTGTCGCCCATAAACACTTTGGCAGGGTGGCAGTTGTGCCAGAGGAAGCCAAAACCGGCACCCACCAAGGCCAGCAAGAATACGGAAAGCTCGACCACGTGCGTGTTGTAGGGAATGAAAAGATACTCCTTTGCCATGTAGGCGTGCCCTGCCAAATAGGCAATCACCGCATAGGCAAGAGAAACTGTGATCGTGCACCCGGCAGCCAGTCCATCAAGACCATCGGTGAGGTTGACCGCATTGGAGCATCCCACCACAATGATGGCAAAAAACGGGATGTACAAATAGCCCATGTCAAACAAGGGTTGCT
Source organism: uncultured Verrucomicrobiales bacterium (assembly GCA_964463855.1). Classification (GTDB taxonomy): domain Bacteria; phylum Verrucomicrobiota; class Verrucomicrobiia; order Verrucomicrobiales; family Akkermansiaceae; genus Oceaniferula. The sequence goes on along the minus strand of CAYXEC010000001.1, from coordinate 70,627 downwards.
TGAAAAGCGGAAAGGTAATCTCACTGATCTGCATCGGAGCAGCGACCATGGTATATCCCATGCCCACCTCCTTGGTCTTATAGAAGAGAAAAGCAGCAGCCAGACAACCGATGGCGAGCTGCCAGAACAATTTGACTCTGCCGCGGATACCGTCAGAGCTCTTGAATTTAACCTTCGTGTAATCATCTACAAAGCCCAGCAAACCAAGCCCAAGCATCACACAGGTGGTCACCGCAACAAACGGATTGAGTGGGCGTCCGCATATCAGCACGGCGATGAGCATCGTGCCCAGAATCAAAACGCCGCCCATGGTGGGCGTTCCAGCCTTGCCCCCGTGCAGTTCGTTGAGCTTGTGCACCTCTTCGGCACTGCGGATGGGCTGGCCTGCCTTGAGAGAAACCAGCTGGCGAATGACCCATGGGCCAAAGATGACACTTGCCAGGAAGGTCAGCATGCAAGCCATGCCGGCCCGCACCGTCACATAGCCGAGAAGCCTTAGAAAACTCATGGTGTCGGCCCACTGCTCTCCCGCCTTGAACGCCTCCAGCCAATATTCGTAAATCCAGTATAACATGTTGCGCTTCGTCAGTTGTTTTGAGGAAATGCCTGGCGCATCACATTTTCCATTCCCGCCATGCGGCTACCCTTGAACAGCACGCTGTCCCCTTCCTTGCAAAAATCCCTGATCCACGCCGCCGCTGATACAGCATCGTCAAATTTTTGAGCGCTCTCGCTCACTTCCCTGGCGCCCTCGTAGATCTTCTCAGCATCCACACCAACACTCACCACGGTGAGGTTTTTCTCGGCGGCTATCTTGCCCACCCGTCGGTGCTCCTTATCCGAATGAGCTCCGAGTTCTGCCATCCTGCCCAGTATCACCAGGCGACGGGCCCCATTATGAACGGGCAACTCCGCGAGTGTATCGATGGCGGCAATCACAGAATCAGGATTGGCGTTGTAGGTATCGTCAAAGACCGTCACACCCCGGGATACAAACTTCTGCAAACGACCTCCTGTCAATTGTGCCTTGCTGAGGCCTGCAGCGATCTCCGCTGAACGCATTCCCAACACATGGCCAGCCGCCGCTGCCAGGAGGGCATTATTAACCATGTGCTTACCACTGACATGCAATGCAACGGGCACTTCCTCATCGTGATCAATACAGAGCGTGAAGGTGGATCCGTTGTCTGTGATTTGCAGATCTTCCGCGCGAACTTTGCCGCGGCAATTACCTGCTACAATCACTTTGGCCTCTGTGCGCTCGATGAGGTAATCCACAAAGTCACAGCTAGCCGGGACAATGAGAGTCCCCTGCTGGGGCAATGCACGTGCCAGCGCACTTTTTTCCTCGGCAATACCTTCCCGGGTCTTGAGGAATTCAATGTGTGCAGTCCCTATGTTGGTGATAATGCCGATGTCGGGTGCTGCAATCTGGCACAGGGGAGCAATTTCGCCAGCGTGGCTCATACCCATCTCCCACACACATACCTGGTCCGTCTCTTCTGTTGCCAAAACACTCAGCGGCAGGCCGATATGGTTATTGAGATTGCCTTTTGTGGCATTGACTTTGAACTTTTGGCCAATGACGGCAGCAGTGAAGTCCTTGGTGGAGGTCTTGCCGTTTGAACCCGTGATACCGATCACCTTGATGTCGAGCTCTCGGCGGTACCATCTGGCGAGCCGTTGCAGGGCGAGCAAAGTGTCTTGCACCAGCACCATGGGGGCCCGGGGGTTACCACCAGCTTTGGGCAGCTCATCGACGACGAGACATGCAGACCCGGCCTTGATAGCATCTGACTGGAAGGCATTACCATCAAAGTTATCACCGCGCAAAGCGACAAATAGGGAGCCCTCGCCCAGCGTGCGCGTGTCTGTTGAAACCGAGGTCACCAGGACCTCGCTCTCACCGGGGCAGGAGGCAATGAGCTCTCCACCTGTGGCGGTGACTATTTCAGCGACGGTAATAGGCTTCATGATGGTGCTTAGGCGATCGTTTTCTTCAGGTTGATGGCCTTGTAGGCGGCTCTGCGGTCGTCAAATTCAATGCGCTCCCCGGCAATTTCCTGATAGGTCTCATGCCCCTTGCCCGCAACCAGGACGATATCACCCTGGCCTGATAAATTCACTGCCGCCTGGATGGCATCCATCCTGTCTTCCATTACCTGATACCTGCCACTGGCCATACCTTTCTCTATGTCTGATATGATGGCCTCAGGTTTTTCAGACCTGGGGTTGTCCGAGGTGACGATACAGAAATCGCTACCTTTGCTGGCAGCAACCCCCATCAAGGGCCGCTTGGAGCGGTCCCGGTCCCCGCCACAGCCAAAGACCGTGATCAGGCGATGGGGCTTGAGCTCGCGCAGAGCGGCACATGCGTTGACCAGTGCGTCAGGCGTGTGCGCGTAATCTACAAAGACAGATGCCCCATCCCGTGAACCGATATTTTCCATCCTGCCCGGCACCTGGGGCGCCTCGGCCATGGCCGCTACGGCATCACGCATTTTAATACCCACTGCAACAACGGCCGCGAGAGCCGCGGTGCAATTAAAGACATTAAAGCGCCCAATGTAGGGAGTCCGGACCAAATGATCGCGCTCCTTGTATCTAACGCCAAATTCCGTACCCCTGACGGTCTGGGTCTCACGGCCAATGCGCATGTCTGCATGCACTCCGTGGCCATAGGTGATCATGTGCAAGCGCCCCTTGAACTCCTCAATGAGTCTCTGTCCGTAAGGATCGTCGAGATTGATTACCGCTGTGGTTTTCTTACCGCCTGCCTGATTCTCCAGAAGCTCAAACATACGGTGCTTGGCAGCATAGTAATTCTCCATGGTGCCGTGGTAGTCCAAATGATCCTGACTCAGGTTGGTAAATACGGCCACATCCAACTGAAGTCCGTCTGTGCGCTTCTGCTCAAGGGCGTGCGAGGAAATTTCCATCGCCACACCCCGACAATCATTTTGCAGCATTCTGGCCAGAACAGCCTGTAATTCAGCTGGCCCCGGTGTGGTATGGGTCGCCTGTGAAAGGCCCTCGCCATCGTCGACTTGCACAGTGCCGAGCAAGCCGGCACGGCGCCATACCTGCTGCATCACAGCGTGAACAATGAACGTGGTTGTGGTTTTGCCGTTTGTCCCGGTGACACCCACTACCTTCATCTTTGCCGAGGGATGATCGTGCCATGTGCATGCAAGTGCCGCCAGGGCGGCCCGCGCATCTGCCACCTGAATCCAGCAGGCATCGTTATTAAAATCTTCTGGCTTTGCGACTTCCGCAACAATCGCGCAGGCTCCCTTGGCGGTGGCATCTGGCACAAATTGCTGACCATCCGCATCATTGCCCCGCACAGCGACAAACAGGCTACCGGCTAACACTTCCCTGGAATCCGCAGTGATGCCCACCACATCTTTAGACAGATCACCTGTGACCGAGATCACCTCCAAGGCATTAATGAGTAATTCAAGATTCATGGATTTAAATTGAGGGGTGGCGCCACCACGATTTCATCAAGCGGTCGCAGACCTATTTCATTGGCCACACGTGTCGCGGCTCTGGAGAAAATGGGCGCCGCAACACTACCGCCTCCTATTTTCACCTTGTTGCCGTATTGATCGAGTGCAGGAATTGCAGTCTCGGGATCTTCAATAACCACCACGCAGACAAACTCGGGATTATGAGCAGGCAGCATTCCAGCAAAGGAAACGATATAACGGATCTCGCGGTCATTCTTGCCGTCATAATATCCTCCATCCGGGTGCAGCATCCGCGTTGTTCCGGTCTTACCTGCTACAGCAAAGCCCTCAACCCTGGCGCGACTACCAGTACCTCCCTGGGCAACCACCGTAGCGAGCGCTTGTCGCATTTTGACGGCTGTATGAGTTTTGATAACCTCGCGCACCTGCACGGGATTGTAGCGCCGGTGAATGACGCCGTTGTTGGCTATAATTGCCTTGAGCAGGCGCGGTTTCATGAGTTTTCCTCCATTGGCAAGGGCAGAATAAGCGCATGCAATCTGAAGAGGAGTCACGCTGACAGCATAGCCATAGGACACACGTGAAAAATCCGTTGGGTTCCCTGTGTTGTTGACTATACCAGCACTCTCACCGGTCATGGGAATACCCGTTGCAGCGCCAAATCCAAAAGCACTCACATAGTCAAAAAATGAATCTTGGCCCAACTTAAGTGCCATCTTGTAAGCTCCCACATTGCTCGACTTGGCGAGAACCTCCTCCACGGTCAAATCGCCAAAGGTTTTGTAGTCTTGAACCCTGATTGGATTCCACATGGGGCTACAATCAAACACACTATCAGGATGGATGAGCCCTTCGTCCATTGCCCCGGCAGCAGAAATGATCTTAAAGGTCGAGCCTGGCTCGTAAATTGCCTGCGTTGCGAAATCAAAACCGTTTTCAGCGATGTTTTCCCGTGTAAGCAGGTTATAGGTTGGCCTGCTTGCCATGCCCAGAATCTCCCCCGTCTTGGGATCCATCACGATAACCGCTCCCTTTTTCGCCCCAGACTCGGCGAGTCCTTGATCGAGCTCTTCCTCCAAAATCCTCTGTATTTGGCTATCAATGGTGAGTTGAACGTCAAGCCCATGCTTCGGCGGTTTGATTTGATCACCTAGCGTGCCTGCCCTGGTGATGACATGACCATCCTGCCCAGCGAGAATGGTATTCATCCTTGCCTCTATACCAGCTCGTCCCTGTGGCTTCAGGCGCGCACGAATCATATCGCGCTCATCCTTGGCAATCGCCAACTCACACTGCATGCGAAGTATTTCTGCAATCTGATACAGGCTCACTGCATCCTCGATGCCCTCTTCCAAAGCCTCGATGTTTTGCGTAAGAGCCCTCAGCTTGCTCTCTTCCACAGGGCTTGCTTTCCTTTCGGCTACAAAGCCCAAGAGGTGGGCGGCCATCTCAAGCTCTGCATACAAGCGCTTTTGCTCATCCTTGAATACAAAGATGCCGTTCTTGCTTTTGACATAACGATGTGCTCTGTGATGACGAAACGTAATTAAGCATTCGTCTGCAAGCTGCTTGAGGCTCTCAGCATGATCCTCTGACAAATCTCTCTTGATAACCACATCACCTCTCTTCTTGTCACTGATTTGCATCTTGTCGCGCAGATCCTCCGGCTTCATTCCAAGTGGCTGCGCAAAATTCCCAATGACATGTTCGACATGCCTGTTAACAATCTCTTCTTTGGTAAACTTGTCTGTGATTTCTTTTGCCCGGTTTTTGATCACCTCATCACGCGCTGCCTCATTCCACAGACCCCAGTCCGGTGATTGGCGCAACTCCATGATCGCCAGCGACTTTGCTCTTTGCTCAATAGACTTGAAGTCATAGAGCTGGGTTTTATCTACAGATACGCCCACACACGGGGTATTGAAAGCAAAGTAAATCCCGTTGCAATCGACAATACTTCCACGGGTCGCTGCAAGTGCCGTCTCACGATACGCCCGCCCTGACTTTTCCATATACTCATCAGCCTTGACAACTTGCAGATAAACCAGCCGGGCCGACAAACCACTCAGCCCGGTCACGCAGACCAGGCAGAGAATAATACAACGGCGGTAAAAGATGGCTGAATTCACGGACAGTTTTCAATCAGGGCACTTGGGCAAGGTCGGGCGATCCGGATTCTTTGGCAGGCGCCATCCCGGAGAAGGGCAGAATGTGGTTGAGCCTGCTGGCGGGTGTTGTCTCAGACTTGGAGAAGAACACCATAGCAATAGCCTCCGTCTGCAGCTTGCTTAGCTCCACAGTGATATCCGCCTGCAAGCCATTTATTTTGGCATTAAGATCGCTTGCATCGTCATGTGTTTTTTTGATCAGCCGCTGCACCTTGACCTCTTCAGTCTTAAACCATGCGTGCGATATTCCGGCCCCCACAGATATCAGCCCCGCACAAATCAGAAGTGTTGTTTCTCCAAGAGTGAGCTTTCTCTTTTTACTACGGTGCTTGTTCATGACAATTGGTTGTTATCTTTTTTCGACCACTCTCAGTTTGGCACTACGTGATCTTCTGTTTTGCTCCAGTTCTTGCCCACTGGCGGTGACGGGACGCCGGCTGACCAGCTGGAATTGATAGTCCGGGTTTGGCCTCGGCTCGGGCCACTCTTTGCGGTCAACGTGAGACTGGGAGGCGTGCTTGAAAAATTGCTTCACCATGCGGTCCTCAAGGCTGTGAAAAGTAATTACCAGCAACCTCCCGCCGGGATTGAGTAAACCGGCAGCGTTCTCAAGGAATGTTCGTAATACGCCGAGCTCATCATTAACCGCGATGCGAAGTGCCTGAAAAACTCGCGTCGCAGGATGTATCTTGCCCGCGGGGCCCTTTGCCCTGGGCATGATCGTCTCGATAAAATCGGCAAGGTCCTTCGTGCTCGTGAATGGCTGCTCTTGCCTTCGCTCGACAATCCGGCGGGCTATCTTGCTGCCAGCACGCTCTTCACCGTATTCGTAAAAGATCCTCCTGAGCTCCTCCTCCGCAGACTCATTAACCAGCTCAGCCGCCGTCATACCCCCCGATCTGTCCATTCTCATGTCAAGCGGGCCCTCTTTGCCGAAGGAAAAGCCGCGATCTGGCTCATCGAGCTGCCAGGATGAAACGCCGATATCAATGAGGATGCCATCCACCTTATCTACACCGGCGCTCTCCAAGAGCTCCGGCAATTGAGCAAAATTACCATGCAACGCGGTGAACCGTGATCCATACCGGGACAATCGCTTGCCCGCAAAATCGAGCGCCTGCTCGTCCTGATCCACGCCGATTACTCGTGCACCGGCGGCAAGCATCGCTTCGGCGTGCCCTCCTCCGCCCAGGGTTGCATCCACAATGACCTTCCCTTCTTCGGGTAGCATGTATTCGATGACATCACCCAGCAAAACAGGGGTGTGGTAAGATGTATCGATCGGTTTGTCTGGTTCCATACAGTGGTCGCCGTCTTTAGCAGAAAACCAAGTGGAGCAGTCGGGGTGGGACACCCTCCAAGTCATCCCAACCCCGACAGCTACCAACTTTGTTTCAGTAAACAACATGAATGCGTAAGGGTAAACTGCATGTTATCAACGACGTGTTTTCCAGGAAGAGGCGTGTCTGTGACCGTATCCACTGAGCACATATGACAACTGTGCGGAGACGGTGCAGAGGTGAGGCTCCCTCCAAGTTGCCTCAGCCTCTGCACGCACATCTCCATGCTGGGGGAACAGCATTGTTGTCATTTCTGTATCAGCGTATTGCACAGGAAAATAGTTCACGGGGTTGTGATTAGAAGAAACCAAACTCGTCATTTGCATCGGAAATGATGTTGGCCTCGTGAGCAGCACGAAGCTTGCTGTGGTTTTCTTCATTGAGAATTTCGATAAAGTCGCCGCGCCCAACCAGCACGAGACCTTCTCCGGGAATGAGTCCGGGATGATCAAGCAATGCCTTGGGGATCGTGAGTTTGCCTTGCTCATTGACATGAGCCTTGGTGCAACGCTCGAAGATGATTCCGATAATACTTCTCTTCTGGGCAGGTGAGCGCTCGCTCTCGTTGACCTCACGCTGCATCTTCGTAAATTCCGTTTCGGTGAGAATGCGCAGTGTGGGGAAACCCTCGTTGGAGGAAACCATCAGACGCAGCACACTGTTTGCGATCTCCGGACGCCAATCACTGGGAATGGACACACGGCATTTCGTGTCCATCTTGTAGGGGAAGTAGCCCCCCATGCTGTGATTAGTCGTGCTCATAAATACACAAAATGTGCCCTGCAGGTCTCTTTGGTACACTTTAGTGCACCCATGGTCAATATTTAATGTGTATATTTTTTCATGTTTTCCTATTTATTTAGGTATACTAATAATTAGGTTTTCTTAATTAAATCGCTTTTGACTATTGAATTATGATGCATTTATGACGCAATCAAATGCCAGCAAGGCCTCAAAGGAAGTTGATACAGGGGGTGCTATTTTGTTGTCGCATCGCTCTTTTTCTAGAGATCACCGTCAAAATCAACCAGGATGGAGGCTGATCAGGGGTTTGGGCGAGAAGCTCGCGATGGGACGCCTGCTCCCCCTATCCCCATGTTATTCACAATTACCCCGGCAAAGGGCACATTCACTTTTTTTGTGCGTCATTTTGTCTCTTTTGAAAGGCTGGGGCGGTCATTACGCCGCCTGTGAATCATGTGAATAACTTGGGGATATCCCTGATGGCTTTGTGTAAAAGTCGTCTTTTCTCCTTGTATTCAGGACTTTGCAGCTCTTTTCACCCCCCAAAAACCTATGTTAGGCAATCCGATCCAAGCGCATCGAAGCAGAGTTATCCACCCCTGCTAGAAAAGCTCCATGAATCCCTGCTTACCAGTCACTTAGGGGCAATTTAAGTGAACAAAACGTCACAAATAGCCGCTCAGCAAGCAGCCTTTTGACTTTATTCACATTCTTCCCAGGTTCGTATGTGCGCGGGGAGTACAAAACCGGGCACGGCGCCCTCAGAGAAGCTTCTCAAAGCCATGAAACACCGCAGCTTTTACTGCTCCGCCTCATGCAATGCGGCTTTCCACCAAACGGAATTTTCTATGGTAGTAGCCACCGTTGTATTCCAGACAACAACGATAACACCCTGCATAACGCCGCATTTTTCTGACCCGCTCAATGGCTTCCTGACAAACCGGGCAGGTGTAGCGCCACTTGCGGGGCATCTCTCGAGTGGGAAGGGGCAAATCATGGGTGGCAGACTCATTGGGAATGCCGAGATCACAGCATGCCTGGCGCCACTCCGTCCCATGTGCCTTGATTCTCTTGCGGCCTGCTCGGGCATAGGCAACGAGATGAGCTAGCTCGTGGAGCATCGTGCCTCGCACCTCTTCTGGAGCGAACTCCAGCAGCTTGGGGTTTAGCTCAATATTCACCTCGGGCCAAAAAGCACGCCCGGCAGTGCTGCGCATTCTGGGATTCCATGTGACAAGCAAGCGCCCGGCTAAATCCTTGAGTCCAAGCTTTAGGGCAAGTTTCATACATTCCCGGGTCAGCCTGGTATCGACTCCACTCGGAAGCGACGCTGCCGGCATCTCAGGCTTCCTGAGATTCTGGGATACTTCAAAGCACAACTCCAACTGTCTACGCGAGCGCATGATAAAAAATCCTAATTCACCGGACCTAGGCCACCAAGAAAATTGGTATGGGGACAATCAGAGCCACATCTGCAAGAACTCTGAGGGCATTCATGGAAAATCGATGCCGGTAATGATTAACACCCTGTAAAACAGCAGCTGCCACCATGATGGCGTAGAAGAATGGCTTGGAATATTGATCAGCAAACATGGCTGCAAAGAGTAACGATCCGCCGGCCAGGATGATAAGCCCCAATGTCAAATTCTGCTCGTGATGACGTGCAACCTCCTCGTCCTTCGCCCTGGCTGCCCGCTCCCAGATATCTATAGCGGTAATATTGAGCATGCACAAAAGTCCAAACACCCACATTTCACGGCTCTCGTAAAAAATCACCATGATCGTGCTGATCACCATCCTGAGAAAATTCCAGCATGCATCAAGCGCACCGGTATGATGAAAAGCATAATAGATGTCATTCAAGTCTGTCACCAGGAGGGAGGCATTGGTCGCATTAACGGGGATACCGACTCCCATGGCAAAAATCATGCCTGCAAAAAAATTTTTCACATAGGGCACGCCCTTGGTCGGGCAGGATGCGAGCAAGAAATATACGCCACACAACAACGCCGTGACCAGTCCGGCGGACAGCATGGATCGGGACAAGACAAACAAGGCCTGATACAAGCAAACAAGGGCAACAACAATAACTGCCGCCAGCAATGGCCAGCGCCAGCGCCAGTGAAACACATGCCTGGGTGAGAGCTGGCGTTCTTCCGGACGAAGCCAACTATCAATCAGGCGGTCTAACACATAAACACACCAAATGGCAGAGGGTAGCACCAACCATGCAGCCGGCGGCATATAATCAACCCTGAGTGCTCGAACCAGCATCCACATCCAGACCAAACCCACAAGCGGAGCATCCAGACTCAACAAATTGGGCAGTAGCCATAACGGATTGCGGCGATTTTTCATGGGATCATGACCCGCGTGCAGGTTGGCTCCACCAGAAAAGAGTCAATATTCACCAATTCGATTCGCCACAACGGCGATGGATCCTCAGTGGCTATGCTCCCCATGTGAGGAGTGATGATCATGCGAATCGGCATGACCCTCTTTTTTTTCTGACTTGGGAAAGAGGTTTTTTGTTCCGTCCTTGGCGCCCTCTGCGCTGTCCTCCCAACTATGACGTTCACAGGAAACAAGAGAGAAAACACCGGCAGTAACAAATATACTGAAAATGAAATGCTTCATGACAAAGAGGTGCATACCCGATCCGTCCGGGAAAGCAAGACGTCATTGCGCGCTAATTTTCGCTCTTGTTTCTTGCAACCTGTGCGCGGCTGGAACAACCTAGGCACCAACCACCAATAAAACACTAATCACTACCATGTTGAGCTCATCTTTCCCAAGCACATTAGCCGCCCTTTTAGACAGGGGCCCATTCGCCGTCATCCTGCTGGCAGCGGCAATTGTCGTCTGCCTGATCTTCTTCACCATTCTGATCAAATTCTTCGGCATATGGTTGCAAGCTCGCACCGCGGGTGCCCCGGTAAGCTTGCTCAACCTCGTTTTCATGCGCTTCCGCAAGGTGCCCCCTGCACTCATTGTCAACAGCCGCATCACTTCCGTCAAAGCCGGCATCCCGTTCACGACTGATCAGCTCGAGGCCCACTACCTCTCCGGAGGGGATATCACCCATGTTGTGCTCGCCATGATTGCAGCGGACAAAGCGGGCATCTCTCTCTCCTATGACCGGGCATGCGCCATCGATCTTGCCACCAAAGATACGGGAAAAACCGTACTCGAGGCCGTCCGTACTTCCATCAACCCCAAAGTCATTGATTGCCCCAACCCGGCGAGCGGCGTGACCAAGATCACCGCTGTGGCCAAAGACGGTATTGCCGTCAACGCACGTGCGCGGGTCACCGTGCGCACCAATCTGGACCGCTTTGTTGGCGGTGCAACCGAGGAAACCATCATCGCCCGTGTTGGTGAAGGTATTGTCACCTCCGTAGGCTCCGCAGCTTCATACAAGAACGTATTGGAAAACCCGGACAGCATCTCGCAACTCGTTCTGCAAAAAGGAGTGGATGCTTCCACAGCATTCGAAATCCTCTCCATCGATATTGCCGATGTGGATGTAGCAGACAATATCGGTGCCCGCTTGCAGGCAGAGCAAGCAGAGGCGGACAAACAGGTTGCTCAGGCAAAAGCCGAGATGCGGCGTGCTGCAGCGGTTGCTGTGGAGCAGGAAATGAGCGCCCGCACCCAGGAGATGCGCGCCAAGGTGGTCGAGGCGGAATCACAGATTCCCCTTGCCATGGCCGAGGCATTCCGCAGCGGCAACCTTGGCATCATGGATTTTGTCAAATACCAGAACGTGACCGCTGACACCAAGATGCGCGATTCCATCGCCGGCAGTGAACACGAATCCGGCGACAAATAACAATCCCGGTATCTGCCCCGTGGCATATAAAAACCTGGAGTCAGCGCCTGCAATATTAACTCACTCAAATCATGCAAGAAATCGACGGCCGCGTTATTCTGCTGATCCTCTTCGTGGTGATCAGCGCGGTCAAATGGCTGGCGGAGAAAATCAAAAGCAGCGACCAAGAGGCAGAGGAAAACAAGGGGCCTGACAACCTCAAGGCCCTCTATGAGGAATTCCGTGATGAAATTCGCCAGCGCCAGACCAGACTGGAGAAAAAACAACATACCCAACCCCCGGCAGCTGCCCCCGTACAGACACAGTCTTTCCATGCCCCACCGGCCGCGCCTGCCCCCCTTCCTCAGCCTGTCCACCGGGTTTCCACAGCGGCAGATAGAATTACCCAGCCAGCCAAACCCTACAAGCCGGCCAAAACAATAGTGACCGCTGAGCAGAGGGCTGCCGCCTCGCGTTTCGCACAACGCACAGCTTCAAAACGCAAGCCGAGTGCTCAAACTTACGTGCGCGCCCTCTTGTCCAACCCTCAATCTGCACGTCAGGCCATCATCCTCGCTGAGATTCTTGGCAAGCCCAAGTCGATGCAGCGCGGGTGATTCTTGCGTGGCATAATCTGCATATGGCATCAGTCGATTCTCGACACCCTGTGGTTTAGAATACAAAATGTTTTCCATGTTACGCCTCATGGATCGCTACATCAGCAGGCAAATTGCCGCTGCCACGATCTTTGGCGTCATTGTACTGAGCGTGTTGCTGGTGATGGGCAACCTGTTCAAAGAGCTGCGGCCCTTACTCGTCGAAGAACATGCCTCTCCGGCACTGGTCGCACGATTCATACTCAGTGTTCTGCCCTTCTCTCTGATATATACCATCCCATGGGGGTTCCTTGTAGCCATCCTTCTGGTTTTTGGTCGCCTCTCCGCTGAGAATGAACTGGTGAGTATGCGCATGGCAGGGCTCAGCTTGCTACGTGTTGCCATGCCCGTCTATACCATTGCTTCACTACTATGCTGCCTGTGCTTGTGGCTTAACATCAGCATGGCGCCCAAGGCCAAGGATGAGATGAAATTCGTCCTCTACGAGGCCGTCAAGGCAAACCCCAATGCCATGCTTGATCCCGGAGTGGTGCAAACACGCTTTCAGGATCAAAAAATCTTTATTGAAGGACGTAAGGGCGACACCCTCCAGGGAATGCATCTTTACGCACTGGACAAGGACAACGAAACAGGTTTCCCCCTCGCAAGTATTTACGCGCGCGAAGCCAGGCTCAGGATTATCGATCAAACCAAGCAAATCAGACTTCACCTCACCGATGCCTACATGGAGGCACGCAGCCCCGAGGGTAAGCGCGAGTTGGCATTCATCGGTGAACAGGAGCCCTTGCTTTTTGACTTTGCTGCAGACCGCAAGAAAAAGCAAAAAGCCAGCATGATGACCAATACTCAGATCCGTCAGGCTCTCGCAGAGCAGACCGATATGATGGAGGCCAAGCGCTACGAATTCAACAACGAGATTCACCGCCGCTATGCTTTTTCCATGGCATGCCTGGCACTCTCCATGGTTGCAGTACCTCTCGGCATTCAGGCGCAGCGCAAGGAAACATCCACAGGGCTCGCCCTGAGCATTGTGGTCGGGCTTTGCTACTTTCTGTTTTTTATGATTGCCGATTCATTCGACAAGGAGCCGGGCAACACAGCCGCTCTTCTCTACTGGTTACCCAATGCCACCTGCCTTGGACTTGGCATCATGCTGTTTTCCAAAGCACGCAGAAAATAAAGAGACATGATCCGTCATCTCAAAGCGTCACTGCGCAAGGTCAAACGTGAAACACTCAGAATCCTTCGCGGCAACGGCCTCGATTGGTTTCCCATTCGCAAGACACTACCCAGCTACAATCTCAACAAATTCAACTATGACATCAAGGCAGCACTCAATGTGGCCTTGCTCGCCCTGCCCCAGGGCATGGCCTACGCAGCGATTGCTGATCTGCCGATCTATTATGGTGTGATCTGCTCCTCCCTGGCGGCCATCGTTGCCCCCCTCTTTTCGAGCTCCCGTCACACCATACTGGGCCCCACCAATGCGACATCCTTCATGGTGTTCAGCTTTTTCGCGGTATCAGCCGGGACCCTTGATAAATCCCCGGAGGCATACATGCCCCTGCTTGTGATGATGGTCGGGCTCATGTCTGTGCTGGGCGCCTTGTTCAAAATTGCCGACTTGCTCCAATACGTCAGCCGCAGTGTGCTCGTGGGCTACATTACCGGGGCCGCCCTGCTGATCCTGACCAATCAACTCAAGCACGTGCTGGGTATTGCTGATGCCATGGACGACGGCCATGCTGCGAACACATTTTTCACCATTGCAGACAAAATGGCCGGCCTCTGGAAAAGCTACCAGCTCCAACCCGTCATTCTGGGTGTGGGCACACTCCTGCTCTACATGGGGCTGCAGAAAAAACTCCCCTTGCTACCCAACTTTGCCATCAGCCTCGCCATCTCTTCTCTCGCTGGATGGATGTTGCGCATGTGGGTTCCCGGCTTTGACTCACTACAGACCTTCAACGCATTTCATCTCGATGCCCTCTCCCCTGCCCTGCCGGACTTCAACTGGGATGACATATCCGCACTCATGGGTGTTGCATTTGCCATCGCATTTCTGGCATCTCTGGAAAATACGGTCATGTCCAAATCCCTCGCCAGTCGCTCCGGGGGACGCACGGATGTCAACCAGGACATGCTCTCTGTGGGTATGGCCAACATCGCCACCTCACTCGTCGCAGCCATGCCCGCGTCTGGTTCACTGACGCGCTCAGCACTCAACTACGCGTCCCACTCCAAGTCACGTTTCTCTTCTATTTTTTGCGGCATTCTATGCCTGCTTGGCTTCTTTGCCCTCGCCAATCTTTCTATCGTTGAAAACATCCCGAAAACATCCCTTGCCGCTCTCGTCATCGGTATTGCCATCTCGCTTTTCAACTGGAAAAACATCCGCATCTGCCTGCGCTCAACCCCCGATGACGCCCTGGTAATCGTCACCACCTTTGCCGCCACCCTGCTGACGCGCCTGGATTACGCCATCTTCATCGGAGTTGGTCTGTCCATCACCCTGTTTTTGCGCAAGGCCTCCAAGCCACATCTCGTCGAGTATGAGATCAATGAGGCTGGTGACCTGCGTGAGCTCAGCAAAAAAGACAAACGGCAAATCCCATCCATCTCCATAGTCCACGTTGAGGGAGACCTCTTCTTCGGTGCTGCCGACCTCTTCCGCACTCAAGTCCAGCGCACCATCGCCAACGAAAACCTCAAGGTCATTATTCTCCGGCTCAAAAACGCACGGCATCTGGACGCCACCAGCGTGCTGGCACTGGATGACCTGATCAAGGATACCCGGCGAAAAGGCGTTCACGTTCTCGTATCAGGTGCCACCCGTGAGGTCTATGAGGTGCTGAAAAAATCCGGTGTCTTGGAAACCCTCCAAGAGGGATGTGACCGCACCCAGGGAGAGACCAATCTCTTCATGTATTTTAGCGAGAACCCGAACATCTCCACCCGCGATGCCCTCATCAGGGCCCAGGAACTCCTCGGCACCAAGGAAGCGGACATTAAGATCTTCTTCGATAAAAACAAGGACCAGTAAACTCAACGCATCTTCTCAGGGAGAAGTGGTGATTACTTGCCAATACAGAAGCTACTGAATATCTCGCCGAGCAAATCCTCGGTATCGATCCTTCCCGCTATCTCTCCGATGGCGTCCATGGCATCGCGGAGTTCGATAGAGACAAACTCAGCACCCATGCCCTCCTGCAAGGTTTTAGATGCTGAATCCAAAGCCACCTGCGCACGCTTCAGACATGCCTGATGCCTCGCATTGATGGCCACGGCATGCCCGCCCCATTCACCTGCTCCCATCGAGAGCTCCGTGGCGATGACATTGCTGAGTTCTTCCAAGCCCTGACCCGTCATGCATGAAATACGCACACCACTCAGATCCGCCCAGTCTGCATGCTCCTCAAGATCTGATTTATTGATCACAAGAATATGATGCCGGCCTTCCTTCTCATCCGCGCTCAGATGATGCACCATGGCTTGAGTGCCATCCACGACCTCCAGAATGAGGTCCGCCATTCCCAGCTGATCTCGCGTCCGCTTCACCCCCTGCACCTCGACCACATCCTCGGACTCACGCATGCCAGCAGTGTCGATCAGGCGCACAGGAATCCCCTGCAAATTAACCACCTCCTCCACCGTGTCACGCGTCGTCCCCTCAACATCACTGACAATCGCGCGCTCGTATCCCAAGAGCCTGTTGAGCAGGCTCGACTTTCCCGCATTGGGAGAGCCGAAAATAACCGTCCGGACACCTTCGCGCAAAATCCTGCCCTGTTCAGCTGTAGCGAGCAGCTTGGAAATATTCCCTTTCACCTCGCTCAGGCGTTCAAGCAATGCGGATCCTGTGTCGGTGTTGATGTCTTCTTCCGGAAAGTCAATGTAGGCCTCGACATGGGCAGCAATGCCGAGAATCTGCTCGCGTATCGCCTCTGATTCTTGCCCCAAAGTTCCCTGAAGCTGCTCGTGAGCAGCTCGCATGGCCAGATCCGTTTGCGCTGAGATCAAATCCATGACCGCCTCGGCCTGGGTCAGATCCATTTTGCCATTCATGAATGCTCGTTGGCTGAACTCACCTGCGCCTGCAAGCTCGATACCCGCATCCACCAGCCGCTCCAAAACGCGCCTCATCACCAGCACTCCACCGTGGCAGGCCAGTTCGACAGTATCCTCCCCGGTGTAGCTTCTCGGACCGTGAAAACATGTCATGAGCACCTCATCCACCGGGTTGCCATTTTCATCCCGAAGCGTCGTCAGCCTGGCATAGCGCTCGGGAAAATCAGCCGCATCCTGGCCCTTGGAAAGGCAGCGGCTGACACACGCAAAAGCCTCAGGCCCGCTCACCCTGACTAATCCCACCGCACCCATGCCTGGGGGGGATGCGATTGCCGCCACCGTTGTCTCCACTGCCATCAGTTGTCAATTTTTTGCGAGACCTTGGGGGCCACATCAGGGATAGCTTCCTCCAGTGTGTTGTCTGGTTCCCCACCCAAGCCGAGAAACTCCCAGCATATGAGTCTCTCAAGCTGCAAACGAGCCGGCTTTTGATCGCTCCATCCAAGCTCAATGCTTGCCGTGCGAGATTGATATTCACGGTTCGTGCCTCTCCAATTGAGTGGTGAAAGCAATCTTCCGATTTCAGAATCGGCTCGCACTGAGACATTCACGTAATCATCAGCATAGGCAGGGTCCTCAATGCGGTAGGTGCGTATATTCTGGTTGTCACGGTGTTCGTGATCAATGGCTTCACTCATTTTCACGCGGAACGTCTTTTTCTCCCCCAACTTGGGAAAATCTACGAAAGACCGAAATGTGCGGAACTTGCATTGCATGAAAACCGATCCGTCCAATTTCAAACCTTCATCCGTCTTCTTGAAAAATGCCAGGATTTCGACGGGGGCCGACATGTGGCTTTTGTTAATGGCATGCGCCATGTCAATGAGGGTTGCCCCCTTCACTCCCATGGCTTTGTCCAAAGACCCAATGGGTGCGAAATAATTGCGCATATCAATCTGCGCTGGCTGGCGATACTGCATTCTGAAAATACCGCGCTCATGATCTTGCTGTGTTCCCATCCGGTGAACAAAATATTCCAACGGGGTGTCGGCATCATCACTGCCGGGCGGGTAGAACCGGGCGAGATCCTCGGACACCTCGTCGTTGGCGATCACATATTTCATACGCTCTTCAGGAGACTTCGCGGCCATAAAAGCGCTAAGCACATTACTTGCATCCTGTTTCCACCCTTCCATTCTCCATGCCTGCTCCAACTCTTCAGCGCTCGGCCCAGCATCCTTAGCTGCGGGTAAATCACCGGCGGCAGTTACAGAATCAAGGCCCTGACCGCCGAGCCACAACGCCGATCCGCCAATGATAAGAAGAAGCAAAAACAAAACCAAAAGAAGCAGCCGTCGTTCACCGTGTCTGTTGGCCGCCGCCTCATCGCGTGGAGCACTAAGAGAAGGAAGGTCCGTCGTTTTTTTAATCTTGGTGAAATCGTTGCTCACCCTGACCGGGGCTTTCACTGCTGTTACAGATCCAAGCTGCCTGGGTGTGATAGAGATCGGCACTCCGCTACCGGGTTGTTGCTGAACATTCTGCCGGGCCTCACCTGAGGTCATTGCAACCTTCCCAGAGCCCCCGGGCGCAGCCACGGCAGCGGGCTTTGGCGACTCAACAACGGGCTTTTGCGCAAGCGGCTTCATCTCCGCCGCAGCCTTGCTGAAATCGGGAGAAGTCACCACTTTGCTGCAATAAGGACACGGGGCCTTGGTTGGAGGCAGCCCCAAAGGGACTAGAATATTCTTACCACAGAATTCACACGGGAATGATGCTGTGGATGGCTGTGTTGAACCGCTCATCTTCAGGCTAAATAGATAGCTTTTTCACCATAGACCTGCCCCCGCCAGTGTCAACCATGCATACCTTTTCAGGGGCAATCGCGCCCAAAAAAGATGACGTGAGTCATTCACTCCCAAGCACCTCATCGAGCACTTCAATACAGCGCCTGTTCTCCTCCATCGTGCCCACTGAAATACGAACCCACTCAGGAAGCTTGTAACCACTCATGGCACGCACAATAACGCCCTTGTGCAGCATTTTCTTAAACAGACCGTCACCGTCCCCGACTTTCACCAAAACAAAATTGGCAACACTCGGCACATACTCAAGATCACGCGCTGCAAACGCCTGCTCATAAAATGCCAAACCCGTGCGGTTAACCTCCATCGTCTTGGCCACGTGCTCACTGTCATTCATCGCAGCCAGTGCTGCCGCCTGCGCCATCGAGTTAGCATTAAACGGCTGCCGTGCCTTCTGTAAAATGGCCGCCACCTGGGGTGAGGCCAGGCCGTAACCAATACGCAAGCCAGCCAGTCCATAAGCCTTGGAAAAAGTGCGCAGCACACAGACATTACGCCCTTCACGCACATACTTCACCGTATCGGGAGCATCATCTAGAAATTCATAATACGCCTCATCGAGAACCGCCACCACATGATCCGGCAGACGATCCATGAAACGATCCAAAGCCTCCTGGTTCACCATCGTGCCCGTAGGATTATTCGGGTTGGCGATAAAAACCAAACGTGTGTCTTGAGTAATGGCATCCGCCATACCCTCAAGGTCGTGAATGAAATCAGGATCCGCCACCTCCACATACTTCGCACCAAACAAAGTCGCCATCAGCTTATAGACCACAAAGGCGTGTTCAGCCGCAATGAGTTCAGCCTTGGGGTTGAGAAAGCAGTGGCAAAGTAGTTCAATAATTTCATTGGAACCGTTGCCAAGCACGACATTTTCAATGGCAAGCCCGTGGTATTGCGCCAGTGCCTCCCTGAGCTTGTAGCCACCACCATCAGGGTAAATGTGCACCCCGGCGGCTTCCTTCTTCATCGCCTCGATCGCCGCAGGAGCCGGCCCCAGAGGGTTTTCATTGGATGCCAGTTTGACAATACTCTCCGGATCCAGCCCAAGTTCACGGGCTGTCTCCTCGATGGGTTTTCCCGGTTCGTAAGCAACGAGATCACAGACGAACTGGTTGGCGTACTGCTGAATCGACATGGCTGGAAACTAAGCAACAAACACCAGCTACGCAACGCAATATATCATCATGCTGCGGCAGTATAAACACTCGCCACACCGAAGGTCAAAGGCTGCGCCTCTGCACTCGTGAAACCCGCAGCCTCGATCAGCGCACACATGTCCTTACCACTGGGAAACTGCTCAATGGTGCCGGCAAGATACTCGTAAGCATCGCCCTCGCCGGTGATCAGCCCAGCAATTTTCGGCAGTACCTTATTAAGATAAAAACGATACGGACCACGCAGAATCCCGGTCGGCAGAGAAAAATCAAGGATCAGCAAACGCCCACCCGGCTTGAGCACACGGCGCATTTCCTTCAGAGCATTCGGCCAGTCCGCCATGTTACGCAAACCAAAGGCAACTGTGAGCACATCATAGCTATCATCCTCAAAAGGCATCGCCAGGGCATCCGCCACAATGGTCTCATTGACACCACCCTCCGCAGCATACGCCAGCATCTCTTCACAGAAATCAGAACCCGTCACACGCGCGTCAGGGCACGCCACCTGCAGCTCCAAGGCCAAATCCCCCGTGCCAGTCGCCACATCCAGAATGCTCTCTGGCTGCCAGCCCGCGACAATCCTGCCTACCTTCTTACGCCACAGGATATCTGTACCGAGGCTGAGCACATGATTGGTCAGCACGTAACGATCCGCGATCCGGCTAAACGCCGCTTTGACATACTGAGGGTCCTGCACGGGGCCGAGATTCTCTGGTTGAGAAGACAAACTCCACCCTAATCCGGCAGAATGTCACGATAAAGACCCGGGTCACTGCCCTCGATGACCACCGCCCCACAGGCCTTCTGGTAATACTCCTTGGGCCCCACACCTCCGATCACGCCATAGACATGGCCAAGCTCCTTGAGACTCTCCAGACACTTAAAGAGCAGTGCCTTGCCAATGCCCGTGCCACGTGCGTCCTCACCAACACCCGTGGGCCCAAAAAACCCGCGTGCGGTGGTCTCATAACAGGCAAAACCCAAAATTTCCTGATCCCGCGTAGCAATATAACAGCTCACCGGCTGGCGTGACATAGCCACCTTTACCTCGCTTTCCCACTTCGGGGAGAAATGCTCAGCCACCCAGGCAGCAACGATGTGGCGCTCGTAGGCACGTGCCCGGCGCAAGACAATGCCCTGCTGTTCGACACGTGCATAGATGTCACTTGTTTCAGGCAGCTCGTAGAGTCTCACCAGCATGTCATTCATGCCCATTTCATAGAGCAAACCGGTGGCAATGTCCAATCTTGATGGGGGCCACTTCGTGGCAATTGAAGTTCTCAGTTTAAGTTTAAGGAACAACCAGTCCACTTGGCATGACCATACCGGTCATGAACTCCCCCCCGCTTGCCCCGACATGGTCGGCGGCCGCAGGCGCACTCCCCACTTAAACTTAAACTCCCAACTTCAACTCAATCCGCCGTATGCGGATTGACCAATAAGCTCCTGAAACGGCCAGGCCTCTATACTCTCCTGACCCCGGATCACGTCCGTGAGCACAGGTACTCCGGTGAGATCCTCGGCGATGCCCTTGTTGGTAATCGCCGCGGTATCGAGCTCCTCGTCCAGATGGTTGAATACCAATCCGGCGGGCTCCACCCCGCCAGCCCGCATCGACTCGACACTGAGCAGGGTCATGTTGAGCGCACCCAGCCTGTTGCCCACCACAAGGATCGTCGGCAGTGCCAGCTCCTTGGCAAAATCAGCCACCATGTAATCTTTCAAAATCGGCACTCGCCAGCCCCCTACTCCTTCAACGACCACCACCTCGTGCTTCGCTGCAAGTTGGTGGTAACCCTGTATCAGCGGCTCAAGCTTGAGCTCAGCATTCTCAAACATGGCAGCCACGTAGGGTGCTGCTGCCGTGCGCAGGTAACACGGATTCACCTCATCAAGTTCCAAGCAATCATCTGAGGCAGATAGCAAGGTGTAGGCATCCTCACGCCCGCCACAACAGATCGGCTTGTAACCGACCGCATCTACCCCCTCAGCACGCAGTGCTTTGATCACCAGCGCGCTGACATAGGTCTTGCCGGCACCAGTATCCGTACCGGTTACAAAGATTCCTTTCATCATCTCCCTCTCACTTATCCAGCTCACTCGCGGCTGGACGCGATGCACCCGGATTCTCGCTCTTCAGGATGTAGTTAATCAGAAACCAGATTGTTATCGCGACCAGTAGGGTCGCCAGTTTCGCCGGCCAGTTCTTTTTGAGCATCTTCTTCATCATTGTTATCCTCGGGTACAAAAATAGCTTCCATTCTGGCGCGGAAATCCTCCGCATTGAGATTGCGCTCCAGGATACCATCCACGCAGATCGAGACCTGTCCGGTCTCTTCACTCACCACCACTGCAACGCAGTCAGTCTCCTCAGTAATACCGATGGCTGCTCGGTGGCGCAGCCCCGTGCTGCGGTCCTTGAGCTCACGGGAGCTCACAGGAAAAACACAGCCAGCGCCAGCGACCCGGTTCTGGGAGATAATCATGCCGCCATCATGGAGCGCTGTTTTGGGATGGAAGATCGTCAATGCGAACTCCGGAGAGAGTACGGCATCTAGCTCCACCCCCGTCTCCAAGTGATCCTTGAGATCAATAGACCGCTCAAAGGCAAACAGGGCCCCGATCCTTTTTTTGGATAGCTGGGTGACCGCATCACAGAAAATGTCGAGAAACTCATGCTTCTGGGTTTTGGAAAACAGGAAGAGCTTGCTGCTGCCAAGACGCGCCAGGGCATTACGCAACTCAGGCTGGAAGATAATAATCAGGGCCAGGGCCATGAGGGCGAGCATCTTGTAGAGCACCCACCATATGACCTGCAAATCAAGCAAGAGGGACAGCAGTGAGAGCACGACCAAAAGCAATACCAGGCCCACCAATATCCTCGCACCGCGGGTCTTTCTGAACGCCCTGTATATTTGATAGAGGCCAAACCAAAGAATCAAAATCTCTATGGCGGCACTCCAATTGTCTTTGAAGAAATCCACTTTGTTGAGGGCAGCATAAACAGAAAACCTGAACCTGAAAACTTCAATTTATCCTCCACGCATACAAAAGCCGTCTAAAAAATCCTGTTCATTCCTCAATTTCCATTTAAACCCCCATCAACCAAACGTTCCACCCGTATGAGCAGCAATAACACCTTTGAAGAAATAGCTGATGCCATCCGTGCTCACGATTCCTTTATCATCCTCAGCCACATCCGCCCTGATGGTGACGCCATTGGCTCTCAAATCGCGCTGGGCCATGCTCTGGAGCAAATGGGCAAAACCGTCCACTACATCAACGAGGATGGAACACCTGACAACCTGACCTTTCTTCCCGGCAGTGACAAAGTGCAGACTCCACCAAGTGAACCACTCGATGTCCAGGTGGCAATCGCGCTGGACTGTGCGACGAAGCCTCGCCTCGGAGACCATGCCCTCAACGCAGCTGCCAGTGCCTCCCTCTGGATTAATATCGACCACCATGTATCCAACCCCATGTATGGTGACCTCAACCACATTGACTCGGTCTCCCCTGCCACCGGCCAGATTCTCTACAACCTGATCACGCAGCAAGGGCTACCCTTTTCTGACATCACCCGGGATGCCATTTACGTCGCTGTATCCACCGACACGGGATCCTTCCAGTATTCCAACACCACAGCTGCCACTTACGAAATGGCGGCTGACCTCGTTCGCAGGGGCGTGGATGTGGGTACTATCAATGCTCTCACCTACGACAACAATCCCTACCGCCGCATCGAGTTACTGCGCTCCCTGCTCAATACCCTCGAGCTGGAGGAGGATGGAAGGCTTGCCCACTGGGAGCTACCCAACAGTGTCAAGGAAGAGCTCAATCTCAAGCCTGAGGACAGTGAGGACCTCATCGACATCATTCGCGGTATTGAGGGTGTCATCGTCGCCGCTTTCTTCGAGGAGCTTCCCGATGGAAAAATCCGCGTATCCCTGCGCGCCAAGGACAGCTCGGTGAATTGCAGCGAGCTGGCACAACTATTCAAGGGAGGTGGACACGCACGTGCTGCCGGTATTCGCATGCCGGGACCACTTGCTGATGC
Organism: uncultured Verrucomicrobiales bacterium; assembly: GCA_964463855.1. Lineage (GTDB taxonomy): Bacteria > Verrucomicrobiota > Verrucomicrobiia > Verrucomicrobiales > Akkermansiaceae > Oceaniferula. Next base: position 47,321 of record CAYXEC010000001.1, on the reverse strand, counting down.
ACGCCAAAAAGTCCTCGCCGCTCTCAGCGAGGCACTTTAGTTCTGCTCTCTGATAATCCGGGGCCAAAAGGGATGTCCTTCATTCCAGCGTCGCCCTCCTTAATGCTTTTGTAATCATTCCCATCCCATGCAACCTGATCCCAATGCCCCGTGCGGCGTCTTACTCATCGACAAGGAGCCGGACATGACTTCGCACGATGCTGTTGCCATCTGCCGCCGTCAGCTAAACTACAAAAAAATAGGTCACTGCGGAACACTCGACCCCATGGCAACGGGCTTACTCATGCTCGTCATCGGACGGGCCACCAAGATCCAGGACCTGCTCATGTCCGAGGACAAGCAATACGAGGGCACCCTCACCCTGGGAACAAAAACCAACACCCAGGACAAGGAGGGTGAGGTGATCGAGAGAAGGGAAGTTCCTGAGCTAAGCACCGCTCAAATCAAGTCAGCCTTCGATCATTACACGGGGGACTTTGAGCAAATTCCTCCCATGGTATCTGCCATCAAGAAAGACGGTGTGCCGCTCTACAAACTTGCGCGCAAGGGCCAGGAGGTAGAACGTGATCCCCGGCCGGTGCGCGTGACAAGCTACAGCATCGAGCGCATTGCACTGCCGGAGGTGGATTTCACCGTCAACTGTTCCAAGGGCTTTTACGTGCGCACATACGCACACGATATCGGCCAGGACCTTGGCTGCGGTGCGCATCTCTCGGCCCTGCGGCGCACGCGCTCAGGCAAATTCACCGTCGACAAGGCGATGAAAGCCAGCGATCTTAAAACCGCAAGCGCTGATGATATCCGCAACGCTCTGATATCACTCGCTGCAATTTCACTGATGCGCGGAGCTTGACCTTTCCACTAACTTCCATCCATTCAGTATTCAAAAATGGACTACGCCACACTCATTTCCCAACGCCGTGAACGCTTCGCCGAGGTGGAGCAGCTCATCACCGATCCGGATCTTTTTTCCGATCAGAAAAGAGCAACGGAAACCATGCGCGAGCACCGCCGCCTCAAGGAATTGTTCGAAATGTGGGACACTCTCGAGTCTGCCAAAAAGAACCTTGAGGACAACCGCGAGTTGGCAAAGGAAGAGGACGAGGAAATCGCCGAGATGGCCAACATGGAAATCCCGGAGCTTGAGGCTACGATCGAAAAGTTATCCCAGGACGTGCAGTATGCCTTGCTGCCACGTGACGAAGCCGAGGACCGGGATGCCCTGCTCGAGATTCGTTCCGGGGCAGGAGGTGATGAAGCTGCTATTTTCGCCGGTGAAGTGATGCGCATGTATCAGCGCTATGCCGAGCAGCGCGGCTGGAAATGTGAAATCATCGAAGCCATGCCCTCGGAGGCGGGCGGTTTTTCCAAAGCCGTAATGAAGATCACCGGTGAGGAGGTATTTCGCTTCCTTAAGTATGAATCCGGTGTGCACCGTGTGCAACGTGTGCCCGCCACTGAGACTCAGGGACGTATCCACACCTCCACCTGCACGGTCGCCGTCATGCCGGAAGCCGAGGATGTTGATATTCAGCTCAACATGGAGGAGCTCGAAATCAAAGCCACCCGCTCAGGAGGCCCCGGTGGTCAGCACGTCAACACCACAGACTCTGCTGTCCAGATCACCCACCTGCCCAGCGGTATTCAGGTCAAATGCCAGGACGGCCGCTCCCAGACCCAGAACAAGGAAAAGGCACTGGAAATCATCCGCGCCAAACTCTTCGAAGCCAAACAACGCGAGCAGGCGGAACAATACTCCGCACAACGCCGCTCACTCATCGGCTCGGGAGACAGATCGGAAAAAATCCGCACCTACAATTTCCCCCAGTCACGTATTACTGACCACCGCATAGGTTTCACCACCCACAACATGGATGGGGCCTTTGACGGAGATCTCTTTGAGCTCACCGAAGCTCTGCAAAAGGAGGAAATGGCCCAGAAGCTCGAGGAAGCCGGAGTGGTAGCCTAGCGCCCGTGGAAAAATTGCCGAATTTTACATATCAATAAATCAAGATATGTAGATTTGTTCTTGTTTTCCCTGCTTTTCCAGTTAATCTCAGCCTCGTTATCGCAAGCCCAGCCTACCCAGCCGCCAACTTCCATGCCACGTCCCGACGCCACCGCTGAACTGACCTCCGCACTGCAAGAACGCATCCTCATGCTGGATGGAGCGATGGGCACGACCATCCGGGGCTACGGTCTCACCGAGGCCGAGGCCCGGGGTGAGCGCTTCAAGGATACGGAAAAGGACCTGCTCAACAATGGAGACATTCTCACCCTGACCAGGCCCGATGTCATCAGTGACATTCACCACCGCTTCCTCAAGGCCGGCTCGGATATCATTGAGACCAATTCTTTTTCAGGCACTTCCATCGCCCAGTCTGAATTCTTTGTCGAAGACCCGCGTGAGTCCGGCAAAGGTCGCAAGGATCCCGATTTCTATCAGAAGGTGATCGATGACCCCTTCCTCAGGGATCTTGCTCATGAACTCAACGTGGAATCAGCCAGGCTCGCCCGTGCTGCCTGTGATGAGGTGGCTGAAGCTACCGGGATCAAACGCTACGCCGCCGGTGCCATTGGCCCCATGACGGTGGGCCTCAACAACGCAGCGGTGGATCCGGAGGATCCGGGATTCCGTACCGTGACCTTTGATCAGGTCTATGAGGACTATAAGCGCCAGATACGTGCCCTTGTGGAGGGAGGTGTCGATATCCTGATGGTCGAAACCATTTTTGATGCGCTCAACTCCAAGGCGGCGTTGGTCGCCTGCCAGGATGTGTTCGAGGAGGACGGCTTCAAGCTGCCCATCATCATCTCCGCTGCTGTCGGCCGCGGTGGTGAAACCATGATTTCTGCCCAGAAAGTGGAGGCACTCTGGAATGCAGTGGCACACGTCAAACCCCTCGCAGTGGGCCTGAACTGTTCTCTGGGACCTGAGGAAATGCGGCCTTTCATCGCAGAACTCTCCCGCTGCTGCGAAACCTTTGTTTCATGTTATCCGAATGCCGGCATGCCCGACCCTCTCTCCCCCACCGGCTTCCCCTACCTCCCGGAGGACATGCATGACAAGCTTCGTGACTTCTCCGAGTCCGGGTTCATCAACCTTGCCGGCGGCTGTTGCGGCAACACACCCGAACACATCGAAGCCATTGCGCGTGCTGTCAAGGACGTGGCTCCCCGGCAGATCCCAAGCATCGAGCCCTTGTTGCGCTTGTCTGGCACGGAGCCCTACAACCACACTGCGGACAAGAACTTCCTGATGATTGGTGAGCGCACCAATGTCGCGGGCTCACCCGTATTTCGTAAAATGATCCAGGAAGGTCGCCTTGAGGACGCTCTCGCTGTGGCCAGGCAACAGGTCGAAAACGGCGCTCCCGTCATCGACATCTGCTTTGATGACGGCCTCATTGACGGGGTTGAGATGATGACCCGCTTCCTCAATCTGGTGCAATCCGAGCCAGACATCACCAAGGTTCCCATCACCGTGGATTCCTCCAAGTGGGAAATTATTCTCGCCGGTCTAAAATGCCTGCAAGGCAAAGGTATCGTCAACTCCATCTCACTCAAAGAAGGCGAGGAACTCTTCAAGTCTTACGCCCGAACAATCATGAAGTTCGGTGCTGCCACTGTGGTCATGGCCTTTGATGAAAATGGTCAGGCAGCCACTTATGAGGACAAGATCCGCATCTGCGAGCGTGCCTACCGCATCCTGGTAGACGAGGTGGGCTTCAACCCCCAGGACATCATTTTCGACCCCAATATCCTCACCGTTGCCACCGGTATCGAGGAACACAACAACTACGCTCTCGACTTCTTCAAAGCGACCAGTTGGATCAAGGAAAACCTGCCGGGCGCGAAGGTTTCTGGTGGTGTTTCCAACGTCTCCTTCTCCTTCCGCGGCAATAATCCTGTGCGTGAGGCCATGCATGCTGCTTTTCTCTATCACGCATGCAAGGCCGGCATGGACATGGGCATTGTCAACGCGGGCATGCTGGAGGTGTATAATGAAATCTCTCCCGAGATGCTCGTGCATGTCGAGGACGTGCTGCTCAATCGTGACCCGGACGCCACCGAGCGCCTGCTCGACTTCGCCGAGCAATTCAAGGGGGTCAAAAAGAAAACCCAGGCCGAGGACCTTGCATGGCGTGAGCAATCCGTTGAGAAGCGTCTCGAGCACGCCCTGCTGAGGGGAATTGATACCTACATTGTCGAGGACACTGAGGAAGCCCGCATCAAGTATGAGGTGCCACTCAAGGTCATCGAGGGGCCTCTCATGGATGGCATGGGCGTGGTCGGGGATCTCTTTGGTGAGGGTAAGATGTTTTTGCCCCAGGTGGTTAAATCAGCCCGCGTCATGAAAAAGTCCGTGGCCCACCTTGAGCCCTTCATGGAGGAGGAGAAAAAGGAAAAGGTCACTGTCATCGCTGCGCAGCTGATGGCTGAGGACAGCTCACTAGATAAAGCCCACGCCATTGCCGAGGCGGAAAAATCCATGACCGCCGGACGTGTCCTGATGGCAACAGTCAAGGGGGATGTACATGACATCGGCAAGAACATCGTCGGTGTCGTGCTTGCTTGCAACGGCTTCGAGGTCATCGACATGGGTGTTATGGTGCCGTGTGAAAGAATCCTTGAAGTGGCCGCCGAGAAGCAAGTCGATGTCATCGGGCTCTCAGGCCTCATCACACCATCCCTGGACGAGATGATCAATGTTGCCAAGGAGATGGAACGTCGTGAGCTCAAGACACCGATCCTGATTGGTGGTGCCACCACCAGCCCTGCTCACACAGCTGTCAAAATTGCCCCCCACTATTCCGGCCCTATCATTCATGTGCTCGATGCCTCGCGCTCCGTGCCGGTAACCACCAGCCTGCTCAGCAAGGACAGTCAGCAGGATTTTATTGATAAGAACGAGCAGCGACACGAAAAGCTGCGCGCCAACTTTAACAAGAAAGACAAGGCCACCGTCAGCCTGGATCAGGCACGGGCAAACAAGGTCGCCATGGACTGGGACAAATACTGCCCACCGCAGCCCGAATTCACGGGTACACGTGTGATGAAAAACCAGTCCCTGCGAGAACTCGCTGATTACATCGATTGGACACCCTTTTTCCACGCCTGGGAATTACGAGGTGTCTGGGATCCGGAAACCGGGACCCTGAAAACAAAAAACAGCGAGGCGGCAGAAATCGCCCAAAAACTCTACCATGATGCCCGGGAACTTCTTGAGGATATCATCGCCAATAAGCGCTTCACCGCGAATGGCATCTATGGATTTTTCCCCGCCCATGCCGTAGGGGATGACATTATCCTGCCCACCGAGAAGGCCACCTTCCATACACTGCGTCAACAAACGGAGAAAACCTCCGGCAAGCCCAACTACGCTCTGAGTGATTACATCTGCCCCGAGGCATCAGGGCATCAGGATCATCTAGGTGCCTTTGTCGTGGGCATTCATGGAGCCGATGACTGGGCAGCCCGACTCAGGGAAGATCATGAGCTTGATTCAGCCATTATGGTACAGGCCATTGCCGACCGGCTCGCCGAGGCCTTTGCCGAGCTACTCCATCACCGCGCCCGGGTTGCGTGGGGTTATGAACGGCCCAACGAGTTTAACCACACCGAGCTCATCCACGAGAAATACCAGGGCATCCGTCCGGCTCCGGGCTATCCTGCACAGCCTGACCACACGGAAAAACTGACCCTCTTCCGCCTGCTCGACGCTTCTGCCAAGACCCAAATTGAGCTCACCGAGTCCTGCGCGATGCATCCCGGAGCCTCGGTGTGCGGACTGATTCTCTCCCACCCGCAGAGCAAGTACTTTGCCATCAGCGAGCTGCAGAAAGACCAGATCGAGGATTACGCAAAGCGCAAGGGATGGACCGTGGAGGAAACTGAAAAATGGCTCGGTCCTTGGCTGGGTTATTAACCTGCCACATCGACAAAGGGCCGCAGCAGCAAGCCTATCACATAGGCAATACCGGCCGCGAGTGTCCCCACCGAGAGCGTCTCAAAGCCCTCCCACAGCCAGGATTTTTCCACAAAACGGCTTTTGAGCGCCCCGACGATAAAGAACGCAATGCCGGTGAGAATGGCACCGATCAAAAACGGCTGACTCACCGTTCCCGGGAACATGTATTCCAGCACGAAGGTAATCAGCGGAATAAAACCCACCACCAGAAAGGCAAGGTAGGTCATGCCCGCTGCCTTCAGGGGCGACGGGTTGCCAAGGGGCAAGCCATGCTCCTCGGTGATCATCGTGTCCACCCAGCGTTTTTTGTCCGCAGTGATCACATCGACTACCTGCTCAAGCACCTCCCCCTCAAAACCCTTGGCAGCATAGATCTGGCGAATCTCCTCTCGCTCACCCTCGGGATGGCTTTCAATCTCGAGTTCCTCCTCGCGTCTTGCACGCTGGCGGGCCTGGATCTCAGCACGAGTGCCCAGAAAATTCCCTGCAGCCATGGAAAAGCCGTCCGCCAGCAGGTTGGCAAAACCGAGAATAATGACCACCCCGCTGGAAAGCCCGGTAGCCGAGACCGAGGCCACCACGGCAAAGGTTGTCACCGCACCGTCGATTGCCCCGTAGATGAAATCCTTGAGATAACTCTGGCTGGGCTGGTCACTTAGACGCTCCCGGATAGCTTCGGGCGAGTGGCATTCGGGCACATCTCCATGGGACATGTTTGCAGACTACACCAGGCAGTCAGGGATGGCGATCATTTCCGTGGCAGGATTTCTGCCGTGCCCAGGCCTACACGTAGGGCAGGGCCTCGGCCCGGGACTCAATCGCCGGGCTGTTGTTGAGCAGCTCCTGAATGGGATCCCAGCGAGCTGACATGAGTGCCTCCCTGGCAGACTCCGGCATGGTGACGGCAAAGCCCTGGTCTCCGTAGCTCACGCTCATGGACTCAAGGTCGATACTTACCACCACCTTTGGATCTGCGTTCACAGCAGCTCCAAGAGCCTGGATATCCTCCGCAGAGGCACAAACGCAGGGCATGCCGAGGCCGGTTGAATTACCAAAGAAAATCTCAGCAAAACTCTCCGCGATAATAGCATTAAAGCCGGCACGGCGGATTGCCTGTGGAGCGTGCTCACGAGAGGAGCCACATCCAAAATTGGGCCCTGAGAGCATGATACTGGCACCTTCAAAGCGCGGATCATCCAATGGGTGATTCAGGTCCTTGCCCTCGGTGTCCGTGCGCACATCACGGAAAAGCCCTTCAGCGAGATCATCAAAAGTGACACAACGGAGATAACGCGCCGGGATGATGCGGTCCGTATCAATGTCTGCTCCTGGGATATAGACTGCTGTGCCTGAAACTTGGGTAATGGATGGGATGGACATGGTTATGGGATGGTTGGAAAATTACATGCGCGTGATTTTGTAGCCCGCGTCTTCGAGCAGTTTAACAACGGATTTATCACCGATATAGTGAGCCGCTCCGACTGCAAAAAAGGAAGTTTGATCAGCATCCTGAGCCAGGATATCGAGAATGGATTTGGCCATGCAGACATTGCGTTCATCGAGCAAGAGGCGATAGAACTTCTTGACCAGTTCGGGATCCATCTTGATGCCCATATAGGAATCCAACAACATAAAGTCTTCGATCACCTTGGTATTTCCGGACAAGTAGGCATTGACGAGTTCAGCATAAGGATCGATCCCTGACTCACGGGATTTCTTGAGCAATTTGAGGGTGCAATCAAGGAAGTGTTTCTGCTCATCAATGGCGAATTGATCCATTTTGCCAATTTGGTCACTAACTTTCTCCAGGGCCCCGGTTTTCTTCCCTGTCTTGGTCGCCCGATTCCAAAGCTGCATATCGAGGGACATTTCCCCGGAGAGTTGCTCCTTGAGAATGGGGACTGTCATAGCCAGCGCCCATATTTTGAACTGGGCAAAAGGCTTGGCACTGAGGGCGGGATTGATGACTTTGATTTCCTCCTCAAATGCGGCGTGTAATTCATCGCCGAGGATTTGTTCCAGGGGCTTGCTGTCTTTGCGCATCAATACTCCCGCCATTGCCATCTGGCTGGCCATGGAAAGATCGACCTCCGTGTAGAGCGCATCGGATTGATCAAAGGCCTGCTGAGCAGCGGGATGGAGGGTTGTCAGCCGCTTATCTGCCATATGAATAGTACCAAACATATAGCTCTCTTGCTTCAGACCCTTGCCCTCGACCTTCCAGAGCATGGGCTTGAGAGGATGCTTAAGCCCTGCAAAGTCAATTTTCGCCCCCTCCTTGGCGAAGGCATGGGATGCCACCAGGGAGATGAGAAGTATGGAGAGAAACCTCATGACTATCAGACGTGTCAGGCAACCGGCACTACGGAGAAGACCTCGCGCGCATCGGCAATCTCGCCCTCGATGGCCGCGGCGGCCACCATGAGGGGGCTCATAAGCACCGTGCGCCCGATGGGACTTCCCTGACGCCCCTTGAAGTTTCTGTTCGAGGATGAGGCACAAAGCTGGTCTCCCTGAAGCTTGTCAGGGTTCATCGCCAGACACATCGAGCATCCTGCCTCTCGCCACTCAAAGCCGGCATCGGTGAAAATCTTATCGATCCCCTCTTTCTTACAGATCGCGGCCGTTATCTGGGAACCTGGAACGGCGAGCGCCTTCACCCCGGGCGCAACATGACGTCCCTTGAGATGTTGGGCAACCTCGCGAAAATCAGAGATGCGGCCATTCGTACAGGATCCAATGAAGGCGACATCGACGTGAGTCCCCTTCACAGGGGCCCCGGCTGACAGCTTCATGTATTCCAGTGCCTCCTCGATGCTTGCACGTGCGACTGGACTGGCCGCCTCGGCTGGATCGGGAATATTCTCGGAAATAGCCACACCCTGATCGGGAGAGATCCCCCATGTCACCGTCGGCTCGATGTCCGCGGCATTGATGTTGACCACATCGTCATACTGGGCATCCGCGTCGGAAGCGTAGGATTCCCAGCGCTTCACGGCCACGTCCCACTCCGTATCCTTGGGTGAATAGGGACGGTTTCTCAAGAACTCAAAAGTGGTCTGATCCGGATTCACATATCCGCAGCGCGCCCCGCCCTCGATGGACATGTTGCACACCGTCATGCGCTCCTCCATCGTGAAGCCGTCAAAAGTGCTGCCGCCGTATTCGTAGGCGTAGCCAATACCACCGTTGGCACCGAGCAGGCGAATGATGTGCAGTGCCACGTCCTTGGCGTAGACTCCCGGCCCCAGTTCACCGTCAACATTGATGCGGCGCACCTTGAGTTTCTCCATGGCAATGGTCTGGGTTGCCAGCACGTCACGCACCTGGGTCGTGCCTATGCCGAAGGCAATCGCGCCAAAGGCGCCGTGAGTGGCTGTGTGAGAGTCCCCGCATGCAATCGTGGTTCCCGGCTGGGTGATGCCCTGCTCAGGACCCACCACGTGAACGATTCCCTGCATGCCGGAGGCCAGATCGAAGTAAGTGATGCCGAAGTCATCCGCATTCTTGCGCAGCTCGGTGATCATGGCATCTGCCAATGGGTCGGCAAATGGGCGCTGCTGGTTGTCCGTGGGCACGATGTGATCCACCGTGGCAAAGGTGCGCTTGGGAAACTTCACCTTCAGGCCCAGGTCACGTAACATGCCAAAGGCTTGCGGACTGGTCACCTCATGGATCAAGTGCGTGCCAATAAAGAGCTGGGTGCGCCCGTCATCAAGGGTGCCGACTGTGTGCTCGTCCCATACTTTTTGATATAAGTTTTTTCCCATGGTTTTTGGATTGCTGAGAGGGGTTCATAGCGCATCTTGAGCGAAACGCAAACATGGATTACCCCTGATTCGTCATAAATTGCGCCCTCCTGAGAGCAGCTCAGACCCCACAGTATAGCACCTTGGGGCTTTCTAGCTATTATTAAAATGCTCCAGGGGCCTGACCAAATTTGCCGGCAGTGGAAACTGGCGCTCCTGGATACCTGGAGCAATTTCCGGGCAGCTCTCATAACCCATGCGCATCATCTCATACTTGGCGTCCATGTTATCAATATAGTGCAAAGCCATCGCCTCCGGGGTTCTCGGCAAGGTTGGCGAGCCCCATTCGTGTGTGCCGTGGTGGCTGGCGATGAGGTGCAGCAAATGCACATGCACGTCTTCCGTGGCCGGCTCAAGCTTCTCCCATCCCTCGGAGCCGGGCTTTTCCATGACATCGCGCCAAAGCTTGTTGACCGTCTCAATGCCCAGGGGAATGTGCCCGAGCAATTCGCCATGCTTGTTGAAGGGCTGGGTAAAGCCCACCTCAGGGTAGTTGTTCTCCCACATCTTGCCACAGTCATGGAACAATACACCGCTAACAATGAGATCGCGGTTCATGGACTTGTAGACTGAGCACATTGCCACAGCCGCCCGCATCATCTGGGCCACGTGCTCCACCAGGCCCCCGCGGCGCGCGTGATGGTTCTTACGAGCCGCAGCACATCGGCGAAACCGCTCTCCATACTGGCGAATAAACTCATCGCATATCTCACGTAAGCGAGGGTCGGCAATCGCGGCTATCATCTCCTCAATGTCCTTCCAGTCAGCATCCTGGCGGGCCCGGGTTTCGGGATCTCCCGCCAGAAAATCGGCAGCCTCCTGCTCGCTGAGCAAGCGCATGTCCCATTTGCCCGAGTCGATGCCGTATTGGTTATGAGTCCACTCTCCGGTGACTCGCAACAAAGTCCCGTCCGGGATCGTCTCAAGTGCCTTGAATTGCGGTAGATTATCCCATATCTTGAGCTTCATCTCCCCGGTTTCATCAATGAGGAAAATCTCATAATAGGGCTTTCCCGCCTTGGTCTCCCGCTCCACTCTGCGCTCGAGCTGGGCATCAAAACTGGCCGACAGCGGGGTTTCGCCCGTGTCGTGCCTCAATGAGGAAATACTGAGATGCTGCACACCGGCAAGCTAAACACTCAGCGCATTCACTCAAGCACGAATGGCGCACCAGATAACAAGACTTCCCCGGTCTCAGAGGGGCAAATCGTAGCTGCGCCCGTCTGCGCCCTCATACCAGCGCACATAGGCAAGATTGACCGTCGCAAAACCACCGGGTGTCGGGTAGTCCCCTGTGAAATACCAGTCGCCACAAGGCCCCTTGATGCAAGCGCGCAAGTTCTCAATAGTCTGATAAACCACCTCCACATCGCCGTACCAGTCAATATCCTCAGGGCTCACCATGCGGCTGATCTCAGCAGATATTTCGTCGTCGCTGAAATCCTCATAAATACGCTTCACCTGGTTCGTGCGCTCATCACTGGGCTTGTTGAGCTCAGCTTTACAGGCCTGATAAACCTGCTCGAGCAGTCGGCTGTTTCCAGCACGCTTGATGAGATTCACCGCAGCCTGAAAAGCGATGAACTTGCCCAGCTCGGACATATCAATACCGTAACAATCAGGATAGCGGATTTGTGGAGCCGTTGAGCAAATGACAATCTTGCGCGGCTTGGTTCTGGCAAGGATCTTCAGGATCGATTCCTTCAAGGTGGTGCCACGCACAATGGAATCATCCAGTGCAACCAGCGTGTCCCCCTCTTTTACCAGATCATAGGTGATGTCATAGACGTGGGAGACCAGTTGCGCCCTTCCCTTTTCCTGGGAGATGAAAGTGCGCATCTTGATGTCCTTGTGCACGGCCTTTTCGCCCCGCGGCCAGTTGCGCATGATCAGGCTGTCGAGCAAGTCCTCGCTGAGCTCGCCTTTCCGGGATGCCTCTAAAATTTGAGATCGCACCTGCTGCCTGCGCAAAAGACGCAGACCATCCAGAAAGCCATAATAAGCCGTTTCCGCCGTGTTGGGAATGAAAGCAAAGACCGCTTTCTCAAAGTCCTCACCAATGGACTGATATACCTGGTCGACCAGCGCGGCCCCCATGGCCTTGCGCTCACGATAAATGACGGGGTCATTCCCTCTGGAAAAGTAAATGCGCTCAAATGAACACGGGCTCTTGGGGCGTTCCTCGTGAAAACTCTGCACACTCTGGCTACCGTCGCGCCGGACAATGGTAAGAGTCCCTGGCTCCATCTCCATGACCTGCTCCTTACTGGATTCAAAAACAGTCATCAGTGGCACTCGCTCCGAGGCAAAAGCTATGACCTCATCATCCTCATAGAGATAGCAAGGCCTAATACCGCGTGGATCACGCATGACAAACATGTCACCATTGCCCACAATACCGCTGATGGCGTAACCACCGTCCCAGGCCTCTGCGGATTCCCGGCTTCTGGAGGGAAGGTCAATCTGCTCGGAAATCAGCCCCGGAATCTGCCGCCCGTCGACTCCCTTGTCCCTCAACTTGCGGTAAAGATCGGTATGATACTCGTCGAGGTGAAAACCTATCTCTTCGAGCACAGTTTGAGTGTCTGTTCCAAAAACCGGATGCTGGCCCCTGTCCATGAGCTTGCTATTGAGCTCAGCGGTATTGGTCATGTTGAAATTACCCATCACCATCAGGGTGCGGGTAGGCCAGTTTGAGCGACGCAAGTAGGGATGGCAAGAGCCCGAGTCAAATTCCCCGGAGGTACCATAACGCAGGTGACCTATGAGGACCTCACCACCAAAATCAAATTTCTGCTTTACCGACTCCGGATCCTCCGGATCCAGGATGCCCTTGCGAGCCATTTTGTTGAAACTCTTCAGCTCCTTGCGGAACACCGATGCCATGGAGTCATGCGCCGAGTCCCGACGACGGAAAATATAGGGCTGGCCCAGCGGCATATTGAGTTTGACACAGCCAATACCGATTCCATCCTGACCACGGTTGTGCTGTTTCTCCATGAGCAGAAACAGCTTGTTCACCCCCCAGAGAGCGGTCCCGTATTTATCCTTGTAGTAAGATAATGGTTTCTTGAGCCTGACTACTGCAATACCGCACTCGTGTTTGATGGGGTCACTCATGAAGGAATCCGTGATCGGTTGGCAATCAACACCATTAGCTTTGCATACTTACCCTTACACCTTGGGTATCGCTGATCTTACCTATCCTGACCCCTCCGGGGCCGGCAGACATGACACGCTCCGCGTCATCTGGGGATACAATCACCACCCAGCCAAATCCCATGTTGAAGGTATGGAATTTATCCTCGGCGTCGACAAACTCAAAAAGCTTGTTCATGACCGTATTGTCCCACGCCGGAATCACCACATCCGCTCCGTGCTGAGGCAGTAGACGCTCGAGATTTTCAGGCAGCCCACCCCCGGTGATATGAGCCATGGCACGGGGCTTCACCCCTGCTGCCTTGATATCGGCAACGACATCATGATAGAGCCGGGTCGGAGCGAGCAAGCTGACAATATCATCCTTGGAAAACGCGTCGCCGTGCTCTGCAAGCACCCGGCGGATCAGGCTCCAGCCATTGGCGTGTGGACCATCGGAACGATAGCCTATGAGCACATCACCTGAGGCGATTTGGGTTGGATCAATCAAGTCGGGCTTTTCGCAACAACCGATGCAGAACCCGGAAAGCTCGACAACATCCTCGGGCACGATACCTGGCATTTCAGCGGTTTCCCCACCAGCCAGAATGCAACCACAGTCCTCGAGGTAGTCACACATCCCTCCAATCAACCGGGTGATGAGCGGCTTGTCCAGGGCGGAGATGCCAATGTAATCGAGAAACATCAGCGGATCCCCACCAGTGGTCAGGATGTCATTGACACTCATCGCCACAAGATCCTTGCCCGCTGCTTCGAGCTGGTCGTGCTCGAGTAAGAGTTCAAGCTTTGTGCCTACCCCGTCACAGCCTGTGACAATAACCGGTTGATCATAATCACTCAGGTCAAAAGCTGCTGCAAACAGACCAAAGGCACCGTAGAGCTGCCGTTGATTTTGGGTTCTGCGAACGTGGGCGCCAATGTCACCAACAAGGGCGGCGGCTTCCCTGGTGTCCACACCTGATTCCTTATAGGTAAGTTTTCCCGACATAAGTGGATGGGCCAATGGCTGCTGAAAACGTTTTGTAGCAGCATGATGGAGACTGGCAATGGTTTATTTTGCGCTTCTCTTTAAAAACAGCTGTTTGGCTATCCCACATCCATGACCATTACTTTTTCCCACCAGTCCTTGAAGACATCCACAAACCTATCATGGTCAACATGATCCTGATAAACGTTGTGATCCTCAAGAGAGTCAAACTTCATTGACAGGGCATAATCAAAGCTCTTTTCGGTCACCGGCCTCTCAGGCGTGTCAGCGGATTTGCCCCAGATGCCGTCGGCCACCTCCTTGATTTCAAACAATTCTGCCAAACCCTGTTCAAAAGCCACCAGATCTGCCTCATTCTTCTTCTCCTGCTTCAGCCAGAAGTATACGTGATGTTCCATGCCCGGGATCCTTCACACTGAAGGCGGCCGTGCCAAGCACGAAGCTGAGGATTACCTGTCCCAGAGCTCTATTCGCCGGGCACCAAAACAACTGCCCTAGAGCATGTCCGTGTAGGGATCGTAATGCACCGGGTGATCATCGTCATCGGCAGGAATGTCGGGAAGCCCCTCACCCGACATGACGATCTTTTGTGCCGCCCTGCTTGGGAATCTGGAGAGCCCGATGTGAAACAGCGCATCGCCCTCATCCGCCTGGCCCTCATTAGTGCGCCCGATGAGAATACCCGTCTGGGTGGAGACAATCTCCTGCTCATAATCACCAAGGGGATCCGCGACAAAGCCCAGCACATCACCCTTTTTGACCGCTTTACCAAGCGCGAGAAGTGGAGTGAACAGCCCCCCTATCTGGGCTCGTTCCCAGAATCCCTTCTCACAAATCACCGCATGTCTGGCACTTTTCCTCGCTGCAGCTGGTCGCTTGGGCAGCATGCCCATGTGGCGCATGACTGCCTGCAGTCCACGCTTGCCGAAGCGGATCGATGGCGTGTCCAGCCTGAGGGCCTCCCCCCCCTCGAAAAGGATCACAGGAATACCCAATGCATTGCAGGCTGCGCGCACAGTGCCCTCCCGTGAGCCCGCTGTCAGGATCACAGGTGCTCCAAAAGCGTTGGCAAGTTTCATGGAATTCTCGTCATCAGCGGTCACCCTGACTTGGGGCAGGTTGGCCCGGTTGATGGCGCCTGTATGGAGATCGATCACAGCATCACACAAGGGCAGAAAATCACTACACAATATGTGCGCAAGACGGGCTCCGAGGGACCCCTTGGGAGAACCGGGAAACAAGCGGTTCAGGTCACGCCGGTCGGGCAGATACCTCGACCTGTTGGAATACGCCGGCACGTTGACAATGGGTATGGCGATCAAGGTTCCTTTGAGACGCTTCCTCAGGCTAGGTGAATTGATCAACCGGCGCACAATCTCAGCCCCATTGATTTCATCTCCGTGAATGCATCCCAGCACCATCATTGTCGGCCCGTCAGTTTTACCCCGTATGACCCACGCGCGCATGGTCACAGGTTCATGGGTGGTCAACATCCCCACCTGCACTTTAACCAACTTCCGCTCACCGCACTTGATGATCTGCCCCTGGATATTGAGTTCCTTCATCTGATAAGCTGATAGTGTGTGGTTCTCCGGGTGCTGTCGAAAAAAATCATACGCCAATCCAGAATTTTCCAAAGGCGATCACCAGAGGCATGGTGATGAGACTGGCAACCGTTGTTGCCAGCACCACCGTGACGGCCACATCCGTCCTGCCTCCATAGTGGCGTGCCATGACAATAGGAAACATCCCCGCAGGAACAGCAGCTTGAATGACAAGCACCTGTTTGAGCTCAATGCCCATGGGGATATACTTGGCGCAGAGCAGCATCAGCGCGGGAATGAGGACCAGACGCGTGAGCACCGATCCAGCACCAATTTTCCAGTCAAACCTCATCTTGCCCATCAGGTCATGCAAGGCTGTCCCCACAAGCAACAAACTTAGCGGTATGGCACACACTCCCAGGATGGCAAAGAGCCCATCTATCTCATCCGGCACATAATCATCGGCCCCCGTCTCCATAAGCACAAGACCCACGACGACGGCAATGATCGGCCCTTTCATAAACACCCTCCATGAGGGATTGATCTGCCCGGAGAGAAGCATCAACAACACGGTCCACATTGCCAGTTCAACTCCCAGATTATGAGTAAACAAAACCGCCATCACATCATCATTGTCCGGATATAAATAAGCCACCAGCGGGATGGCAATGAATCCGTAATTCTGCAAACTTCCGGAAACTGCAAAGGTCCTCCTGCCGCTACCCAGGCTCAAACCCAGCAAGGGGGCTAACAGGTATGCCAGCAAGGCGCCAAGCACGATCACGGCGAAGCCTATGCCTGCAGACCAAAACATCACCATCGGGTCACGCAGCACTTCGGCAGCCAGCATCTTGTCGAGGATCAGACATGGAAAAAACAGATGCACTGCCAGCATCATCAGGCACTTGTCCATACGGGGCTGCAACACATGAATTCTGCGCAAACCCGCACCCACCAAGACCACCAGATAAACTGGCATCGCAGCTTGCAGAACCATGAGACTCTCGTGCATGAGAGCATATTGAGCACACCACGGCGCCACACACAATCCTATCCCTTTAGCTCCGGATAAAAAGCCGAGCAAAGCTAAAATGACATGACCGTCTCAACATAGGTCTTGCTCTCCGGATTTTGGTTTTTAGCATCCTGTCCCGTGATCGACTCCCACGTCCACTTATGGAAATACAAGGCCACGAACCACCCGTGGATCACGGGGGACATGGCGGCCTTGAGACAGGATCACCGCATCTACGAGCTGGAGGATGATCTCGAGTTCAGTGGTGTGGATCAGGTTGTCGCGGTGCAGTCCCGCCGCAGTGACCGTGAGAACCATTTCCTGCTCGAGCAGGCAAAACAATCAGACAGCCTGGTCGCCGGCATCGTGGGCTGGGCCCCTCTTGATTCCACTGAGCTAAGAGTCTTTCTCGACCAGTATGTTCACGAGCCCATGCTCAAGGGCGTGCGGGAAACCATGAACTCCTCTTTTGCTGAGAATCCCCTCAACAATCCTGACTTCGACCATGGGGTCACCGAGCTTGCACGCCACGATCTTGCCCTTGACCTCATGGTTTCAGAGCAGCAGCTTCCCGCGGCCATTCTGTTTGCCGACCGCCACCCCAACCAGAGAATCGTGCTTAACCATTGCGGCTCACCAAGCATGGAATCGACGACCCCTTCTCGCAGCTGGGCACACGCCATCAGGGAGCTCGCCCGAAGGCCACATGTCTACTGCAAAGTTTCCGGACTCAGTGCCCAGCTTGATTCCATGACCAGCGGGCGTATACACAGCCAAATACTCAAGCCCTTTTTTGATATTGTCTGTAACGCTTTTGGGCCCACGAGAATCATGTTCGGGTCTGATTGGCCTGTGTGCAATCTGACCACCACCTATCCCGCTTGGCTCAATACGGTTGACGACTTCATCTTGACCCTCAGCGAGGACGAACAGAGGGCGATTCGCCGGGAGACGGCCATGGACTTTTATCGCATCCAATAGCCCGAGTTAGCACACATCCCATTGCGGGGTGGAAAAATGCCGGCTGCGTGCTAATGTGCCACAATGAACACCTCCATTGACAAGATGCTGCGCATGCATCTGATGGCGCGTGGCATCAGTGACGATCTCGTCCTGGAGGCCATGGCCGGGGTGCCGCGCGAAATCTTCGTGCTGCCCGAGTACAGGGACAGGGCCTACGATGACTGCCCACTTCCCATTGGCGAGGGTCAGACCATTTCACAACCCTATATCGTGGCGCTCATGATCCAGCTCGCCCACATTGATCACAGCTCACGCGTACTGGATATCGGCACGGGCTGTGGTTACATGGCAGCAGTCATTGCCCGGATTGCCCGGGAAGTTTGCACGCTTGAGACCATCCCTGAAATGGCCACCATGGCAAAGGGCCACTTTCAGGAACTTGCACTCACCAACATTGACGCACGTATTGGCGATGGCCACCGGGGCTGGCCAGGAGAAGGTGAATTATTCGATGCCATCATCGTCTCATGCGCCACTGACAAACGCCCGGACCAGCTTCTCGCACAACTCAAGCCCGGGGGGCGCGCCGTAATCCCCATCGACAAGGCTCCCGGGGAGCAAATGCTCACCATCTATGAAAAAGACCAGCATGGCGAGCTCACCAGCACTGGCTACACGCCCGTGAGGTTTGTGCCCATGGTGTGAGCACGCCCGCATGCGCTTCAGCGGAATTGAGCTTGGGTGTAACTCAACACATCCTCATAGGGCAATCGCTCAAGCATGCCCCATTCGGGGCGGTTGTAGAGCCGGTAGCGCATCATGGCAGGACTGTGAATACCACAAAGGAATCGAGCCATTCTCTCCGGAGATGCCAGGACAGCACGCTTTTGAGCAACCACTCTCTGGATTTGCTCCAGCTCATCGAGGCTCACATCCTCCACTCTGGTTCTCGGGAATTTGCCAGGGGCTTTGAGACCCTTGCAGGAACTGCACTTGCCGCATGCCTGGGGAAGTTTTTCACCAAAATAGGATAGGAGGGATGAGGCGATACAACGGCTCGAACGCGCCATCCTGAACACCGCATCAATACGCTCGAGATCGTTTTGGCTGTGCTGCTCAAATGCGATCGCCATCTCCCTGACAAGCCCGCCAAGATCTTCCGGCAGGCGTTTAATCCGGTAGTGAACAAGGCTGTGGCTCAGCTTCAAGCTAACCTCTCCACCCGCCTCAAGCTCACGAAGCAGATCAAGTATTTTGTTCATCCGGAGTACATCATGCCCAGCCAGATCCAGCAGACATACGCGCTTATTGGAATCCACAAGCTCGGCAAGTGTGCTACTGGCCCATTTGGGAAAGCCCTGCAGTATGCGCTCACGCGCACCGGTATCCCAGCGCAAGGGCACCACGTGACACCACATCCATGACCCCCCATCGGGGGTAATCCAGCCATCACTTTCAAGCCTGGCCAGCAGCACATCGATTAATTCCACAGAAATATCATTGAGAGTGCTCAAATTGTAGCGCGAAATGATTGCCCGTTTCTGCTGCGAAAAAAGATTGTGTAAAATGGCCTCTGTAGCACGGGATCCGGGTTGCCTTGCCATGACAAGACTCTCAAGTGCAGCACGATCATCACCGTTGATCATCACCTCACAATGACTGGGTTTGCCGTCCCGACCCGCCCTGCCACTCTCCTGGATCCACCCCTCAGGCGACTTGGGTGGATGGTAGTGAATCACACTGCGCACATCCGGCATATCCACGCCCATGCCAAAGGCAATCGTGGCACAAATCACAGGAAACCGGTGAGCCACAAAACCGTCTTGCACTTCAGCTCTTGCATCTGCGGGCATCCCCGCATGGTAGGCCCGCGCCTTGATTCCGTGCCTGCTCAGCATCGCAGCTAATCCCTCAACATCTCCGCGCCGCGTTGCATAGACAATGGCGGGGGTATGACCAGGAGTCTGAAGGGTCTTCAGCAGCTGTAGCGGCTTCTGCTCCGACGGGCATGTCGCCACTTCAAAAGCCAGGTTTTCACGGAAAAATGAAGTTTGCACGTGATTCCTTTTCAAAACCTTGAAGGCATGTCGAATACCCCTGGCGGTCTCCTTGGAGGCAGTGGCAGTGAGGGCCAGAATGACCTGTGGCCTCAGCGAGCGCAAAAGCCATGGCAGCCGGAGATAGGACGACCTGAAGCTGTGGCCCCACTCCGAGATACAGTGAGCTTCATCCACCGCTACAAGAGCCAAGGATGACTGCTTGAGAAGATTGAACATCGTTGGCTCGGCCAGACGCTCTGGGGACAAGTAGAGCAATTTCAACTTGCCGGAGGCGATGCCTGCATGCGTGCGCACGGCCTCCTCGGCAGGGGTGGTGGAGTCCAGTCTGGCACAGGGAATGCCCCTCTTCTCCAGACTTTCCACCTGATCTCTCATCAGTGCGATGAGAGGAGAGATCACAATACTGAGACCCTCCATGCACATGGCGGGCAGCTGGTAGCAGAGGGACTTGCCGCCGCCTGTGGGCAGCACAGCCAGCGTGTTTTCGAAATTCATTACCCGCTCAATGACCTCAGCTTGCCCTGGTCTGAGTGCATCGTGTCCAAAGTAGCGCCTGAGCACTTCACCTGTTTGCATCTCGCTCACACCCGATTCTGGGAAACCATTTCACAAGCTAACCGGATGGCGTGGATCATCGAGCTGGCACTGGCCTTTCCGCTACCGGCAATGTCATAGGCCGTGCCATGGTCGGGGCTGGTTCTGGGCCTGGACAAGCCCAGCGTCACGTTGACCCCCGTGTCAAAGTCCAGCAACTTCAGCGGAATCAAACCCTGGTCGTGATACATGCACAGCACCGCGTCATACTCTCCATCTGCAGCGGGGCGGAAAATGGTGTCGGGGGGATGCGGGCCAGTATAGAAAACATCGTCTGCAAGCCCACGCAGCTCTTCCACCGCAGGCCTGATGATCTCCACCTCCTCTGAACCAAACGCGCCGTTCTCGCCAGCATGTGGATTGAGGCCACATACCGCAATGCGAGGTGAGGCAATGCCGCGCTGTTTGCAAAAATCAGCTAAGAGCAAACCCACCCGGACAATCTCCTCCTTGGTGAGCATGGCCGGCACATCAGCAAGTGCCACGTGAACGGTCACCAGACCCACCGTCAGGTTTTTCCCCGTCAGGCACATCGCATGATTGTCACAGCCCAGCCTATGGGCAAAAAACTCCGTCTGTCCGGGAAAATCAAACCCCAGCTCATGCAACCCGTCTTTGCCAACGGGAGCCGTAACCACCGCATCAATCTCGCCACTCTTGAGCAGGCGGGCAGCCTCCTCAAGGGCTTCCAGTGCGGCCCTGGCCGTGGCGGCATCGGGCTTGCCTGGCACGGCATCGAGCGCCTCACCAATCAAGCGGTAGTTGAATGCCGGAGAAAGCTCACCGGAGGCAAGAGCGGCCGCTACAACCTCAGGACCAATTCCAGCCTGATCGCCACGGGTAATGCCCACTGTCACCTTGCTCGCCTCACTCATCTTGCTGGCGCATCATTCTATGGGACGGGCATAAGATCAACGAGAATAAGAGAAGGGTTGCATGATCCACATTCAGGCGCATATATTCGGGTTATCAGTTATGGTCACCCGAGGCACGAACCATTCAAAACCCGACGCACCAACTGCCAAGCGGGACTATGCCGGAATCCTGCCCAAGAAGGGCTGGCCTCGCAGGAACTATCACTTCCTCCGCCACCGGCTCCTGCCCCAGGTTTTCCAGAAACGCAATGGTTCGAGCCGGGAGCCCATCCCCCACCCGCCCGAGGCCGGGAAAATCAGGGTCACCTGGATCGGCCATGCCTCCTTCCTGATCCAGTTTCCAGACCACTCTGTGATCATTGATCCGAACTGGGCCAACTGGCACGGTGTTGTCAAACGCCAGCGGGCACCGGGACTTGACCTGCAGCTTATGCCCCTGGTGGATCTGGTCATGGTCACACACGCCCATTTCGATCACTTGCACAAAAGAAGCCTCAAAATTCTCGAATCCCACGAGGGCATCGTCGTCCCCAGGGGAAGCAGTGCGCTGGTCAAGAAACTCGGCTTTCACACCGTTCACGAAATGTCGGTATGGGATGAATTGACCTTCGAAGAGCTCTCCGTGACCCACACCCCCAGTCACCACTGGGGAGCACGCTACCTGCACGACACCCACCGCGATTACGGCGGTTACATGATCGCCTCAGGAGTCTGCAAGGTCTTCCACTGTGGTGACAGTGCCTACTTTGACGGCTTCAAGGAAATCGGCAAACACCACACCCCGGATGTGGCATTGATGCCCATCGGCGCGTATGATGCCCCCAGCGGGCGTGATGTGCACATGAACCCTGAGGAGGCCGTGCAGGCATTCATCGAAATGGAAGCCGGCATTCTGATCCCCATGCATTACGGCACTTTCCCCCTGGGTAATGAACCCTATCACGAGCCTGTCGAGAGGCTGGTATCGGAAGCCGAGCGTCTGGGCGTTGCTGATCGCGTACTCGTCTTGGAGGAAGGTGTGGGCGTGGAAGTGGAATGCCTGGCAGAAACAAAAAGCTAGCCCTTTGCTTTAGTGGATCTCACGCGTGGTACAAACCGCGCTATTTGTGGAACCATCTCATCGAACCCGGGTGAATTACCGTCTTGCAGTTTGATGATATTTAAGTAATCTAAACTTTATTCCTTTCCAGCCCATTCGTCGGGCTCATGTTACGCATGAGATCAAGCAGAACATCCATCGCCGGCAGGCAAAGGCGGGTGCGCAGTCGCAACAGCCGGCGCACCGGCCGCCCTACACTACGCGAGGCTTTTCACGGTGCCAATGTCCGCGCCAAGCAGCGTGCCAACCGGCGCATGGGCAAGCGTATGGGCCTGACCTCCGTGCAGGCTGCCATCGCCGGCACCGCCGACCATGGTATTATCCACCTGAACATAGGGCAGCGCATGGTGCGCTGGTTCATGGCACTGATGCTGCTGCCTTTCTGCATCAGTATCACCTGGGCGCTGTTCAGCGTCAGCGCGGACCCCAGCACATCCTACTGGGGGCATTTGTCAGGACATTGGGCGGAATTGAGTGAAAACTGGCTCGATTTGAGACGATGGGGCGGCTTTCTCTCGGCCGGCATTATCACTGCATCAGTCAACTTTCTTTACTTTGGAATTGGTTTTCTTCTGATGGTCGGGTGGTTCTTCACCGGTCTGCTCGAACGTCTGTTCCTCTATTTCTATGTGCTGGGCCACGAGCTCACCCACGCCCTTTTTGTCTACGCGTGTGGCGGCAAGGTCGGCGGCATTCATGTCACCGCGGACGGAGGTTACGTCATGACCAACAAGAGCAACGCCCTCATCGCCCTTTCTCCCTACTTCCTACCATTCTGGTCCGCCTTGATTCTGGCTCTTTCAAGTGTCATTGGGATATTTTACAACCACCACTATCACGACCATGCGCTTTATTTTCTCATTGGCTTTAGCTGGGCCTTCCACCTGCTGTGGACACTGTGGATGATTCCCCGCGATCAGCCTGACCTCAAAGAGAATGGCATCCTCTTCTCTCTGGTTGTCATCTACCTGGCCAACGCCATCGTCATCTCCTTTCTGTTGTGCCTTGCCTCGGAAGATATCGGCTTCAAAAACCTGGGACTGGCGCTCTTTGAAGCGGGATTCAAAATGGTAAATTTTGCGATTAACGCTTTAAATTAGGACATATTAAACACACGTAAACCAAAAATATCAAAAAAAAGTGATTTTTTAGTTGCGCATCTCAAAAAAACCCGTATAGTGCAGACATCGCTTAGCAATAGGCGACATTTGGGGGGGAACAGCTCCGTCAGCAAAAGCCTTCGGGCCTAGTTGACGGGGCTGTCATTTTATAGGCCTCTTGCCAACTCTTGAAAAAAGCCATTGGCCATCATCGCCAGGCAACCAAACCTCCAGGCATTACCGCATCAGCGGCAGCCGGGCTCAGGCAAAACCATCCTCATCCTCCGGAACCGGCGGAATAAGGTCATCACGCAGGAGCAAGCGCTCAACGGACAAGTCATCCAACAAACTCTCCGAGGTCTGCTGGATGACCGCTGCGTAAGGCGTAATCCTGTCCACTTCGGCGATGGCAGCGTGTACCATGGATGAGATGATATCCGCATCGTACTTATCACGCTCAAAGAGATTGGTGATGCGGAACATGAGCTGCTCGCGGTCCAAATCATATTCCAGGCTTCCCAGCGTCAACTTCTTGTTGGCTCTGGCGAGCAGCTCCAGAATGAAGGGCTCGTGCTCCAAACCCACACTCAAGGGGGCCTCCCCGACGATGGATAAAGCATTGATCTGGGGAAATGCCTGCGCATGGAGATGCACCTGGGTGTGATACGCCTCAAAGGCCGTGCGAATGACATCCCTGCCCTCAAGATGTTCGTACTGCCAGCCCTGCTGGCCAAAGGCATCCATGACGGACTGGATCTGAATTGATGTTGGGCGCATGTCTGGCGTTATTAGTTCCTGCTAAGCGGACATTAGTCAATGCCCTAGCGCGACTATTAACTCGGCCAGCAGGAGCGCTCAGTCCTGCTCGAGTTCTTGACGCAACTGCTTGATCTGGTCTCGCAGGTGGGCAGCACGCTCAAACTCGAGCTTGGCTGCAGCTTCACGCATTTCCTCCTCCAGTTCGGAGATCACATGGACCACATTGTAGGTGCTCTCGTCGCCGGCAACCAGACCGTGGTTGAGATCATCAGCCGAGTCTTTATGAGACTGGTGTTGACTCAGGCTTTCCTGCACGGCACGCACCACGCTCTGCGGAGTAATACCATGTTTTTGGTTATGCTCCATTTGCCGGGCACGGCGATACTCGGTCACATTAATAAGTGTCTGGATGGAGTCTGTCACCTCATCACAGAAAACCACACACTCACCATCCACATGGCGGGCCGCACGCCCTGCCGTCTGGATAAGGGATGTCTCATTGCGCAGAAATCCCTCCTTATCAGCGTCGAGAATGCAGACAAGGGAGACCTCGGGGAGGTCGAGCCCCTCACGCAGCAAATTAATCCCGACCAGAACGTCGATTTCAGCGGCACGTAATCCACGCAGTATTTCGACCCGCTCAATAGCCCCGACATCGGCATGGATGTAACTTACCCTCAAACCCGTCTCCTGAAGATACTCTGCGAGGTCCTCGGCTGTTTTCTTGGTCAGGGTGGTAACCAGCACGCGTTCGTTTCTCTCCACGCGTTCGCGGCACATGTCGATGGTTTCATCAATTTGACCCTTGAGTGGTTTGAGCGTGAGGATCGGATCAAGCAGGCCTGTGGGGCGAATAATTTGCTCAACGACGAGGTTGCTGCCCGGTGATTGGACATCAAAATCAGCCACCCCTTGATCAGCACCGCTGGCGTGGATGGTTTTGCGGATTCTTTTAAGTGCTTGGGCGGCTGATAACTCGCCACGCTTCCATGGGATGTATCGCTTGTTATCGGGCCGTGAATTGATGAATTCGAATGGCCCTGGGGTCGCTGAGACATAAACTCGCTGCTTGGTCATCTCCATGAACTCGGAGAACTTTAACGGGCGGTTGTCCAGCGCACTGGGAAGCCTGAAACCATGTTCCACCAGAGTAGTCTTACGGCTTTTATCGCCTTCATACATGCCACCCACCTGAGGCACACTCACATGGCTCTCATCCATGAGCAGCAAGTAGTCCTCGGGAAAGAAATCCAGCAAGGTGTATGGCCGGGCACCGGCCTCGCGGCCGGTGAGGTGGCGCGAGTAATTCTCAATACCCTGGCAAAATCCCATTTCCTGCATCATCTCGATGTCAAAATCCGTGCGCATGCGGATGCGCTGGGCCTCGATGAGCTTGCCCTGTTTCTCAAACCAGCTCACCCGCTGCGAGCATTCCTCTTTGATCTTAACGATGGCCCGGGTGAGCTTTTCCTTCTCGGTGACAAACTGCTTGGCGGGAAAAAATGTGTGGCTGTCCAGAGTATCAATCCGGTTTCCGGTCATCACATCAATTTCTGAAATGCGCTCAACCTCATCGCCAAAAAACTCCACACGGATCGCGGTATCCTCGAGGTAGGCTGGATGTACTTCAACAACATCGCCCCTGACCCTGAATTGACCCCGGGAAAAGGCGATATCGTTGCGTTCAAACATGAGACTGACCAAACCGGCCAGAAAGTCCTCCCTGTCGAGCTCATCTCCCGTTTTCACGGGCAGCATCATGTTCTGGTAATCCTCTGGGGAGCCCAGGCCGTAGATGCAGGATACGGAGGCGACCACGATCACGTCCTCGCGTGTGATCAGGGAGCCCATCGTGCTGAGGCGCAGGCGCTCAATCTCATCGTTAATCGAGCTATCCTTCTCAATATAGGTATCTGAACGTGGAATATAGGCCTCCGGCTGGTAGTAATCGAAGTAGGAGACAAAATACTCGACCGCGTTGTTGGGGAAAAAATTCTTCAACTCCGAATAGAGCTGGGCCGCGAGGGTCTTATTATGGCTCATCACCAAAGTCGGCTTGCCAATACGCTCGATGATATTGGCCATGGAAAATGTTTTGCCAGAACCGGTGACACCCAGGAGCGTTTGGTGCCCGTTGCCCGCCTCGAGGGACCTGACAAGCTTTTCGATAGCCGGCCCCTGGTCTCCAGAGGGTTGGTAATCGCTATGAAGGGTAAAGGGCAAAAGATCAGAGGCTGGTAATGATGTTTAATTCCATAGCACAGGATTGCTTATTGAACAAATGCGGATATCGGCTCAGAAAAGAAGATGTGATGACCCCTCAGAACAAGTCAGCCGCAGAAAAAATACGCAATCTACTCGTCCCCCCCGGCCCGAGATCTGTCGCCGAGCCAGAAAAGGAACTGCGCTTCACGCGGGCCGGCCAGGCTCCCCTGTTTTATATGATCGCGGCGCTGACCGTCTGCGGCGGCATGGCCCTCTTGATCTTATCGACCCAAAACTGGGGTATGGATGAACCGCCCCTCAGGCATTGGCGGTGGCTTGGAATACCGGATATCCTGGTTGGGTTTTGGTTTCTCCGGCTCGGCATGCGCTGCACCCAGCACGCCTACATTATCCTCACTCCCCTCGCGGTTGAAATATTTCCCTTTTTCAATGCCAGAAAGAGCCTCAGGGTCATCTACTGGTCAGAGGTGCATGATGCCGAGGTCGTGGACGGCAAGCTCATGCTTCATTTCTCCGAGCAAAAAGAAAGTGGAGTCATAGCCTCACTCCAACCGGTCCCGCCCAGACAAAGGCAGTTACTCAAGACGGCCGTGGACGGGCTGATGGATCGGCGCCGTTCCATGAGCTCCTGAGCAGAGTCCAGCAATCAGGTCAGCACAACCAGACAAAAAACAAACCACGTCGATGACGTGGTTTGCTACAATGAAAATGACAATTGAGGTGTTGCCTGCCTGGAATTCTTGCAGGCAACTTGCTCCGGGTGGAGCAATACGCTAGTTGATGGCAACAGCATCAATGCCGGACTCGCCGGTACGGATGCGGATAGCTTCTTCTACAGGTGAGATGAAGACCTTGCCGTCACCGATCTTGCCGGTGTTGGCACTCTTGACAATGGCTTCAGCAACACTGGAAGCATCTGCATCATCAACGATGATCTCGATTTTCACCTTGGGGAGAAAATCCACAGTGTATTCACTGCCGCGATAGATCTCAGTGTGTCCTTTTTGGCGTCCGAATCCTTTGACTTCTGTAACGGTCATTCCTTGAACGCCCACATCGGAAAGAGACTCCTTAACTTCTTCAAGCTTGAAGGGTTTGATAATGGCTTCGATTTTTTTCATGATGGTCAGTGGTTGGTAATCTTGGGTTTGTAATTGAATGTAAGCAAGCACCGTGCCAATCTATACGGATATCATCCAAATTTCTTGTTTTTTGTGCTTATTTTTTCGTTTCTCCTTGTTTGAGCTCATTTTTTGGCGAATCGCCCACCCGGCAGCTGACAAACAAGGCCCTGAATCTCAAGTTTTAGCAACTTGGCGTTCACTTCTGGCAGCGACAGATTGGTTTCCCTGAGGATTTCATCCACCCTCATGGAATCATCACCGAGGGCATCATGAATGACTCGTTCAGCAGCGTCAAGCTCTGGAAACACTGATCCCCCATCTTCTTCTTGCCCGGCTGAGGCGGCGCTGCCCGCCAATGGCAAAATGGAGAGGTCATCCAGTATGTCATGACCCCCGGTGACCAGTGTGGCCCCCTCACGAATCAGGGCGTTACACCCAGCTGAGGAAGGACGGTCAATTTGCCCGGGAACCGCATAGACAGGCCTGCCCAATTCCCCCGCCAGATTGGCAGTGATCCTCGCCCCCGACCACTCGGGGCACTCCACAACGACCACCGCGCGTGACCATGCAGCCACAATACGGTTACGCATGGGAAAGGTTTTTTTGCTCGGCGGTGTGTTGATTGGGAACTCGGAGACAACTGCACCGTACCCCGAGGCGATTTTTTCTGCCAAGGCCATGTTTTCAGGGGGATACACATGCCCTAATCCGGAGCCGATGACAGCCACTGTGCGCCCCTTCGCCGCAACCGCTCCCTCATGAGCATGCGTATCGATCCCGCGCGCAAGCCCGGAGACGATGGTGAAACCACTGCTCGCCAGTTGAAATGCGAACTGGCGGGCTGTCTGGATACCATAGTGGGATGTTTTACGGGAACCGACGATTGCCAGCGCGTGACAGTCACTCGGTTTCAAGCTTCCCCAAACGTAGAGTGCCAATGGCGGATCGTAGCTCTCTCTGAGGGCATTGGGGTAATCCTCGTCCTCGAGGGTGAGAATGCACAAGCCCCGCCGGTTTGCCTCATTGATTTCTGCCGCGAGATCAATCCTGTTTTCCCAGTCACAGATCAGCTCCGCGGTCTCACCCCCCACACCATCCACCTCCATCAATTTGGCCCGTGAGTGTTGTAAAATATCACCGGCGTTACCAAAGTGGTCCATCAGGCGGCGCACCCTCACCGGCCCTATTCCTGGTAACATATTGAGGGCGATGAGCGCTTCACGTGAATTCATAAATGCAATCTAACAGATTAGATCTCCATGCCAAATCATAAATAAAACAAAACCATCACCATGCTGTTGTGCAGACAAAAAAAACCCCTGCCGCACAAGACGGCAGAGGTTGTGAAAAATCTGGAAGTATCCAGTGGTCAATTCCCGTGGGATCGTCCAGATCAGGAATTGAGCTTGGGCTTGCCGGCGCGGCGCACAGAGCCGAAGCGCTTCTGGAATTTGTCGATGCGTCCCTCGGTGTCAACAAACTGCTTCTGACCAGTGAAGAACGGATGCGTATCGGATGTGACACCCATGGAAATAATGTAGTGGTCAACACCGTCAATTTGTTCAACCTTGTCAGACTTGGACGTTGAGCGAGTGATAAAACGCACGCCGGAAGTCATGTCCTGGAAGGCCACGGGATGGTATTCGGGATGAAAATCTTTTTTCATAGTTGCTTTGGGTTACTGCCACCACGTTTCCGACGCGGCGGGATGGGGAAAATGCATGGTTTGCAGGATGTGTCAAGTCGTTACGGTGATTTTTGCACCCCCCGAACACCATCGTGGGCAGACCTCTCCCCTAGTTGGTGAGAATTTCCGCTGTCCTATGCCCGCGCGCTCCAACGCCCTATCTGTAGAACCTGCAGATGCTGGCTCAGTATTTCCAGAGTTCGTACATGTCCCATGACTCACTGGCACGCTTGTTGCCGTTCACGTAAGACTTGCTGATCCATTTCTTGGCCATGGGAGGGTTTTTTCCCACCCCGCGGCCATGAAAATAAGACTCACCGAGTTCATGCTGGGCCTTCGCCTGGTTCTGGATGGCCGCTTTTTCAAACCATTTGAAGGCACTTGCAGAGTTCTGCTCCGTGCCAATACCCTGCTGATAATAGACACCCAGACTGTACTGGGCCTCGGCGTGCCCCCCTTCGGCAGCCTGCCCAAACCATTTGAACGCACTAAAGGGGTCTTTAAGCGTCCCCTCTCCATAGTGGTAACACAACCCAAGGCTGTATTGGGCCTGCGCGTCTCCCTGCTGGGCAGCTATTTCATAAAGCTCCAGTGCGACGTTGGGTACAAAAGTCTTGGATCCAAGGCGATCGTCGTGGATCGCAGGAAGCACATCAAAACCGTCTCCCGAGCCTAGGTCTCCGAGCTCAGTGTCTATACCCGGCTTTTTTTGTGCGGCGGGCATGCCGAGGCTGTCAAGCTGGCGCAAACGCTCTGAACGCTCCACCCTTTTGCCTTCTTTACCGGTAGAAATATCGGCCTTGTTTCCGTCGGATTCGGACTGGGTATTCTTGGACTTCATGAAATATCAGCTTATTGGGGGACACTAATTGAAATTACCATCGAGCGCAACCCCCAAAGACCGGCAAGGTATAAATCGCACCAACCGATGCTCACTGGGCCGCGGAAACCGCGAGCACCTTGCCCTCAATGCTCATGGTCTCGGCAGGATACTCACCCAGTGTGTAATCATCAAAACTCATTTCATCGCTTGCCCCTATCACATCCTCCAAGGTGACTCTCCGGGTCTCACCCACCTTCTTTTCATCAATATCCAAAAAAGAAAACTCCAGTGCTATTGCAGTCACGGGGTAAGCATTGTGATTGCTCAACTTGAATTTCACCCTCATTTCCTCAATGATATCCATCTCGACGCTCTCAGGCGCATTCAGCCATAGCGGCTGACTCATCACGATCGATTCAGCCACCGGTTTTGGGATCACCACCTTTTTTTCAGGTGCCTTTTTTTTCTCAACGACGACCTCCTGCTCAGCAGGGGTGTCATAGATAACATAAGCCAAAATCGCAGCAAGCATTACATAGCTGACAATAATTCCTATCGTGTTGTTCTTGGGTTTGGGAATCTTAACTTCGGTTCCGCTCACCCGGGCATGATACTTGCGCATTTCAGAGCCTGTGCTGGAATAACGATGTTCTTGCATGGCTGTTACCTACCATAACCTGGCCTAATGGCATCAATAAAAAAGTCTGGGTGGCTTATTACAAGCCCTGCGGCTTAAGCATTTGTCCATCCTCGTAGTGGATTTCAAACCACTTCTCCCCGTTCTCATGCCACGAGCTTGCAGCACCCTGAAGTTGACCATTCCGGTAGTGAGTCCGGCTCCTTTTGCGCCCGTTTTTATACCACCATGTTTCCACCCCGTGTTCCCGGCCGTCTCTAAAGTGGGTTTCCTTCCACTTCTGGCCACTCTGATACCACCATGTCTCAAGCCCATGCTCTTTGCCATTCTGGTAGTGGGTCTGCTGAGCCCTCTGACCACTCTGATACCAGCGCGCCGCAGGCCCATGCAATGCCCCCTCCTGATAATGCGTCAGCCCGGCAAGCTTGCCATTGGCGTGCATTTTTTTTACCCAGCCTGTGTGGGGAACCTCAGTATCCTTTACGCAGACGAGCAACTTCCCATTGCTCAGCTGGCTGCAAAGAGTTTCCTGGTGCAATGCCGCGCTTACAATCCACGCAATTGCCTCAGGATCTTCAAAGCAGGGCATAACTGCGGCGCCCTGTTGTAAATCGGACTCAGCAGATGGAGCTTGTTCGCTTTCCTCATCACAACATCCGGAGAGAAACAGAAACACCAACAGCAACACAAGTGTTAGGCCATGCATACATGCCGACTCTTACACCTATCAGGACGGAAACCACAAACAAAAACAAACGGGACACCCGGAAGAGCATCATTGCAGAGCATTCTATTTCACTTTCGAGGCCTGGGGCTGCTGCTTGTATTGACGATAGGCACGCGTCTCCACCACCAGATACTTGCCAGCAACCCTCGCCACAGATCCGGAGGGGGTTTCCCAATTGGAGTCGGATACCTTTTTCCAGTCCTTGCCGTTACCTGCAAGAAGCGCCAGAATTTCAGCCTCTTCAAGCATACCATAGTCTTTCTTGGCATACTTGATCATCTCACACTTGGAGTTGATCAAATTGAGATACACCGAAAAACCATGAAGCTTGTAGGATAAATAGGTAATACCCTGATGCACCAGGGGCTCGACAGTGACTTTGCCATACCTTTTGTCGCACTCCTCCCTGTTCTCACCAATACGGGCAATCCCTGCACAGGGCAGCAAGGCAATGAAGGCTATCGCTAGAATCCGCATGAGGACTGAATATTCTCAGGGGTAAGATCCAACATCAAGCATCCTTTCCATTCTGCAAAAACTCCAGCAAGGCCAGAGCCACGGCCGCCGAGGATGCCGGGTTCTGCCCTGTGATGATCAGGCCATCCACCATCACCTTGGAAGACCAGTCCTCCCCCTTTTCATAGGTGGCACCCGCGGCTGTGAGCGCATCCTCCAACAGATAGGGAACCACCTCCGCCAGGCCGACAGCATCCTCCTCCGAGTTACTGAAGGCCGTGACTTGTTTGCCCCTCACCAGCAGCTCCCCCGCCCCGTCCCTCGCGCGCAAGAGGACGGCAGGGGCGTGGCAGACAGCGGCCACAGGTTTCCCGGCAGCGACGAAGCCCTCGATCAGCGTGATGGAGTCGGTATCAGCATGGAGATCCCATAGCGGGCCATGACCACCGGGGTAAAACACAGCATCGTAATCATCCGCCTTGAGCCCGGAGAGCTTCAGCGTATTGGCAAGCTCATCCTGGGCAGCAGCATCCGCATCGAAACGCCGCGTATCCTCTGTTTGAAAATCCGGCTCATGACTCTTGGGGTCCAGGGGCGGCTGTCCCCCAAGCGGCGAGGCCAGGGTGATGTCCACTCCCGCATCCTTGAGGCGGTAATAGGGGCAGGCAAATTCCTCGAGCCAAAAGCCGGTCTTTTGCCCGGTGTCGCCGAGTTGGTCATGGGATGTTAAAACGATGAGAACCTTCATGGTAATGCTTGAATGATCAATGGTCTGGCAGCTGTGCTGAGAACTCAAGGATGTGAAAACAAATAACGGGAGCCAAGCACGAACCGGTATTTTTATCGTGGCTACATGACCAATCGCTATTCCGGCCAGCACTCACAACTCAATGCCGAGGCGCTGGAAAACCCCGCAATATTAAGAGCAACCACCTGATGCTGATATTTTTATTGCCAGCTGTCAGTCTGTGCCACTATGATAGATAGGATTCCCTAACTAACACCATGCATGGACATGGCATGTAATCTTGCCCGCACTGCGCTTACAACTCCACCAGTTCCTATGACCAGGCCCAAGCGACCACTCGAAAAGTACGACCATTTTTCCCTGCCCTCAGTCCTCGATCTCAAGGCTGACCTCACGGACATTCTGGGCTACAACCGCGCTGAACCCATTTGGGCTGAGATCATTGAAGCGTGCTCCATTACCTCGGAAGATTTTCTTACCGTGGACGAGTTGCGCAGCGTCGCCACATGGTGCATTGACTCAGCTCCAGCCGTGAAAGCCTTTGGCTTCTCATTGAAACTCAAGGTGGACACCTTCCTCGCACTTGAGAAAGACGAGAAATACAACCCGGACCGCCAGAACATCAGGCAGCTGCTCCATGATGAGAAGAGGCTCGAAACCATCGCTGACCTTGGCCTCTCAGACAACAACAAGGACCCCTTCCTGATGCAAATCGTCGAGGAAGCGAGTAAGAAACTGGATTTGCCCATCAGTGTCGTGAGCATTCTTTTCAACAGCATGCAGTATTTTGCAGCGCATCATGGCCTGGACTCAGGCTGGATCGCCGATGCCTGCGCCACCGATGTGGAGTGGTCGTTTTGCCAGTATGTTCTGGACTCCAATGAGCTACTTGAAGTGCAAGATGCCGAGAAAGTGTCTTACCTCAAGAACTCACCTCTGGTTACCAATGACTCCATCGTCTGCTACCTGGGAGCCCCGCTCACGCTCAAAAACGGCGTCACTGTCGGCACTCTTTGTGTCATAGGGCATGAGCCCAGATCATTCGACGAGAAGGACAAAGTCCAGCTCCTCCAACTCGCCAGCCGCATCACCGACTACCTCAATGACAAACTCACCAAGGTCATGGAAGAGAAGGCGGAGAGTGGTGAGTGAGTGGTGAGTGAGTGGACTGTGGCAAATACCCCCGACAGGAATCGAACCTGTATCTAAGGTTTAGGAAACCCTTGTTCTATCCGTTGAACTACGGGGGCTTGGTATGCCGGACGTATATTTGGTTTTGGGAGGCTAAAGTCAAGCCGCGGGTTTCCCACGGAAACCGTTGACTGCCGCTCCGCTTCAGTCTGTGCGCAGGAACCGCCTTGCTCCTCCGCAAGGCGAAAGACATGAACCGGCTTGTTCGCCAGAGGCTCTCGCGCCCGCGCTATTCCATACTTTGAACCAGCGGCGCATGGAGCCCGGCACCTCTTCAGTGGTCAGGGGCCAATGTCAAATTTGGTGTTTCCCATGCCCTGCATGGCTGTGTATTCTCCCGCCCCCTAATGCTATGGCTGAGAAAATAACACTGAGATCCAATGTCGAGCTGGGCGTTGTGCCCACACACATCAAATTTGTAGGTGGCCTGGTACCTGATGAAAACGGGCTGCTGCCCCGGGATGAAAATGGCCAGCTCAAGGTGGTCAGTGAGATGAGAAAACTGACGAAGATCTCTCCGGTCAAGATTGGCAGCACCCAAATCTCGGTGTTCCCCGGCGTTGCCGACTCCGACACGGAGGAGATGATCAATGGTCTCAGGGATCTGGACCTGGCAGTACATCTCATTCTCATGGTCGGTGGCGCTGACCCGATGAACCCAGAGGATGAGGACAAGGTGGTGGACATGCTCAAGTCCGGCCTGGAGGTTGCCAAGAAATACAAGATTGAGCAGGTCGCTTCCACCTCCATTGAAGAATGGATGCAAGCAGGTGCGCAGCCCAAGAAGGGCGCAGACTTTGATGCGGCGATTGCACAGAATATCAGAGTACACCGCAGAGCCCTGGATGAGACCGGTGCCATCGAGGCAGGCATCAAGCACTGGCACATCGAGTTTCTGCGTGGCGGCGAGTTCCAGACATTCACCAACGTGGCGCGCTGCTGGGAGTTCATCAAGGCGATCAATGCCGAGATGGGTTCACCCTTTTTCAAGGTGGTGGTGGACGCAGCTCACTGCGGGGACTCAGACCTGTCCATTCCTGAGAACGAGCAGGAAATTGCGAAGATTGCCGCTGCTGACGGGTTCAGCATGTTTCACGCATCAGCCAAGACCACACGTGGCTGCCTGAGCACGGATGATGGCTGGATCGGGGCACTGCTGACAGCAGCAGCCAAAACAGGCAAACTGGAGACCGTGTTTGTCGAGTTGTTCCATCACGAGGATGAGGCCCTTGAAGCACTGCGCAATCTCGAACCCGGTCACGGGGTGGATACCACGGACGGGCGCAGCTATAATGAGGTCGTCGCCGACGGCCTTGCCGACACAGCTCGCAGGCTCAACAATCTGGTGGCACGCGGGTTCCTGAGCTAGTCAAATAAATTGAACAGGATCACCATCATCTGTTTCAGCCTTGCCGGCATCCTCGGCACAATGAAATGGGTGCAGGCCCAGCAACTAGCGCCCAAGCAGCTGATGACCAAAAGTGATCACCACAGCTCTCTGAGCAAGGAGGATTACCTGCGTGGTGACCTGCGGGAAAAAGATGTCATCACCCGCATGACTCCACGCCTCAGCCGTGAGCTCAATGCCCTGGATCTGGAGTTGGGGTCTCCCGTGTTTATCCGCGCATTCAAGGAGTCTCTTGAGCTGGAGCTTTGGCTGAGGCACGGGGACTCGGGCAAATTCAAGCTTTTCAAATCCTGGCCCATCGTGGCCATATCGGGCAAACTCGGCCCCAAACTTACTGAGGGCGATCGACAGGCACCCGAGGGTTTTTACTACGTCGGCAAATCACAGATGAAGCCGGACAGCCGCTTCCACCTTGCCTTTAACATCGGCTACCCCAATGCCTATGATCGCGCCCATGAGCGGGACGGCTCTTTTATCATGGTGCATGGAAATCGCGTGTCGGTTGGCTGTTTCGCCATGACGGATCCTGCTATCGAGGAGATCTACACGCTATGCCACGCGGCTCTCGACAACGGCCAGCCCTTCTTCCGGGTCCACGTCTTTCCTTTCCGTATGGAGGCCGAGAGACTTACCATGGAGTCCAGGCATTCCTGGCACGCATTCTGGAGCAACCTGCAACAAGGTTACGACTGGTTTGAAAACAAACGCACTCCTCCAGATGTCTCTGTAAGCAATAAACGCTATACCTTCCGATAGGAACCGGCGAACTGGTCGCAAGGCATCTAGTGCATCAACTGGGTGAGGTAAGTGCGAGCCTCACGGGCCTCCAGCATGACCTTGCCGTAGTCGTTGCCGTGTCTGTTGGAAAGCTCCAGAATCAAGCCTCCTCTGAACGCATTCTGCTCAAGTTGGCGCACAACGTCTTTCCAATCAATGTGTCCCTCTCCCGGAGGCAAATGACCATCCCAGTCGCCACGGTTGTCATTGACGTGCACCATGCGCAGGTGGCAAGACAACTTGTGCATAGCCATGGGCAGGTCGCCAGCCAGATAGGCGTGGCCGGTATCAAGGCACGTCCCTATATTTTTCGACTTTGCCGATCCCATGATGTAAAGCATGTCTTGAACCCTTCCAAAAAGCAGGTGCGGCAGCATGTTTTCAAGCAGCAAGGACATGCCAAGCTCTTCACACCTAACAGCTACTTCGTTGACTCCCTCGCATGCCTTTTCCAGGTGATAGAAAAACTCCTCGGCGGGTGGGCGCCCCTCTCTCTCCGGCCCCGGATGCAATACAATATGCCTGACCCCTATCTCAGCCGCGGCCTCGGCCGCCATGATCAGCTCTTTGACGGAATTCCTACGCTGATCCTCATCCAGTGAAGTGATGTCGATGTGGTCGGCAAAGGGAGCGTGAAATGAGAAAGGCTCAATGCCCACCTCCCTGATCTTGCGAGATGCCGCCTTCACTTTATCCCTATCATGGTAATCGAGATGTGCCGGATAAGAGCACACCTCAATGATACTGAATCCACCGTCCCGCACGACCTCGAGGATATCGAGGATATCGGATTGATAAAAGCAACCTGTGGACATGCCAATAGGCCAATCACTCATGATGTTTTTCCTCTCTCATAATGTTTTTTCTTTCTGTCTTTTGGTTAATTGTTGACGCCAGGCATCCAGACTGCAGCCCGCCGCATTGAAGCAAAAACCCTGCTCCTGGGTTGAAACGCAGTTGAAGTCCGTAGCCTCGTCCAGAGCCACTGCGATCTGGCCGGCAAAGAGGCGCGTGTAAAAATGAGCTCTCATGTCTTGGGAATAAATATCCCAGTTGCAGCTCCAGCCATGCTCCGAGTCATTGAAAATGCAGGCGATCATGTGCCCAATCTGGCGAGGGCCAAAACCGAGCCCCATCAAGCACCTCACCACCAGCCTCATGCCCGATGGTTTGAGCAGCAAATCGCAGGGGTGGTTTAGAATGTAAGCGGCACAGGGTGGCAGTTGCGCAACGACGGAGAAAAAATCAAAATCATCACTGACCCGCTCAGCGTCGTAATCCTCGTGAAACTTCCACAGCGGGGAGGTGATGTAGTCATCGATCAAGGCCTGTGTTCCCTCGGACTGCTCAGGTATCCTGACACAAGCACGGTGAGCCAAATCCCTTGTCATCTCCGCGGAATTCCTGATTTCCAGGGCACGCTCAACGTTAATCTCGTGCATCGGCACGGTGAAGATGGGCGGGATCAGCTCTGCATCCTCCAATGAATCCAGCAACCCTGTCTTCCAGGGTTTGAGATAATTGGTGAATGGCATCCTGATCACACGGGTCCATAGCGGATCACCATATTCAGAGATATCAATGGAGATCATTTCCCGGGCACCATGGATGCCTTGACCCACATGAACCGCGGTCAGCTCAACGGGGATTTCACACCTCGGGGCAGCCTGCATTTTGATGTGGTGGGCAAGAAACTCGATCACACGTGCAAGCCCGTGGAAGGCCTTCTGTCCGGCATAGATATGATCCTCCAGATGCAGGTCATTGCCCGGAATCGATCTACTCGGTGGTGGATTGCGGGGTGCAAGCACGGCGAGATCAGCCATGGCGGCGGCGGATTTATCCACCCTCCAGATGAAGTGGTGCCCCTGCCCGGTGAGCAGATGCAGCGGACGAATCCCGTATTTCAAAAGCAATTCCTCGATGACGGCGATGACCGGCTCTTGGAGGGCAAATGATCTCTGCGCATTCACATAACATTCTACCGGAGAATCAAAATTGACGTACTCAATATCGAGATGCACCAGCAGGGATTGTTCATCCAAAAGTGAGCGGTCGATATCCAGGCCGTTCTCCATCAATGCCGGCAAAGCATCCACTTTTTGCATCAGCTCGGGCTGCACGCGGTAACCATCCGTGTGAGTCACGTAAACCGCAGTCGTATTGAACTTGTCATCGCCACCAAGGAATTCAAGGAACCTCTTGTAAACCTCGGGGTCCTGGTAAATTTGATGACTTGTCTCCATTGATGCTAGCATGAGAATCACTTTCACCCTAGCTCCGGAATGAGATCACACTACGCATAATTTGCCCTGTTCTGAGCACCGCTTGTCATGGCCAGACCGGGCAATCCGGGCCTGAAAACCCCACATTTTTCCCGCAGATGCCAATATCTGCAATGTTTTGGGCAAGATGATCATAGTATTCCCAGTTCTGCTCTCTAGACTTACGGACAAGCAATCCGCTCCCTCGTCGTCATGGCTGACCCGCGCATACTCATTGTCACCCCGGAAATAAGCTACCTGCCTGAGGGGCTTGGCACTCTGGCTGATCACATGCATGCCAAGGCAGGGGGGCTGGCTGATGTCTCTTCCTCACTGGTCAAATCCCTCTACGAGGCCGGTGCCGACGTGCATGTGGCTCTGCCCAACTACAGGCGCCTTTTCCACATTGAGCCCTGCCAGTTCCTTGACATGGAACTACGTGACTACCACAGCAAGCTCCCCAATGACCGCATTCACCTCGCTGAGGACCGGGTATTCTATTACCGTGATCAGGTTTACAGTTCCTACTACGAGGACAATGTGCGCTGCTCACTGGTCTTTCAGCGCGAGGTCATCAATAACATCATACCTCACGTACGCCCCGATATCGTGCACTGTAATGACTGGATGACTGGGCTCATTCCCGCCATGGCCAGGCGCCTCGGCATCCCCTCCCTGTTTACCCTGCACAACATTCACTCGGTGAAAATCCTGCTCGAGCAAATTGAGGAGACTGGCATCGACACCTCTGAATTCTGGCACCACCTCTACTATGAATACCCCCCGGGCAATTACGAGGAGTGCCGCTCATCCAACCCGGTTGACATGCTCACGAGCGGTATTTTTGCCGCGCACTGGGTCAACACGGTGAGCCCCAGCTTTCTCAATGAAATCATCCAGGGGCAGCATGCTTACATACCGGAGACAATACGGGCAGAGCTTGGCAACAAGCAAAGCCATGGCTTTGCCTCTGGAATCATCAATGCCCCTGACCCCTCCTACAATCCGTCATCAGACAAGGCTCTCGCCAGCAAGTTCACCGTGGAAACATACACCGAGGGCAAAGCGATCAACAAACGCCATTTCCAGAGGGAAATGGGACTACGAGAGGATGCAAAGGCGCCGCTCTTTTTCTGGCCATCAAGACTCGACCCAGTTCAGAAGGGCCCTGAGCTTCTCTCCAACATTCTGGCACAACTCATCTCGAGGCACGCTAGCTGCGGCATGCAAGTGGCTTTTGTAGCCGATGGATCACACGCCATGCATATTCAGGATATCATTACCATGGAAAATCTGGAGAACCAGGTGAGCATCCGGCCTTTTGACGAAAATTTGTCACGGCTGGGTTTTGCCGCAGCTGACTTCATGCTCATGCCCTCGAAATTCGAACCCTGTGGACTCACCCAGATGATCGCGCTCAAATACGGCTGCCTGCCCATCGTGCACCAGACCGGCGGGCTCAAGGACACCATTGAGCACATCGACACGGCAAACTCTCAAGGCAACGGCTTTGTGTTTGAAGACTATGACTCCCATGCACTAGACTGGGCAATAGGTTGTGCGATGGAGTTTTTCCAGCTGCCACGTAAAATCAAACACAGGGAAATCAAGCGCGTGATGGAGGAAGCTCATGCCAGATTCACCCACCAACAAACGGCTTCTCAATACATTCATCTCTACGAGGAAATGCTGGGCAAACCGTTGCATTTAGAAAATCCGCTTCAAGAATCATGAGCTCTCCCCAGACGCCAGAACCATCGAGACTCCGGACAAGCCCGGCGACGGCCTTCCGGCGCACGCACGGTGGAGAGCAGTATCCTGCCACCCTGATTCACCAATACATCCGTGAGCACGGCATTCCGGATGCCGGTGGCATTGCACGTCTTGCCACTCAGACCGGCCTGCCTGCATCCACGCTGCGGGCAACACTATCCCACTATGCGGATTACGCGGCACAAGCGGCCGGCGATGATCCATGTAAGAAAATCTGCCACGGCACCTCCTGCTTTCTCTCCACAGCACCCCATTCCCAAAAGCCCATCGAAGGAAGGCATGTTTCCTGCCTCGGCCACTGCCATCAGGAGAGCAACTATTTGTTGAACGACACGGTGGAGACCACCGCGGCACAGACCGAGACCTCCATCCAGTGCCTGGCTTCGGAACCAATCACCACGCGCCGCTTTCTCACGGGCAAGGACGGGGCTTCCGTCACATCCTCCTACGCCGGGTTTCACCGGGCACTGGAGCTCAGCCCGGAACATGTGCTCGGGATGGTCACCGCATCCGGCTTGCGTGGGCGCGGGGGAGCGGCCTTCCCCACGGGAACGAAATGGCAGGCCTGTGCCGACTCACCATCTGACCAGCGCTATATCATTGCCAATGGCAATGAGGGAGACCCGGGCTCGTATGTGGACCGCATCTTGCTGGAACGCGACCCCCACAGTGTCATCGAGGGCATGCTCATCGGCGCCCATGCCATGGGTGCCACCAAGGGAATCATCTACATCCGCTCCGAGTACCCTGCTGCCATTGCCATCATGGAGGAGGCGCTCAAGGAGGCGCGCCAGGCCGGGCACTTCCAGAGCGAATCATTCAGCTGTGAGATCTCTGTCGTGGAGGGTGCTGGCAGTTTTGTCTGTGGTGAGGAAACCGCCCTGATCAATTCCATTGAGGGCTTGCGCGGCGAGGTGCGCCTGCGCCCTCCCTACCCCACCCAGGCCGGACTCTTTGGCAGGCCCACCGCCGTCGACAACATCGAGACACTCTGCAACATCCCCTACATTCTCGAGCATGGCAGTGATGCCTACCGGGCCATGGGCACACAGGCCAGTGCGGGTACTAAAACCCTCTGTTTCAACCACGGCTTTGTCCGCCCGGGCATTGTCGAGGTCGAGTTTGGCACCCCGCTTCAAACAGCGATTGACGCCGTTGGAGGCAGCAAGGAGCCCCTCGCCGCCATTCTCCTGGGCGGCCCGATGGGATGCGTGATGACTCCCGACACCTGGGACACGCCGGTGTGTTACCAGGCAATGCAGGAGCGTGGTCTCGACCTTGGCCACGGCAGCATCATCGCCCTGCCCAAGAGCGCGGACAAGCTGGCACTCTTGCGTCACTGGCTCACCTTCATGGTGGACGAATCCTGTGGCAAGTGTGAGCCCTGCAGCCTCGGCTCAGTCCGCTCCCGCCAGATCGTTAGCGAGCCATTAAGCTCAGCATCGCGTGCACAGCTCGGCAGCCTGCTGCACCTCATTGGCCAGACGAGCCTGTGTGCCTTTGGCCGGGAAATACCCAGAGCACTCAGCGAGTATCTGGAGATATTCAGCGATGAAATTTTCACCCCGGGCTCACCATGAAAGAGGCGCACATCAATGGCAAGGCGATCACCCCGCAAGCGGGCGAAACCATCCTGGAGGCGGCCCAGAGACTGGGTGTCACCATCCCCACCATCTGCCATGCCGATGGGCTGAGGCCAGAGGGCGGGTGCCGGATCTGCCTGGTTGAGTGTGAGGGAGAGGATCGCCCACTCGCCGCATGCCACTGCTCGATCCAGCCGGGCATGAACATCCAGACGGACAGCGAAGAGATCGAAACCCTGCGTGCCCAGCTCCATGAGCTTTACGATCACCAGCGTGAGATTACCCCCATTCACTCCCTCGATGACCGCGAAACCCATCCCTATCTCCACCTCGATCTCTCAGCCTGCATCAACTGCCGGCTCTGTCTCAACGTCTGCGAGCAAGTGCAGGGGCAGTTTGTTTTTGGCATGTCAGGCAGAGGAGCGGACAAGCACCTCGCCATTGGCCATGGAGACACCTTTACCGAGAGCCCATGTGTAGCCTGCGCAGCATGTGCGGACATCTGCCCCACCGATGCCATCATCAACCGCGATGAGCTCAAAACCAGCGAGCACCAGAAGACCACCTCCTCCGTGTGCGGCTACTGCGGGGTCGGATGCCGGATATCGGTGGAAGTCGATGCGGATCACAACAAGGTCCTGCACATTTCCGGCGTGGCGGATGCGGCAGTCAATCATGGCCACCTCTGTGCCAAGGGGCGTTTCTCGCACAGCTACCTCAAATCCGGAGACCGGCTGCGCCACCCGCTCATATGGACAGCGGAGGGTGACTGGGAGCAAGCCAGCTGGGAAGAGGCTCTCCAGCATATCACCAAGACCTTGATGGGCATGGTCGATCAACACGGCCCTGACTCAGTCGGCACCTTTACCTCATCCCGGTCAACCAATGAGGCCTGCTACCTGCTGCAGAAACTCTTCCGCAGTGTTCTGGGCAGTAACAATGTCGACTGCTGCGCCAGGGTATGCCACTCATCCACTGCCCTGGCCCTGCAGCTGGTCACCGGCACGGGTGCCGCCTCCGCCTCCTATCAGGACATCGAGCGCAGCTCCTGTATCCTCCTTGCCGGGGCCAACCCGACCGAGGCGCATCCCATTGTGGGTGCAAGAATCAAGCAGCAAGTCCTCAAGGGCACTTCCCTCATTGTCATCGATCCGCGTAAAATTGAACTCGCCGAGTATGCCGATATTCACCTGCAACTCACTCCCGGAACCAACGTGGCACTCTTCAATGGCATCGCCAGCATCCTGTATGCAAATGGACATGTCGATGAACCCTACCTGGAGGAGAGAATCGAAAACCAGGCAGAGTTCAAGGCGTTCCTTGAGAACATCTCCCTGACCGAGGTCGAGCAAACCACCGGCGTTGATATTGCCTCCATGAAGAAGGCGGCCTCCTTGATAGGTGCCTCGGGAGCAACCCTCTTTGTGCATGGCCTCGGTCTCTCCGAACTCGAGCAGGGCACCGCCTCGGTGATGACACTTTGCAACCTGGGCATGCTCACCGGCAGCATTGGCAAACCCGGCTCGGGCATGTTGCCTCTGCGCGGGCAAAACAACGTGCAGGGAAGCGCAGACATGGGCAGCATGCCTGACCAGTTCACGGGTTACCAGTCTGTGGCGGATGAGTCAGTGCGCGAGCGTCTGGTAAAGATATGGGGAAGCCTGCCATCCAAAGAACGCGGGCTGACCATCCCGGAGATGATTGATGCGGCAGCCGAGGGATCGATCCGCGGACTCTGGATTCAAGGGGAGGACATCGTGCAAAGCGACCCCAACGAGAACCATGTGCGAGCAGCCTTGGAAAAACTCGACTTTCTCGTCGTTCAGGAGCTGTTCTTCTCCGAGACCTGCCACTATGCGGATGTCATTCTCCCGGCGGCAAGCTATCTCGAGCAGGAGGGCACCTTTACCAATGGCGAGCGACGCATTCAGCATGTCAAACCCGCCGTCAAACCTCCGGGGGAAGCCATGCCTGACTGGCTCGCCATCCGGGACACGGCACGCCTGGCCGGGGCTGATTGGAGCTATGAGAATCCTGCCGAGGTGATGGATGAGATCGCCCGGGTCGCTCCCCACCTCTTCGGCGGGGTCTCCTACTCACGCCTCGCGCCTGACGGTTTGCAGTGGCCCTGCCCCTCGTCAGATAGCGCTGGCACATCCACCGTACACGAGAAAGGTTTCCTGCGCGGCAAGGGAATGCTCACGGCCATCG
The DNA here is from genome assembly GCA_964463855.1 of uncultured Verrucomicrobiales bacterium. Taxonomy (GTDB): domain Bacteria; phylum Verrucomicrobiota; class Verrucomicrobiia; order Verrucomicrobiales; family Akkermansiaceae; genus Oceaniferula. The sequence continues at coordinate 3,750 of CAYXEC010000001.1, read as the reverse complement.
ACTACATCCCGAGCATGGAGCATGGCGTGGCAGGCTATCCCTACTTGCTGGTTACCGGCAGGGTTCTCCATCACTACAATGTGGGAACCATGACAAGACGCTCCAGCCAATCCTCGCTGGTGTCACGCGACCTTCTCGAAATCAATCCCGAGGATGCCGGGCGGGAAAATGTGCGCAATGGGGACATCATCACGGTGCAAAGCCGCTGGGGTGAAATCGCAGTACCCGTAAAATTATCCCCCCGCACAGCACCGGGAACTCTGTTCCTCTCATTTCACTTTCCCGAAACCCACACCAACCTGCTCACCGGGCCCTCTGTCGATCCCCAGTCGAAGTGCCCGCAGTACAAAGCCACAGCTGTCAAACTGCTCGTCTAGGTGCTCATCAGGCGGATGATGCCACCGCCTCCTGGGCGGCGATGGCCTGCTTGGTGGCCACAAAGCTGTCTGGTATCAGCGAGATGGAATCAATGCCCTCCTCGACGAGAAAACGGGCAAACTCCGGTTTGTCACTCGGGGCCTGGCCGCAAATGCCCACCTTGCAGCCACACTCATGGGCCACACGAATCAACTCGCGGATCATCTTCTTCACTGCCTCGTTGTTCTCATCAAAGAGCTCAGCAAGGCGATCCGAGTCACGATCAATACCCAGTACGAGCTGCGTCAGGTCGTTGGAGCCAATGGAGAAGCCGTCAAACCGCTGCGCAAATTCCCTGGCCAGGAGAATGTTACTGGGGATCTCAGCCATCACGTAGACCTCAAGTCCATTCTCTCCCCTCGCCAATCCATTGGCTGCCATCTCTGCCAGCACAGCATCCGCTTCCGCCGGTGTGCGGCAAAAGGGGATCATTACAATCACATTATCCAGGCCCATGTGTTCCCTGACAAACTTCAGTGCCTGGCACTCGAGGGCAAACCCCTCGCGGTAGTCATCACTGTAGTAGCGGGACGCGCCGCGAAAACCGATCATGGGGTTCTCCTCGACGGGTTCAAAGCTCTCCCCCCCCAGGAGGTCACGATACTCGTTGGTCTTGAAGTCACTGGTGCGCACTATGACTGGCCGCGGATACTGCGATGCCGCGATCTGACCGATGCCCTGTGCCAGGCGCTCCACAAAAAACTCCCGCTTGTCCTCGTAGTGATGGGTCAGGGCCTCGAGCTTCTCCCAGGCATCCGCATCCTTGAGCTCATCAAACTTGACCAGCGCCATGGGGTGCACCCCGATCTGGTTGGAAATGATGAACTCCATCCTGGCGAGGCCGATGCCATCACTGGGCAGGTGCCAGGTGTAGTCCGCCGTGTCCGGGTTGGCGACATTGAGCATGACCTGAGTGCGGGTCTGGGGAAGATCTGCAATATCCACCTCATGGGTCTCATGCTCGATCCTGCCGGCGTAAACCTCCCCCTTGCCACTCTCCGAGCAATTGATCGTCACCTCCTGACCATCGCTCAGGATACGGGTTGCCTCCCCCGTGCCAATCACGGCAGAGATTCCCAGCTCGCGGCTGACAATGGCCGCGTGACTGGTCCTGCCACCATGCTCGGTGATGAGACCCGCCGCCACCTTCATCAGGGGCACCCAGTCCGGATCTGTCACGGAAGTTACCAGAATGCATCCGGGTTTGAACTTGTCGGCATCCGCAAGATCGGGAATGACCATGACCTCGCCGCTGACAATGCGCGTGCCAATGCCAATGCCCTTGATCAGCGGCTTGGGCTTCTTGCCCTTGAGTGTGGTGGTGACAATACGGTTGGCAGACTTGCTGGCATGCACGGTCTCCGGCCTTGCTTGCAGGATGGCCAGCTCGCCCGTCACTCCATCCAGGGCCCACTCGATATCCATCGGCTTGCCGTAGTGCTTTTCTATTTCCAATGCCCATCCGGCCAACTGCATGATCTGCTGGTCAGAAAGCGCGTATTGCCAGCGCCGTTCGGGAGGCGTGGCCACGTTCTCCACACCACCGGCATATGCGTCACTGTAGATCATCGTGAGGTCCTTCAAACCGCGCTTTTTGCCAAAAATCGGCACAACACCCGCCTTGCCGATGAGCTTTTTATGTATCCGGTACTCGTCCGGGTTGACCACACCCTTGACCACGTTCTCTCCCAGTCCGTAGGCGGCATCAATGACAATGACATCGGGAAAACCGGAGTCCACGTCCAGGGTGAACATGACACCCGCGGCACCACGGTCAGAGCGCACCATTTTCTGCACACACACCGATAAATACACATCGATATCCGCATAACCCTGCTGGTCCCGGTAGCTGATCGCGCGGTCTGTGTAGAGTGAGGCGAAACACTTCTTGCATGCATCCAGCAAAGCGTCCGCACCACGTATGTTGAGAAAGGTCTCCTGCTGCCCGGCAAAGCTCGCGTCCGGCAAATCCTCGGCAGTCGCACTGCTTCTCACAGCCACGTCCACCTGCTGCTGACCATGCAATTTCCCAAGGGCGGTGTAGGCCGAGAGAATGTCCGCCTTCATCCCTGCGGGAAATGAGCCGGCAGCGATCAGCTCCCTGATCATGCGTCCTGCCTCGGACAAGGCCAGCGTGCCCGCATGGTATTCATTGAGAGAGGCCTCGATTTTTTCTGCCAGATGATTCTCCTCTATAAACCGTCTGTAGGCCTCTGCCGTGACCGCAAAGCCGCCCGGGACAGGGATACCCAGGCCTGTCATTTTACTGATCATCTCCCCGAGGGATGCCGTTTTCCCCCCAACAAGCGCGAGGTCATTGAGAGTCACGGACTCAAGGCCTATGACATTGCTTTTTATCACAGCGGTGGATCTAGACATCGCAAACGGGGTGGCCATGCCAAACGGACCCGGGCCTGAGCTCAGGGCCCGTAGTAAGGAACCTCATATTCCGGCTCGAGCTTGACGTAATGGGCATTCAAAAATGCAACGATATCAATCATCTGCTGCACGGTCATGCGGTCATTGACAACGGGCATTGGTGTTGCAGCCCCGTCCCAGTCCCTGGAGATGACGTGCTTGGGATTGATCACCGATGTCACCAGCTCACCATATGTTTTCACCCGGTAGACCTCGCCACCGAGATGAGGTGCCTTGAGACCCCTCTCTACCTCGGGAAGAACTTCTCCGGCCACCGTGTGGCAGCTGTGACAGTTCAACTCGATAAAAGCCTGCTTTCCTTTTTGGGTATCCCCATCCGGCAATACAAACCCTCTAGCATTTCTCTTTTCCTCCCTGCCGCCGCAAGCGACCAGCGAAACCAGCAGGAAAGCGACTCCGAGCCGACCGATGTAGCTTAATATTTGTCTGTTTGTTCTCATGATTTTAATGGGGCGTTCTTCTAAACCCGGCTCCAGCCTACACCCTTCATCCATCCCAGACTCACCATCAATTGTCATAGACTTCCCATATATTGCACTCTTGCGCTTTTTCCCGGCATCACCGTTTCTTCTTGATCTGGCACCCCCGACTGCTAGGTTAGAGTCCACTATGCATTGATAATGCTCGACTTGGACCCTCTCATTGACCTCATGGCCGGGCCTCAATTCCAGTGTTGCCTCCAAGCACAATGGACTCCTCCCCAACACCACAAGACAATCTGATCGAAAGGCTGAAGGCCTCCCCCTTTTATCAGATATGTCAGGATTCGTTCCGCAAGGCGACGGGGCTACCCCTTGTGATCATCCAGGCAGACAACGCCCAATTCAATCCGGGCCACGCCAGCCCCAACCAGAACCACTTTTGCCGGCTGCTCAATTCCAAGCACGGCACCTG